>JAFTWV010000127.1 GCA_017465155.1 Clostridia bacterium
GCCCGCCAAAGGAGTGGGCAATCACGCTGCAGGGCAGAAAACGCAGCTCCTGCAGCAGCTCCTTGAGACATGCCGCAAACTCCGGTACACCCCAGGGCTCCGGCGGACGACCGCTCTCTCCGTGCGCAGGAAAGTCAACAGACAGTACTGTCATGTCCTTTGCAAGAAAATCCGCAATGGGCTTCATCAGCTTTGTTGAACAGCCCCAGCCATGCAGCAGTACGACCCGCCTGGCTCCGTTTCCCGCCAGCTCATAATGGATTTTAACGCCGGCAGACTGCATTTCCATTGTGTGCATCCTCCATGCATAACATCCCGCTTCGGGGGATGGATTCAGTCAATATCCATCCGGCCATTCATACGCCAGATGTAACGGCACTTCACCGCGCTGATTTCCCAGCGATACTGTATCTCCTCCGGCACATCAACAATCCGTTCCAGCACGCAGCCCAAACCAACACATGTCTTTCGGGACGGCCAGTTGTCAGGATCACAGGTGATGACTACACTTTCCTTGCCATGAAGGGTGATCAGCGGCCGGAGAAGCTCGCAGGCACGCCGGGCATAATGATGTCCGCGATACGGCGGATCAATGTGATAACCGATATGACCGAAATAGTACACGCAGGGACTCTCGCCCACACGCAGGGAAATCCGGCCAATCTCATACCGTCTGTCATGCTCGGTGATCATGAAATCATAATTCCTGCCGAAGCCCATCTCACGCTCCGGCGGATACAGACGCAGCGGCACCAGATCGATCACGCCATCGGAATACTCTGCTTTGATCTTGCGAAACCACATTTTACAGCACCTGTACCTGCACCCTGTCGATCAGGTGCAGGAAATCGTCCGGGACAATCAGCTGCGTCCCCTCGGTCATGACAGAGGCCGTTCCCGCTGCTGCACCATAACGCATGGCAGACAGAACCGTTCCATCCTTCAGCAGACCATACAGCAGACCTCCAACCATCGCATCCCCTGCACCAACAGTGGAATGCACCTCTACAGGCACCTCCGGGACATAAAAAGCACCTTCGTGACCAACATACATCGCGCCGTCTCTGCCAAGCGACACAACAACATGTTCCACGCCGGCATCCACAAAGGACTGAGCGCCGCGGCGGATATCCTCCAGCGTATGCATCTCCGTCCGGAGTGCGGCTGCCAGCTCATGATGGTTTGGCTTGATCAGAAAAGGCTTTGCATCAACACCAAGTGTCAGCTCATTGCCGCCTACATCCAGAATGCATCTGACGCCATTAAGCGCACGGATCAGCTCACGGCAGGTACCAGGCGGACAGCCCGGCGGCAATGAACCCGTGATGACTGCATAATCGCTGCCCATTGTTTTTTCACGTGCCAGCGCAAAAAACTCAGCAAGCACCTCGGCTGTCATCATTGGTCCTGATTCATTCAGCTCGGTCACACCGCTGCCGTCCAGACTCACAACCTTGGTGTTGATACGCACAGAACCGTCCACCGGCAGGAATGCATGCTGCACGCCTTCCTTGTCCATCTCATCACAGATGCGGCCGATTCCATCCGTTCCTGCAACACCGATGACCCGCGCATCGATTCCGAGTCTCCTTGCAACCACAGCCACATTGATGCCCTTGCCGCCAACATCCGTCCGTGACGTACGGATACGGTTCACATGTCCGAGGCTGAGAGAATCCACCTCCACCGTTTTGTCGAAGGACGGATTCATGCAGATCGTCGTGATCACACGGACACCTCCATGAAAACTATTCCACTTATTATAGCATGTTTATTCATTCTATGCAATATCCGAAACCTGCATACAATGAAGGATGCCCCTGCAATGCAGGAGCATCCCTGAGATTCACTTGATACGGTATACGTCCATGGCGTTGCGTGTGGTGATTTCTGCAAGCTCCGCAGCCTCCATGCCACGCAGGGCCGCGATTTTCTCGCACACGAAGCGGACATGGGTCGGTTCGTTCCGACGGCCGCGCATAGGCTCGGGGGAAAGATACGGGCTGTCCGTCTCAATCAACAGCCGGTCAAGGGGCACGTTCATGGCCGCCTCCTGCAGCTTCGGCGCCTTCTTGAAGGTCACCGGCCCGGCAAAGCTGATGTAATACCCCATTTTGAGGTACTCCTTTGCGATCTCCCAGCTGCCGGAAAAGCAGTGAATGATGCCGCCGGACAGTGATCCCTTCTGCTTCTTCATCAGATCAAGCATATCCTGATGGGCGTCTCGGACGTGGTAGGCCACGGGGACGTCCAGCCGGTACGCCAGCTGCATCTGCTTCTCGCACACATCCAGCTGGACGTCACGGGGCGACAGGTCGTAGTAATAGTCCAGTCCGATCTCTCCGATGGCCTGCACCTTGGGAAGCTTCAGCCATTCCGTCAGCGTGTCGAGGTCGCCCTCCTGATACGTCTTCGCTTCATGGGGATGGATGCCCACAACGGCATACGCCCCCTCATGGCTCTGCGCGAAGTCGATGGCATGGCGCGAGGACGCCATGTCCGACCCGACGACGGCATAGCGGGTGACGCCATGCTCCGTCATGCGGGCCAGGACTTCGTCGATATCCGCGTCGAATTTGGGATCATCGACATGGCAATGGGAATCGAAGAGGCTTCGCCTCATTTCCGCTTCACTCATGGGATTAACCAAGCAGCGCGCCGTCGGCCACGCCCTCGCCCACGGAAGCCAGGCGCAGGTTGCCCTCGTCATCCACCGCGGACAGGATCATGCCGTGGGACTCGATGCCCATCATCTTGCGGGGCGCGAGGTTCGTAATGGCCACGATCTGCTTGCCCACCAGCGCGGCGGGATCGGGATAGTACTGAGCGATGCCGGAGAGGATGGTGCGCTCGCCGTCCTTGCCGAAGGACAGGCGGAACTGCAGCAGCTTCTTGGACTTGGGCACGTTGGTGCACTCCAGCACGCGGCCCACCTGCAGCTTGGACTGGAAGAAGGTGTCGATGTCGATGACCTCGGGATAGGTCGGCTCCTCGTGCTTCTTCTCTTCCTTCTTCTGCTGCTTTTCGGCCTTCTTCTCGTTCTTGCTGTTCTTGGCCTCGTTGGCGGCGTTGATCTCCTCCATCTTCTTTACCGGATCCAGACGGGCAAAGAGGATCTCAGGCGTGCCGACCTTTTCGCCGGCGACCATGCCTCCGAAGGCGTTCAGGCTCTCCAGGCCGCCGTTGCAGACGTTCAGCTGCTCCAGGATGCGCTTGCTGGTGTCGGGCAGGTAGGGCTCCAGGGCGATGGCGGCGAAGCGGATGGCCTCCAGCAGGTTGTAGAGCACCGTGCCCAGACGGGGCAGGGTCTCGGGGTTCTTGGCGAGGATCCAGGGCGTGGTCTCGTCGATGTACTTGTTGGCGCGGCGCAGCAGGACGAAAATCTCGTCGATGGCGTCGGCGACCTTCAGCTCGTCCATCTTCGCCTTCACCTTGCCGGGCATCGCCAGGGCGATCTGCTTCAGCTCCTCGTCGAAGTCGCCAGCCACGTCGCCGGACTGGATCACGCCGCCGAAGTACTTGTTGTTCATGGCGATGGTGCGGTTCACCAGATTGCCCAGGATGTTGGCCAGATCGCTGTTCACGCGGTCGATGATGAGCTCATAGGTCATGATGTCGTCCGCCGCGAAGGGGATCTCGTGCAGCACGAAGTAGCGCACAGCGTCCACGCCAAAGAGATCGACCAGGTCGTCGGCATAGATCACATTGCCCAGGGACTTGGACATCTTGTCGCCCTTGACCAGCAGCCATGGATGGCCAAAGACCTGCTTGGGCAGCTCCTCACCCATGCTCATGAGGAAGATGGGCCAGTAGATGGTATGGAAGCGGATGATGTCCTTGCCGATCAGGTGCAGGTCGGCGGGCCAGAACTTCTTGTACTGCTCGTCGTGGTTGCCGTCGGGATCATAGCCGCAGAAGGTGATGTAGTTGCTCAGCGCATCCAGCCAGACATAGCTGACATGGCCGGGCGCGAAGTCCAGCGGCACGCCCCAGGTAAAGGAGGAACGACTGACGCACAGATCCTGCAGTCCGGGCTTGAGGAAGTTGTTGATCATCTCGTTCTTGCGGCTCTCGGGCTGGATGAACTCAGGGTTCTCCTCGATGTGCTTCATGAGGCGGTCGGCGTACTTGCTCATCCTGAAGAAGTAGGCCTCTTCCTCGGCGTCCACGCACTCGCGGCCGCAATCGGGGCACTTGCCCTCCACCAGCTGGCTCTCGGTCCAGAAGGACTCGCAGGGGGTGCAGTACTTGCCGGTGTACTTGCCCTTGTAGATGTCGCCCTTCTCGTACATCTTGCGGAAGATCTTCTGTACCTTGGCCTTGTGCATGGGATCGGTGGTGCGCACGAACTTGTCGTAGGTGGTGTTCATCAGATCCCAGATGCGCTTGATCTCGCCCGCGACGTTATCGACGTACTGCTGGGGCGTGATGCCGGCAGCCTCGGCCTTCTGCTGGATCTTGAGGCCATGCTCGTCGGTGCCGGTCTGGAAGTACACATCATAGCCCTGCTGACGCTTGGAGCGGGCGATGGCGTCCGCCAGCACGATCTCGTAGGTGTTGCCGATATGCGGCTTGGCCGACGTGTACGCGATAGCGGTGGTGATGTAGTAAGGCTTCTTGCACTCACACATGGGGAACCATCCTCCTTTGGTTGATGGGACATGCATCCCGGTCGTTTTCGGGGCAAAAGAAAATCCGCCCCTCATTGCTCGAGGGGCGGGAAAAAATGAGACGAAGTCTCCCGCGTTGCCACCCTGATTTATCGCTTCGCATACGGATAACGGCGCGACCCGTCAGGCCCTACTGAGCACGGCAATCACCGCACTGTGTTCAGGCTTGATGCTCCGGAGCCATGTTCCCCCGCCCCCGCCGACCGCGTTGCACCAACCCGCGGCTCTCTGAGCGTGCGTTTGCAGGGTACTCTTTCCTTCATCGCATGGTGGTATTATACCCGCAAAGTCCTGTTGTTGTCAAGGATTTTGTTTGGATACAAGATGACAGCACGAATCCTCTATTTACTTCCTCACGCATTCATGCTATACTGACAGAACCATGCCAGGAGGACGCCCATGAAAAAAGCAATTCCGATCATCTTATGTCTGTGCCTTTGCTTCAGCATTTGCTTTGCGGAAGTCCCATGCGAATGCCATCAGGCGGTATGCTCCTGCTTTATCCAGCTGGGGGACGGCGGGCCTGCGATGGAATACATACAACACGCGCTGATTGATCAAGGGTATCTGCTCCAAGCGAATGATGCGCACCTATTCGATGAAAACACCCTGCAAGCCGTCCTCCGCTTTCAGGAAGCGAACCATCTTCCTGCAACTGGCACACTGGATGATAACACCCTGACCCTGCTCTTGTGGGGGCTCCTCCCAGATGAGCTTGACGTTGCCGAGCCTTCCAGCAACGGCCGGGGTATTTGGATTCCAACAGACGGAGGTATCCGTAGGCATCTGAAACATGACTGCTCCAAGATGGAAGACCCTCGCCGTGTCTCTGTTCGCAACGCCGAGCTTATGGACATGCAGCCCTGCGGCAAATGCAACCGCAACGGAAAGAAAGAATAACGCTGAGCGCTCCCAGAATTTTGTGGAGCGCTCAATTTCACTTAACCCAGAAATTCCACTCCACCAGCGGCTCAAACCCGACTTTATCATAGAACGGGTCACCCCCGCCCGTCATGTGGGTCGCACCAAGCGCCTTCGTCCGCCGGTACAGTTCCGACAGCGCAGCTGCTGCCAGCCCCTTCCGGCGATGCTCCGGCACGGTGCACAGGGGCTCCATGTACGCCAGCTTATTCTCCGGCGTCCACCACATGCCAGCGTAGCACACGTACTCGCCCGCCCCGTTCTCGACGGCGACGGCAAGGTCATGCGTGGCATGAGGCGCAGCCATCAGCGACAGCGCGCTCTCGTATTTGCCATCCCACGGACCTTCATCCTCGTGGTTGAAGCCTTTCCAGCAGCACTCGCTGCATTTGGCCGGGTCAAGGGGCGCAGTGGCAAAATGGTAACCCTCTGGCAGCGGGTAATCCATGGGCACTGCAAAGTCCCGCACCTTGTCCCAGTATGAGAATGCCCGCCGCAGGCCTGCGCGTTCAGCCGCTTCTGCCAGCGTTTTCTGTGCACCGAAGATCACCAGCCGCTGCTGACCATCCTGCTTCGGCATGTCAGACAGGGCGTAGGCGACCATCTCATCAGCCAGCTTCTCATAGCCCGGACGAAGGCTGAAATAGCTGTCGCTTGCCGGGTTCTCGTAGAATACCATCGCCACGATGGTCTCCCCATCGAACCAGAGGCGATTCCGGTGAACAAGGCTCTTGTCCATCCATTCGGAACACAGTGCATACTCCAAGAAGGGCGCGGGCACGCCGCACGACCAGTCTCGCTGGTAGATCTCCGTCATGAACTGATAGACTGCCATATGATCGGACAGCAGGCGATATTGCCGATGGGTGATGCTCATCATAATTCCTCCTCACATACGCTGCTGCGTGACCTGATTACACGATATTCAAGCGCATCCTTCAACAAAAAAACAACCCGGCAAATGCTGCCGGGCTGGCGGGATTGCAAGCATAAGATGCTCCCAGGATGACGATGCACGCTGTTTTTTCACCCGCTGTTAAAGCAGGGAGGTGCCCTGCCGCCGGCATCTGCCGTCCCCTGACGCATTGCTGCGGGGGCATGGCATAGCCGAACAATAGACCCGGGCTCCAATTTATGAAATGCGGCGAAAACCAGAGGGCTGTCAGACACCCCAGGAGCATCCCTTGATTTGTATTATATGCAGGATCGGGCCGGATGTCAAGAGGATTTTCGTTAGAAGAATCTGGCTATTCTCACCCGGTTTCCCATCGCTGCTGCATCCTCAGGATGTCCCATTTTCTTTTGCATGATACATCTCCGCTCTCTGTATATTGGACATAAGCCGCTCCATGTCAGCCGCTCCTGTCGATGTAGAATTTTTCAGCATCATCCGCTTTGCAGCAGTGACCAGCGCTGCATTCGTCAGGATCTTGCTGTCTCTGCAGCCTTCCCGTCGTGCAATCGCTTCCCTCTGCCATCGCAGCAGCCACGCTCTCACCTGCCACGCCTTCATTTGATGAAGAGGCGGGATTTTCCGGAGGATCGGACCATTCCCGCATGCAGAACAGCAGCCGCATCTGCCCGCACGTTTTCCGAAGCAGCCGGCAATGGCAGCAGGGATACAGTCGGACGTCATGAGTGCTTGCATCAGCCGCCGCTTCGGCCACCAGACCTCCTTCAGTGCTGCAAATCTCTTGAATGGCTGCTTGCGAAGTCTCCGGTACATAGTGTTCATGTACCGTGCCGTGCGTACGAACTCAGCCGGATCAATCAACAGATAGCAATCGGCCCGGAATCCATCCCTGCCTGCACGTCCGGATTGCTGTACATAATCAATGACATTGTCAGGAAGATGATCATGGATGACGAATCGTTTATCCGGGATATCTATACCCAGGCCAAAGGCGGTCGTTGCTGCCAGAATCCTTGTTTCTCCGTCCGAAAAGCGCTGTTGAACAAGGTTTCGCTCGGTACGGTCGAGTCCTGCATGGTAGTATGCAGCTGCAAAGCCCTGCCGGATCAGGTAGGCTGCCATGGCTTCCGTTCTGGCACGGGTCCTGCAGAAAACAACCGCTTTGCCCGATGTACCTGTCAGGATTCGAAGAATTTCTTCCGACCGGCTGATTGTTGTTCGCACATGAAATTGCAGATTATCCCGGAGCACCGGCAGCGTTACCTGTCGGGGAAAGCGCAGCTTCAGATTATCCGTCAGTTGTTTCCGCATGCGTTTATCTGCAGTTGCAGTCATCGCACAGATAACAGGCCTTTGCGGGAGTGAAGCAACGAATGAACGAATTTTACCATAAGCCGGTCGGAATTCCTGTCCCCACTGTACAACGCAATGGGCTTCGTCGATCACAAGAAGCCAGGGTGTATGCTCCTGGCAAAGCTGACGGAACGTCACTGTTTCCAGTCGTTCTGGGGAAACATACGCGATCCGTACCTCTCCTGTTTGCAGACGCTGCATGGCCTGCGCTCTCTCCTGCTCTGTCATGAGACTGTCAATCGTCAGCGCGGGGATTCCGCGTGCTGTCAGATGCATGACCTGATCCCGCATAAGAGCGATCAGCGGCGAAACCACCACGGTCATACCAGCATGCAGCACCGCAGGCAGCTGCCAGCATAAGCTTTTTCCAGCACCGGTAGGCAGAATACAAAGAAGGTCCCGGCCTGAAAGCAAAGCGTCTGCCGCTGCCTTCTGGCCGGGACGAAAACCCTGCAAGCCGAAAGTATCCTGCAGCTGCTGCAGACACATACGCCTGAGTTTTCTTTTCATCAGAACCGGCGACCTCCGCCGCCATGGCTGCGTCCGCTGGACGAACGGTGTACGCCGCTGCCGCCCCGTCCGCTGAATCCTGAGCCTCCGGAGCGTCCGCTGCTGCTGCTCGCAGCGCGAGCTGTGCGGTTGACAGTCTGACGCAGGAACTGACCGTCATCGCGGGTCAGCTTGAGGCCGCTGTTTGCCGCCAGATCATACTTGTAGGTGCTGCCGCGAAGGCTGTAGCTTGCGCTTACACAAAGCCCAAAAACAATCGCCACCACAGCGCCGGCAATGGCCGCAAGCAGCATCTCTCCAGCTGTCAGCGCATTGTAGATGCCGCTCAGCCGCTGACCAGTTGCCTCGTCATAAAGGAAGGTGCCTTCTGCGCGTCCCTTATTCATCAGATTTTCGACCTTCTGCATGGCCCGCAGCACCGCCGTACCATAGGCGCCGCTGCGCATGCTGATGTCCGCCGCATCAAAGATTTCTTCCTCTCGCGCGTCATTGATGTACTCGATCATCACGCCGCCGGTGGAAATCCACTGGACACGGTTGTTCATGTCAATCAGATACAGCATGCCGGAGTAATCCGGACCCATACCATATCCTCCCTGATCATAGAAATCATCTGCGTAGTCGCGCACGCGATACATGGATTCACTGTAATCGTAAGGTACGTCATAGGTCGTCAGAACAACGATGTCCACTTGATGATGCTTCTCGATGCGGTCAATCACGTCATTAATCTGCTGTTCCTCTGCAACGGAAAAAACCCCTGCCTGATCATCAATCTGTTCCTCTGCCAGCGCAGCAGCGGGAATGAGCAGCACCAGCAGGATGAGCACGGATACCAGTTTCCTTACCATATGAACTTACCTCCCGCGCAAAGGATTGCAAACACAATAAGACCAGCGCCGATGGCCCAGGTAATCAGTTTTCCTCTGTTGATGGGCAGCTTTCCGCAGACGCGGCCATTTTGTCCGTTCATCATGTAATAGTACGGCACGCCGTCCTTGCCGCCCTTGTATGTCAGCACCCATGAGGGCAGCAGGACATATCGGGCGTCGACCTTCGTTGCACGAAAGTTTGTACTGCCGTTCAGGCTGTTGTAACTGTGATTTTTCCGCATCATGCCGCCTGCATAACCCTCGGCTTCCTGAAGCATATCTGCCTTGACCGAAGCTTCGTCAACATCACGTTTTTCAGCAAGGAAACCGCTGAGATAGCCGGACGCATAGGGCTTCACCGCCGTGCAGTCATAGGGATGGATGCCGTCTGAAAGCGTGCCATCTGCTTTCTTGAGCGCCTTGCGAGCCATGCTGCGGAAGGTAAGACGTCCTTCGCGCTCCACGCGGAAATACCGCGTCGTGGTCACGATATGACGCGGCGTCGTTTCGACAGATGTACGAGTACCCTCGCCGCTGAAGGTCGCCACGCCGTCTATATCGCAATACCAGTAGGGATAATATACGCCTGAAAACATCTCAAGCTGAGCACGGTCAAAAAAGCCGCGGTCGATAAACCGCTTCCGGTTCACAAACTCAGTAAATTTTTTCTCCGCTGCTGCTTTGTCCAGCTGGAACGGGATCACGCCGTCTGGACGGAATTCATCATCCAGACGATCATGCAGAACCACCGGACTGTGGCAGTAGTAGCAGCGCGTTGCGGCCGTAGTGTCCGTAGTGACGATCTCCGCGCCGCACATTTGGCAATGATAGCTGCGCAGCGATTCCCCGGCTTTCTCCGCCATGGACTGCTCATAAGCGGCTTCCTCCGCCATCTTTTCTTCTGCCTCAGCTTCGCGCTGCATCGACTGATCCTTCAGATCCTCTTCTGAAAGAATCTGTCCGCAATAAAGGCACTTGAACCGCTGAGCTGACGGATCGAATTCAAGATATCCGCCGCAGCAGGGACATTTGAACGTGACTGTGGGACTCATGGGACGAATCCTCCCTTCCAGGATATGGATTGGATGACACACATATATATCATACCATGACTGTCGATTTTTCGCAAGCATTGTCTGTATACAATGAGCATGTCATCCTTTTTACTGAGCAACTTGCTTGCCAAACGTCTTGGCAGCTGGATGATTTGCCGGAAAAATGGTGAAAAAAACGCCTTTTCGCTTGACGGATTGGCCGGAACGTTGTATCATGAAAGTGGTTTTCAATGCGATGCGTCAAAGGGATAGGAATTGCACGGAATCTCTTCTGTCGATTTCTTTGCCATTGATGTAACCGCTTACACCAATATCATCACAGAAAGGACGATGTCCCATGGAGTTTTTGGAGAAGCTTTCCCTGGCTGGTCTGGTTCCTGTCATCGCCATCAATGACGCTGATGATGCTGTGCCGCTGTGCAAGGCGCTGGCTGACGGCGGTCTTCCCGTTGCGGAGATCACCTTCCGTACTGCTGCTGCTGAAGAGTCCATCCGCCGCGTGCATGAGGAGCTGCCCCATGTTCTGCTGTGCGCTGGTACTGTCCTGACCATTGATCAGGTTGACCGTGCCATCAACGCCGGCGCTGCCGCCATCGTGTCTCCCGGCCTTTCCCCCGAGATCGTGAAGTACTGCGTTGAGAAGGGCATTCCGATTTGCCCCGGCACCTCCACGCCTTCCGATATTCAGGTGGCTCTGAGCTACGGCCTGAACGCCGTGAAGTTCTTCCCCGCTGAGGCTGCCGGCGGCCTGCCCATGATCAAGAATCTGGCCCCCGTCTATCCCGGCCTGAACTTCATGCCCACCGGCGGCGTCAACGAGAAGAACATGTTGGATTACCTGGCCTATGACCGCATCCTGTGCTGCGGCGGCACCTTCATGTGCCCCAAGGACGCCATTGCCAACAAGGAATGGGACAAGATCACTGAGCTGACCCGCTCTGCGGTCAACAAAATGCTGGGCTTCGAGCTGCGTCACATCGGCATCAATACCGAAAACGCAGAGGAGTCCATGGCCGAGTGCAAGAAGCTGGCCGCTCTGCTGGGCATGCCCATCAAGGAAGGCAACTCCTCCAATTTCGTGGGCACCGGCATCGAGATCAACAAGTACATGGGCCGCGGCAAGCATGGTCACATCGCCATCGGCACCAACAGCGTCAAGCGCGCCAAGTGGCATCTGGAGCAGCGCGGCTACAAGTTCATCGAGGAGTCCGCAGTTGTCAAGAACGGCAAGCTGATCGCCATCTACCTCGAGGACGAGGTTGCCGGTTTCGCGGTGCATCTGGTGCAGAAGTAATGGATGAGACCACGCCCCTATACTACGCCAATGTTGACTGAAAGCGATCCACAGCACGCACGTTTGGACCTTTCAGTTGTCTGGTGAACAAGCTCGTACGGCTGAAATTCACCCAATCGCCTCTGCCAAGGAGGTTTTACCATTGGATAAGCTAATCATTGTTGGTCAGGTAACCGGCAATCGTGAGGTGGCTGAGCTCCCTGAGCTGGACGCCTATCTGCAAAGCGGATGGCGAATCCGTGAGATCCAGTCCCAAAGCAACGAATGCGCCTGCTGCTGCTACGTCTGGCTGACAAGAGAAAGCGAATAACCTTCGCTGATCCCTGATTCATAAATTTGATTTGGAGGTACACCTAAAATGGGCAAGATTGTTACTTTCGGCGAAATCATGCTGCGTCTGAAGTCCCCTGCTTACGAGCGCTTCTTCCAGAGCCCCTCTCTGGAGGCCACCTTCGGTGGCGGCGAAGCCAACGTCTCCGTTTCTCTGGCTAACTACGGTCTGGACACTGCTTTCGTGACCGTGCTGCCCAAGAACGATATCGGCGAGGCCTGCATCCGTGAGCTGCGCGGCTTCGGCGTTGACACCACCAAGATCGTCAAGAAGGACGGCCGCATGGGCATCTACTTCCTGGAGACCGGCGCTGTGCAGCGTCCCTCCAAGGTTATTTACGACCGTGCCGGCTCTGCCATCGCGGAAGCCAAGCCCGGTGACATCAACTGGGACGAAGTTTTCGAAGGCGCGACCTGGTTCCATCTGACCGGCATCACGCCCGCCATCTCCGAAGGCGCTGCCGAGCTGTCTCTGGAAGCCGTGAAGGCTGCCCAGGCCAAGGGCATTCATGTCTCCTGCGACCTGAACTACCGCAAGAATCTGTGGAAGTACGGTAAGCGTGCGGACGAAGTCATGACCGAGCTGGTCAAGTACGTCGATACCGTCATCGCCAATGAGGAAGACTTCCAGAAGTCCCTGTGCCTGAAGGCTGAGTCTCAGGGCGACGTGGAAGAGGGCGAGCTGAACATCGAGAACTACAAGGCAATCGCTTCCCTGGCCATGCAGACCTACCCCAACATCAAGCGTGTTGCCATCACCCTGCGTGAGTCCAAGAGCGCCAACCACAATGATTGGCGTGCCTGCCTGTACAACGGCAAGGACTTCTTCCTGTCCCGCAAGTATTCCATCACCGATATCGTTGACCGCGTTGGCGGCGGCGACTCCTTCGGCGGCGGCCTGATTTACGGCCTGAATACTTATCCCGACGAGAAGACCGCGCTGGAATTCGCCGTGGCTGCTTCCTGCCTGAAGCACACCATCATCGGCGACTACAACCGCGTATCCGTCGCGGAAGTTGAGTCCCTGATGAAGGGCTCCGGCACCGGCCGCGTGCAGCGCTAAGTTGCTGACAGCATACTCTGGCCTCCGATAGCAGACTGTCGGAGGCCTTTTCCTATGGGAGGTTATGATGATCCAGTATGAATTTGACGTCCCAGTTGCCCCGTCTGAGCTGGCGGACCTGCGTCAGGCCGTCGGTTGGAATCGTATGCAGCGCGATCTTGCTGATCCTCGTCTGAACAGCACCTTTCATCTCTGCGCATGTGATGGCGAGCGACTGGTTGGCTACGCAGAGATCATTTCAAACGGTGTAACAGACGCATATATACAGGATGTGATGGTGCACCCGGATTACCAGAGACAAGGGATCGGCACACAACTGATGGAGCGTATCCTTGCGAGACTGACAGCTGACGGCGTGTACATGGTATCTGTCATCTACGGTGAGGATGCATTGCGCCCCTTTTATGAACTGTTCGGCTTTTCCACCATGCTCTGCGGGCAGCGTGAAATGCGCCCCGGACGAGACTGAAAGGAGACACAGGCATGAGCTTCACAACCGAAATCGCCGCCATCATGGACGAACGCTTTGGCCACGATACGTTAATCGCGCTTGCTACGATCAACGGAAACATCCCTTCCGTCCGGACTGTCAATGCTTTCTATGAGGACGGCGCTTTCTATACTATCACTCATGCACGATCCAATAAGATGAAACAGATCGAAAACATACCGACCGTCGGTCTGTGTGGTGAATGGTTTACAGGACATGGCTTCGCTGAAAGCCTTGGTCACATCCTTCGACCGGAGAATGACGATATTGCAGACAAGCTGCGTACCGTCTTCGCCGAATGGTATCACAACGGACATATCAATGAAAGTGACCCCCATACCATCATCCTGCGTATCCGCCTGACAGACGGCGTGCTGTTCCACCACGGAGTTCGACATGACCTCATATTCTGATCAGACACATGAAGCCTCCGCTGACCCACTTCGTCAGCGGAGGCCGTTTTCAGTTGATGGTAATATCGCCGGACATAGAAGTTACACTACCTGTGACCGTGGGTCCAACACCATTCGTATGGCATCGCGTAGTCACGTCGCCGGAACGAGTATGTGTGTTGATGCTCATGAAGCCGATCCCACGCGGAAGATCAATGTCAATATCGCCGGAAATTGTACTTCCGTGAACCACTCGCAGTTCATCGCTGTCGAACTCAAGCTCCACATCGCCGCTGATCGCCTTGAATGCTACATTGACTGCATCTGCCTGAACATCAATATCGCCGGAGATTGTACTGACGTTCAATGAATCAAGACGTCCCTCCACCTCCACATCACCGGATGTAGAAGCAATTGCAGCGCTGTCTGCATAGGCAGTCACGTTGATATCACCAGAGGTCGTCCGTACCTCCATATGATGCAGATGCTGCTCCTCATTCAGCTCGATGGTGATGTCTCCGCTGGTCGTGGTGACATTCAGATCCGTCATGGCAACCTCCTGAACATCAATATCGCCCGAGGTTGTCAGAAGCTTGACATGCGGAATCGCATTTTCAGGAATCTGAATCGTTACCCCGCCGTTCCCGAAACCAAAGTGGATGTGCATATTCCCCTTGGCAAACATGCTTTTCAACGACTGACCAAGAGATCTCATTGTTCCGTCAAGGGTCTTCATTGCGCCGTCAAAGATACCAGCCAGGTCCGCATCATGATAATTCTCGGTGCTGGTGTAGTTCGTTTTCCCGTCGTTATACTGTACCTGAACGTGATCCTTCATCAGTATTTTAGCTTCGCCCACGCCGCGCTCAATGCGCAGAACACCATGATCCTCGGTTACCTTCATCAGCGGTGAATCATCCGCATCCCAGATAACATGGTATTCGTCGTCGTCAGATTCCTCCAGGGATACATCCTCATCAATAAGCGTCAGATCGATCCGATGGATCGTATGCGCTGCAAAGGACAGGTTCTGCTCGCCCTCTGCTTCCGTCTCAGGCATGTCGTTCTGATGACTCCTGCGCTTGTACTGGGCCAGAACATCCTCCATCCCCTTGAGACTCTCCACCACTGCGCCGATGGCGTCATCCTCAGAAAGACCGGATGCCACCATGTCATTGTAGCGCTCCTGACAGTTGTCCATGATCTCATCGCGGATGGCTGCGACTTCCTCGTTCATTTCAAGTTCCTGAAACATCAGATCTACGATGCGGGCTACCGTGTCATTGTTCATCATTTTTATCATACCTCCAGCAGCAGATCGATTTGCGCTTTTGTTTCCTTCCAAACCTGCAGGTCTGCATCCAAACGTGCCAGCCCCTGCGCACTTATTGCATAATATCTGCGACGCGCGCCGGACATCTCATCTCCCCAATAGGAACGAATCAGCCCCGCCGCCTCCAGACGGCGGAAGGCCGTATACAGTGTGGCTTCTTTCATCTCAAATTTTCCGCCTGACAGCGCAGAGACATTCTTGTTGATCTGATATCCATAGCTGTCACCCTGCGAAAGCTGGCGCAGAATAATCGTGTCAGTATATCCCCGAAGAATATCAGCGGACAATGCCATATGTTCACCTCCAATGCTTCAAATCAGTACGAGGGCGCAAGACGTCGAACCGGTCGCGCAGATCGCGTCCCATCATCGAAAGCCTGTCCGCAGGCATTCGCAATTCCGGAAGACGCAGTGTTTCATACGCCTGATGATGTTCCTTCCTTATATTCACTCATGCATTCCTCCTTTACCAGCACAGATACATCGTGTGTTGAAGTATCTTGCGAGAATATAATACATCAATATACCTCATCTGTCAAGGTATCTCGTGAAATATTCTTCCATTGAACCTGTTCTTTTAATGTTCACAGACTTGCACAAACAGCATTCATCCCGTACAATAGCAGAGGATTAAGAAGATAAGCGCGTAAATGCGCCTGAAAAGGAGATTGGCATGAGCAAGATCAAGATGACAACGCCCATTGTTGAAATGGACGGCGACGAGATGACCCGCATCCTGTGGGCTGATATCAAGGAGCTGCTGATCCACCCCTTCGTGGAACTCAAAAGTGAGTATTATGACCTCGGCCTTCCCCATCGTGATGAAACCCGTGATCAAGTGACTGTGGACAGCGCCAATGCCACCAAGAAATACGGCGTTGCCGTCAAGTGCGCAACCATCACACCCAATGCACAGCGCATGACAGAATACAATCTTCACGAAATGTGGAAGAGCCCCAACGGCACCATCCGCGCAATGCTTGACGGCACTGTATTCCGCGCACCCATTCTCGTTTCCGGCGTAAAGCCTACTGTCCGCACCTGGACACAACCCATCACCATCGCTCGTCATGCTTATGGCGACGTATACCGCAACGTGGAAATCGACGTCCCCGGCGCGGGTAAGGCAGAGCTTGTCTTTACCGGCGAGGATGGTCAGGAGATCCGCCAGACTATCTTCCAGTTCAAGGGGCCCGGTATCCTGCAAGGCGTGCACAACCTTGATGCTTCGATTGCGTCTTTTGCCCATGCATGCTTCCAGTACGCCCTGAGCGTCAAGCAGGATCTCTGGTTCTCCACCAAGGATACCATCAGCAAAACCTATGACCATACCTTCAAGGATATCTTCCAGGAGATCTATGACAGCACCTATAAGGCACAGTTCGAGGCAGCCGGTATTGAGTACTTCTATACGCTGATTGATGATGCAGTAGCCCGCGTTGTACGCTCCAAGGGCGGCTTTATCTGGGCATGTAAGAATTACGACGGCGATGTGATGTCCGATATGGTCGCAACAGCTTTCGGTTCACTGGCCATGATGACCTCTGTGCTCGTCTCCCCTGACGGTAAGTTTGAATACGAAGCCGCCCATGGTACGGTAACACGCCACTATTATAAATACCTCAAGGGCGAAGAGACCTCCACCAATCCTGTTGCAACCATCTTTGCATGGTCCGGCGCACTGCGCAAGCGCGGCGAGCTGGATCATCTTCCTGAGCTGATGGCCTTTGCAGACAAGCTGGAGAAGGCTACCATCGACACCATTGAATCCGGCGTTATGACAAAGGATCTTGCACTCCTCTGGGAAGGCAGTGAATGCAAGGCCGTTAACAGCCGCGCCTTCCTCGAAGCCATTGCGGAGAAGCTTGCCGCATAAACAACGCTGCAGCGGCAGTGCCGGATGATTCCTCTGATCACGAATCTTGTATGCACTACGATATGTATGCAATTTCGCTCCCCGTCAGTCTGCGTGAGGCTGCCGGGGAGCGTTGCTTATGCGATCATGGTTTTAGCAGCAGTTGTTGTGATTGCTGCGCACTGCACCGCAGGTACGGGCGCCTGCGGCAACGAAGACTACGCCGGTCAGGATGGCAGTCGCGCCGGCAAATACGCCGCTCCAGCCAAAAAGCACAGGCAGAATGATCGTCACGAGAATACTGATCACGCCAAGAGCCATCAGGATATATCCGATAATCTTCATAGAAGAAATCCCTCCTTCCGCTTCAAATAATGCTGAATGCCGAGGTTTTGTGCATCGCTGAACAGAATTCCCGATTTTCCGTCAATCGCTTCACACAGCTTTCACTTACCATTGCGACGCTTTACAGGTGACAAACAAGTGATAATATGGTATACTGTTTCACGTATATCAAACAATGATTGAAAGGAGCTTCTTTCATAATGAATGCTTTGCAGGCCGCGCTTCTCGGTCTTATTCAGGGGCTGGGCGAGTTTCTTCCCATCTCTTCCTCCGGTCATCTGCTTCTGGGCCGAATGGTCATGGGCTTTACGGTAGACGAATCCCCAGCCTATAAGATGCTGGATATCCTTCTGCACATCGGCACGCTGATCCCTGTTTTGATCGTGTTCTGGAAGGATTGGTGGGCCATCCTGCGCAATCCCTTCAAGTCAAAAACACTTCTTCTGCTCTTCATTGCTTCCATGCCCACGCTGATCGTCAAGGTGATCTTTGACGATTTCATTGACGGCGCTGACACTGGATGGTTCCTCGGCGTCAGCTTCCTGCTGACGGCACTGTTCCTGATGATTGCCGAGATCGTGAGCAGCCGTAAGGATCATTACAAGGATCAGCCCGGCTTTTTCCATGCGATCATCATGGGTTGTATGCAGGGCATCGCACTGTTGCCCGGTATCTCCCGCAGCGGCTCTACCCTCGCCGGCGGCCTGCTCTCCGGACTGAATCGCAAAAGCGCGGCTAAGTTCTCCTTTATGATGAGCGCTCCTGCCATCGTCGGCGCTATGCTCATCGAAGGCAAGGATGCGCTGGAAAACGGCTGGTTTAACGACCTGGAGCTGATGCCGACGCTGGTGGGCATTGCTGTTGCAGGCGTCAGCGGCTATCTTGCCATCCGATTCATGCTCAGCCTGATCAGCCGTGTGTCGCTGAATTGGTTTGCGCTGTATGTGGCCATTCTTGGCGTGGTATTCCTTGTGCTGCAGCTGATCAGCTTCCCCGGCGTCACGCCCTTTGCCATGCCCGAAGCCACCGAGACCGTCGGTGCGCTGACCACGCTCCTCATGTAAACTCCGCCTGCCCGTGCAGCTGCTGTACGGGCAGCTTTTCTGTGTGCGGAAGATGAATTTACAAGCATCACAGAATATCGGCTGTACAAATGCGCGATAAAATGCTATAATATTTCATTGATACCATAGATGATTTTCAACGAAAGGGGGGCATATGGTTGCTGCAATCTGCTAGGCGTGTCATCAGCATGCTGCTTATTTTTCTGATGCTTTGCTGCACCCTGACAGCAGGCGCTGAAATGCCCGAACCAACCCTTGACCCGGGCGCATCACCCTATGATGCAGAGCACCCTGAGCTTCTGGACGAAAACCAGCTCTACTGCACCGCCGCAGTCGTGATGGAAGAAAGCACCGGCAATATCGTTTTTGAAAAGAATGCTGATATGATCCTCTACCCTGCTTCGACCACCAAGATCATGACTGTCCTGCTGGGCATCATGGCCGGTGATTTGTCAGACACCGTTACAGTCAGCTCCTATGCAGTGAATCTGCCGGATGACGCGACAACCATGGGGCTGCGCGAGGGCGAGGAAATGTCGCTGGAAAACGTGCTATATGGCACCATTCTCCGCTCGGGTAACGACGGCGCAAACGCAATCGCTGAGCATATCAGCGGCAGCGTGGAGGCATTTGCGGATCTGATGAATCAGACCGCCGCTGCCTATGGCATGGACAGCACGCATTTTGTCAACCCGCATGGTCTGCACGACGATAACCATTATTCTACAGCCCGCGATCTGGCTGTTCTCGCCCGTGAGGCCATGAAAAATGATACCTTCCGCAGCATTGTCCGTCAAACCTCCTGGCATCTGCCGGAAACAAATATGCAGCGTGAGCGCACCATCCAGACCCGTCACCGCATTATGCTGCCGACCTGGAGCGGCGAAACCAACAAATACTACTACGAACCCATGACGGGTATCAAGTCCGGTTCTCATAGTCAGGCAGGCTACTGCTATGTCGGTTCTGCCTCGAAGGACGGCATTGATCTGATCTCTGTCGTTTTGTACAGCGGCCGCTACACCTATATGTCCGACACGAAGAAGCTGCTTGAATACGGCTTCTCCCAGTTCGAACATGTGACCATCAGCGAGCTGTACCAAATGAACCCTCTCACCGTCTATACTACCGGATATGCGTTGGATGACAGTGCACTGGGCGAACTGACATTGTCCTGCTCCCCTGTCGATCCGCTGAACACGGGTGAAATCACCGCCACGCACGCAGAGATCGAACATCTGGCGGATAACCTGCGCGATCTGGTTCTTGTACAGTATACGAGAGAGCTGAAGGCTCCGATCACTGCGGGCGAAGTCATCGGTACAATGACCTATCTTCCTGAGAACGGTACTCCGGTCGAGTTCAACCTGCTGGCTACGCGAACCGTCCCCAAACGCACTGACGCACCGCTGACGCTGGAGCAAATCGTTGCCATGACCGAGGCTGACCCCAATCCCTTCCCGCCGCTGACCTTTGAGCTTATGATGCTCCTGCTGGCTCCCTTTATCGCCTTTGCATTGGTGATTCTTCTTCTCCGATTCCTGTATAAGCGCTACAAGCGCCATTATGCACGGCTGCCCAAGAATAAGAACCGCTATGTCAAATAAAGAGATTTTCCCATGGATAAACGCTAAAAGCGGCTGCGTCCATACGCTGCGCTTTTACCATGGCATGACTGAATGAGCACGCCGACGCCAGTCAGGCAGACGCAATTCTCTCCGAAATGCAGGACATGGGCGGCTTTTGCGACTGCGAAGTGCCGGCAAACTGTTACGAGGAATTGATCTTTCACCTTTCGACAGGAGCGTCTTCTGCCACGGGAGACGCTCTTGTGTTTTCTGCAGATTTTCTCATGATTTTCTCATGATTTCTTTCGCCTTTTCTCAAGCAAAGACGGCGGAAACGTGATATGATATCACCATCAGCAAGGGACACATAAGTCCGGCGCTGAATAAAGGATCAACACAGCCGACCGGCTGAAGAATGAAAGGGGTATTACACCATGGCTGCTTACACCATCGAAGACATCGAACTCATCCGTCGCAAGAGCGGCATCAGCTATCAGGAAGCCGTTGCTCTGCTGGATTACCACAATGGCAACGTCGCCCGCGCTCTGGTTGATCTCGAGCGGAATGGCCGCATCAACACCGGCGCAGAAGCCAACAGCACCAAGTCGAACGCTTCCTCGTCCGGTAAGTCCAGCAACAAGAACGCTGTAATGGAGCTGATTACCAAGCTCTACCGCTCCCGCATCAAGATCAACAAGGGTACCACGCCTATTCTCAATCTCTCCGTGCTCTTCGGCATTCTGAGCTTGCTGATCAGCCCTCATCTCGTCATCATCGGCGTGATCGTCTGTCTCGTACTGGGCTACAAGTTTTCCATTGACAAGCATGATCATGCATTCGATGCAGAGAACCTTGAACGCATGGTTCGCAACGCTGCTGAAAATGTAAAGACCTCTGTAGGCGACTTCGCCCGTGGCTTCCAGAACAGCTCTTCCAACAGCCAGGCTGACGCTTCTGCTGCGGACGCCAGCGCAAAGGCAGCTGAAATGGCTGAGGACGTACGCAGCTATTACGCCGCCAAGCCTGCTTCCGCAACCTACCGCCCCAGCGCTCCTACCCTGAACGTCCCCGTACAGGTGGAAAGCCAGGACGGCGCGGTAACCATGGAATCTGATCAGGACGGCTTCAACAGCGCGACTGTTGAGTAACGCGAAATACGGAATGCACCTGCTGCATTCCCTTTTCGTGTCTCTGTGATAAATTACGATTGATAAAGGAGATGCTTACACATGAGCCGTATCCTGATTGTTGAGGACGAACGGAAAATCGCGCGGTTTCTGGAGCTCGAACTTTTGCACGAAGGGTATGAAGTCGATACCGCCGGAGACGGCCGTACTGGTCTGGAGAAGGCTCTGTCCTGGAAGCCCGACCTGATGATCCTTGATCTGATGCTTCCGGAACTTTCCGGCATTGAGGTTTGCCGCCGTCTCCGCCATGAGAGCGACCTTCCCATCATCATGCTGACCGCCAAGGACGACGTCTCTGACAAGGTCATGGGCCTTGATATGGGCGCGGATGATTATATGACCAAGCCCTTCGCCATTGAGGAGCTGCTGGCCCGCATTCGTGTGGGGCTCAAGAAGCATCGTACCGTCCAGCAGCAAGCAGCCTCCTCTGTACTGACGGCAGGTGAACTTACCCTTGACCCGGCAAGCTATGCCGTCACATGGGCAGGCAAGCCCGTCGCACTTACGAAGAAGGAGTTTGATCTCCTGCGCTACCTCATGCAGCACAAGGGGCAGGCAGTCACCCGTGACGCACTGTTGTCCGATGTATGGGGATATGATTATGCAGGTGATACAAATGTCGTGGACGTATATATCCGTTACCTCCGCCACAAGATCGACGAACCCTTTGGCGTAAAGACCATCCATACCATCCGTGCGGTAGGATACATGTTCAGCTATGAGTAAGAAAACACGACGGCAGCTGCGCGCCGAACGGAAGGCGCAGAAGGAGAAGGTACGCGGTATTCGCGGCCGAATCAAATACCTGCTGAGCAATTTCAGGCTATCCCTCACCTTCCGGATTGCACTGCATTACAGCTGGCAAATGCTTAGAACAACGCTTCTTGCCCTCATCATACTGACTGTCTTCTTCGCCGGAACGGTTCTGGCTGATCTCGAAAGCGATATGCGGCGAATCCGCATCGCAGACGCTGCGCAGGACGGCACCTTCTCCCAGTTGGTCATTCAGGATGAAGCGATTGAAGCAACCCTATGGCCCTGGCCATATTCAGATGAGACCTCCCCGCTTCTGCAGTACCGGGTCAATGGGCTTGATTTTCATAGCGGCTCCCTCTGGCTTACTGCTGACGCCTGCCACCACACTGGACAGACCATCAGAATCGAAGCCAATCTTTACTGGCCCTTTATCAGCTGGTGCTGGCTGATGCTGGGCGCTGTGCTTTGTGATTTGCTGCGGATGGTCTTTTTCCTGCGCAATCGTGAACGGCTGAACAAATCCGTCCTTTCCCCCATCCGTGACATTACCGAAATGGCCACGACACTCTCTGCCAATAATCTGAGCAACCGCATCAACATCGCCGGTACCAAGAATGAGCTGCGCGACCTCGCAGTCGTCATCAACAGCATGCTTGATCGGATCGAACGCTCCTATAACAGTCAGAAGCAGTTCGTATCCGATGCTTCTCATGAGCTGCGCACACCTATCGCGGTCATCCAGGGCTATATTAACATGCTGCAACGCTGGGGAAAGAGCGATCCTGAGATTCTCGACGAAGGCATCTCTGCCATCGCACAGGAAACAGAGAGCATGAAGGATCTTGTGGAAAGCCTCCTGTTCCTTGCACGTCATGATAAGAAGACCCTTATGATGGAGATGGCCCAGTTTGATGTACTGGACGTCGTTTCGGAGCTTCATCGGGAAGCCGCGATGGTTACGCCGGAGGATACGTTCGTGCTGTCCCCTGCCGTCAACTGCCTCATTGAAGGCGACCGCGGGATGATCAAGCAGGTCATGCGCATCCTGTGCGACAATGCCGTTAAGTATACCCCCCGCGGCGGCACAATTACCATCGGCGTGGAGCATGAACCTGGCTGGTGTACCCTGTCCGTAACAGACAACGGCCCTGGCATATCTTCTGAAGAGCTTCCCAAGATATTCGACCGCTTCTACCGCAGTGACTCTGCCCGCAAGTCTGAAGGCGGCGGACACGGTCTGGGCCTGTCCATCGCCCGGATTATCGTAATGGCACACGGCGGCAAGCTGCGCGTCCGAAGCAAGGTAGGCAGTGGTTCAACCTTCTACGTGGTACTCCCTGAAAAGCAGGATCGTCTGCACACCGCGAAGTTGTCCACCGCTGAAGCTGCATCAGCTGGAAAAGCAGATCATTAACATCACAACAAGCCGCCTCCTTTTCAGGAGACGGCTTTTCGCATCAGCAGCCGCAGCCGCAACCACGATTGCAGGTGCAGCGGACATTCGATGCATTGACCGTGCCATCGTTACACACAGACGCCTGCGGGTACAATGGCAGACTGAAAAATTCATCGCATACAGAATCCGCGAATTCCTCTGCAGGCGGAATGGTGCAGAAGCCGTAGCTGGGAATCAGAATCTCCACGTCTGCCAGGACCTTGAGAATGATGGTCACGCAGACTGTCATCTTGAACTGGTTATTGCCCACGTAGCAGCCGGACACGCAAATTGCGCTGGCCATGGCTTCAAGCGTGTAGGGCACAATGGATTCATCGGGGATGCTGAGCAGGACGTCGCGGTTAACGCTGACGACGCCCTTGCCGATGTATTCAACGCAGCGGGAGTCCACGAAGAGAATATCAATCGGTACATCAATGGTGGCACGGACGCGGGCGAAGCAGGGGCGATCGCAGAGCCTGTCGACAGTCAGGTTGCGGATCGCAGCCTCTGTGGTACTGCTGCGGCAGCTCTCAAACGTGATGGGCGGTACAGGCGCTGACGTCGGCGGAATGGTCTCTGAGCCGTCCTGACAGCTGCAGCTGCAGGAGCAATTGCCGCTGTTAACCTGCGCGAAGCTGGTGATCGTCACGATGACATTGTCCAGCTGCTGCTGCTGAAGGGCGCTGTCGTACACTCTCTTGACCTGTACGCAGACCTTTTCCTGCAATCCATCCAGCGCATTACCGGAGATATTGCCGGGACAGCAGGCAGGATTTGCATTCTTGTAGCTGTAGAAGGACATTGAATCACGCCTCCTTATCGGTTCAGCTCCGCTTGTGTCGCCGGATGTCGGAGCTTTCACCAGCAGATTATGTGCCTCCTGCCGACTTGTGCGTATTGCTGCAGAAAGAAAACCGCCTCGCAAGAAATCTTTGCGGGCGGCTTTGTTCGTCAGGATGTTACAGCATCTTTACGGGCTTGAAGCCTTTCTTTTCCACAGCTGCAAACAGCGCGTCGTCTGTGACCGTTTCTTCACAGGTAACAACGGCAGTCTTGGCAGACAGATCAACCACTGCTGCGCTTACGCCGGGAACAGCGTTCAGTACCTTTTCAACGCTTGCCTTACAGTGATTGCACATCATGCCTTCCACGAGCATCTTCTTTTCCATGTTTTTGCCTCCTTTTTTCTTGTCAGGGAATCAGTTCGGGAATGTCGCCGAGATATTCGTCTTCATGCGTTTCCACGGGAACCTCCGGCATGGGCGGGAGATCTTCCAGAGTGGATAATCCAAAGTGAGCAAGGAAATTCTCCGTTGTGCCATAGAGAATCGGACGGCCCAACGCTTCCTTTCTGCCTACCTCCATGATCAGCTCCTTGTTTACAAGAGACTGAAGGGAGTAATCGCATTTTACGCCGCGGATCTGTTCGACCTCAGCTCTCGTGACAGGCTGCTTGTATGCCACAACAGCCAGTGTCTCCATTGCAGCCTGCGAAAGTGATTGCTTCTGTACAGGCTGCAGAAGGTGCACAACATCCGCGGAATAGAGCGCGCGGGTGGCCAGCTGCACCTGATGTCCAAACCGTCGAAGCGTGAAGCCACGCTGACCAAAGTCATATTCATCGCGAATCCGCGTCAGCTCTGTTTCAACCTCGCGTACAGATACATTCAGCGCGCGGGCAAGATCCTCCACACGAACCGGCTCGCCAGCGACAAAGAGAATCGCTTCGATCCGGCCTGCGAGATTACCGCCCTGCTCCTGTACCTCTGCAGGTTCAATGTGTTCTGTTTCGCTCATGTGCTTTCCTCCGTAACCTCGCGTCGTCCCGGATATAGGATGATATCGCCGTATATGCCCTCCTGCTCAATATGGGTCTCGCCCAGTTTCAGCAGCTCCAGCAGTGCCAGGAACAGTGTCACGACCTCTTCCTTTGTCGGTACGTCGCTGAAGGCCTCTTCAAAGCGGAGGCAACCCTTGCGCCGCATTCCCTTGAGAAGTGTGAGCATGCATTCCTGCACATTATGCTCGTCACGGCGGATATCACGCGGCGCATAATGATTGACCTCGGGGGTATCGTCCGTTTTTTCAGGCTTTCGTGCCCATATCCGGAGGAAGGCTTCTGTCAGCCCCTGCAGCGTGAGACCGACAAGCTCCGTTTCCTGAGGCGGCAAGGGATATTCCTCAGGGAGCTTGGTGAACAGATTGCCGGCAGCACGCTCAAACTGCTTCATCGCATCCGCCGTTTCACGGAATCGCTTGTACTCTTCCAAACGGCGAATCAGCGCCTGCTCAGGATCTTCCTCGCCTTCCTCCACCCTCGGCGGACGGGGCAGCATCGCGCGTGACTTAATCTCCAGCAGCGTTGCCGCCATGACAAGGAAATCTGTCGCTTCATCCATGTCCAGGTCAGGCGCGCTGCGAACCAGCACAATGTACTGGTCCGTGATCTGGCTGACAAAGATGTCCTTGATGTCGATTTTTTCCTTGTTGATCAGGAATAGCAGCAGATCAAGAGGGCCATCAAAGTCTTTCAATTGAAAGGTCAGTGCCATTACGTCTCTCCTTACAGCTGGCCGGTCAGCATCAGGAGCGTCCTGACGACGGCAGAACCAACAAATTCGTTGGCTTTGATCAGAATGTCATTCAGCACGCCCGTAAAAATCAGCACAACCAGAAGCACCCTCGTCATCTGGAACAGCTTTGAATTCAAGCCCAGCTTTCCCTGGAACAGCGTATCGTTCAGCAGATGATAACCGTCCAGCGGCGGAATAGGCAGAAAGTTGAAGATTGCAAGGGACAGGTTGACGTCCGCCATCAGCAGCAGGAAGCGCTGAACATATATCAGCCATGCATGCTGGAAATAAGGCTCCATTCCCTCAAAGGACGCGCCATATGCAATCCCCTGTGCATACATGCAGGCTTCGCTGCTGCCGAATACGTTGACAAGTCCTTCTGCAGAGCCATAAACAAACTTGACAATTGTGATGAAATTCGGCTGCCATAGAAAGCTGTTCACGATGATACTCACAGCAGAACATATCAGGAACAGCGTCAAATTGGTGACAATACCAGCTATCGAGACAAGAAAATCGTCCCTGCGGTAATTGCCGAAATTGCGCGGATTGACCGGGACAGGCTTCGCCCAGCCGAATCCGAGCAGAAACATGCACAATGTACCGATCGGGTCCAGATGCTTTGCAGGATTCAGCGAAAGTCTCCCCATCATCTTTGCCGTCGGATCGCCGCATCGCAGCGCCATGTAGCCATGCGCACATTCGTGCAGGATCAGGCTCGTCAGCACAACCGCCACTGTATATGCCATGTAGATGGCAAAGCCGGCTGGATCGCTCTTCAGCCATTCGATATATAGCTCGGTTCTGTCAAACATTTCTTTCCTCTTTTCATCATGCGCGCCGGAATGGCAGCATAGGGTACAACACCAAGAAATAAGGAGGCTTCCGCATGAGCGAAACCGCACCGAACAACAGCTTCAACGTTCCACCGGATCAGGACTTCAACACCGTCAGCTTCCAGGGCTCGATGCAGCAGGTACTGCAGGAGAACATCGGCAACTACGTTATTGTGGAATTTCTCATCGGAACCGGAAGTCTGATCAGCCGGCAGGGCATCCTGTACAGCGTTGCTACCCAGTTTCTGGTGCTGTATGATGAGTTTGAGTCCCGGTATGTCGTTTGCGATATTTTCTCAGTGAAGTTTGTAACCTTCCTGCTGCCAGGCTATCGACCGGGGCAAATCCCTGCAGGCGAGGCAGTCCCATACGGGAGTACAGGTACATCCGCCTCAGGAGAGGAGAGCACTGCAGTCGCTTCCATGCAGGAAGCCATGACCCCCGCACAGGCCGCGTACGCGCACACCATCCGCCGCGGCACGGGTACTCGCCGCTGATCAGCTGCCAACGCGCCGGAGCAGCTCTGCTTCGTCAATAACCTCCAGGCCCAGGGACTGGGCCTTGGTCAGTTTACTGCCTGCCGCCTCGCCAGCAACGACGAAGGCGGTTTTTTTGCTGACGGAAGAAACCGCTGTCCCGCCATTTTTGCGTATCAGCTCCTCTGCATCCTTTCTGGAAAGGCTGGGCAGCGTTCCAGTCACCACGATGCTCATACCGCTGAACACACCCTCCGACTTCCCTTCCGCTTCCTGCGGCTGCACACCTGCGGCAAGCAGACGTTCGATCATAGCCGTATTCTCCGGGAAGGAGAAAAACTCAAGGACACTCTGCGCAACGATATCACCGACATCCGGAATGGCAACAAGCTCCTCTGCAGTGGCCTGCTGTACCTTTGCAAGGGTGCCAAAGGTATTGGCGAGGTCGCGTGCCGTCTTCCGTCCGATGTTCGGGATGCCTATGGCATGAAGAAAAGCATCCAGTGTACAGTGCTTGCTCTTGTCCAGCGCAGACAGCAGCTTCGCAGCCTTCCGCTCCTTGAATCCCTCAAGAGACAAAGCCTGTTCCATGGTGATGGTATACAGATCAGCGCAGTCACGGACGTTCATCTGATCATACAGCTGTGCGATGGTCTTCTCAGACAGGCCTTCCACGTCCATTGCGTCACGACTGACGAAATGGCTCATGCGGGCGATGGCTTGCGGACGACAGCTTGCACGGTTCATGCAAAACAGATGCGCGCCGCGCTCAATCAGCTGACTTCCACATGCGGGACAGAAGGAGGGCGGCGTAATTTCCTTCTCTCCCTCTGCCACCTCTCCTACGCGGCCCATGATCTCCGGGATAACGTCGTTGGAGCGGCGTATCCATACCGGAGCACCGATAGCGACACGCTTGCGCTGTATATCACCGTAGTTGTTCAGCGTCGCCTTTCGAACCGTCACACCATAGAAATCAACCGGATCAAGGTGCGCCAGAGGCGTCAGCTTGCCTGTGCGCCCCAGCTCCCATGTAACCTCACGAAGGACGGTCGTTGTCTCTTCTGCTTCAAACTTATATGCAACAGCCCAGCGCGGAAAGCGATCTGTGTATCCCATCTGTTCACGCAGATCGAAATCGCTGACCTTGATCAGGACACCGTCGATCAGGTAATCCAGCGTTGCACGAGCAGACTCGATCTCACGGATACAGGCAATCAATGCGTCTCTGCTGCTGGGCCTGCCGAGATAATCACTGACCGGGAATCCATTCATACGCAGAAATTCCAGCATTTCCGGCTGGTTATGAAACGGCGCATGATCAATGGTGCCCACCTGATAGAAAAACGCATCCAGCTGACGGGAAGCCGTGACAGCGGGATCAAGGTTGCGAATCGCACCGGCTGCTGCATTCCGGGCATTTTTGAGCGGTTCCTTCGCTGTGGCGTTGTATTTCTCCAACGCCGACAGACGCATGATACATTCTCCCTGTACCTCCAGAAGCCCCTTGTACGGGATCGTCAGCGGCACTGTGCGAATGGTCCGGGCCTGCGGCAGAATTGCCTCGCCGGTCACACCGTTTCCACGGGTTGCGGCCTGCACCAGCATTCCGTTTTCATAAGTGAGATTCAGGGTCAGACCGTCAAATTTGTACTCAACACAGTATTGCAGGTCGGTTTTCCCGGCAAGTTTTTCCGTGCGGCGTATCCAATCCTCCAGCGCCTCGATTGATTGAACCTTATCCATTGACCACAGTCTGTTCAAGTGTGTATGGGGTTCAAAGGAAGTCAGCGCTTCGCTGCCGACACGGTGTGTGGGAGAATCGGGCAGTACCTCGCCCGTTTCTTTCTCCAGAGCTGACAGCTCGTCATAGAGCGCATCCCAGTCCTTATCCGACATGATGGGCTCGTCACTGAAATAGTAAGCACGGGCAGCCTCGTTCAGTCGGTCAACCATGGCACGCATCCTGGCAGCATGCTCAGTCATGTTTTAGTCCTCCAGCTTGACAATGGGCACCACAGACAGCGCAAATTCCTTCACGCCGTATGCCGTAAACTCAATTCTGATGCGGGCTGCATTGCCGCTGCCCGTCACGGAAACAACATTTCCCTCACCGAACTTCAGATGCCGTACGCGGTCGCCGGGCTTATACAGGTTCTGCATGGCACTGGCTGCAACGCTTCGGGCTGCTGAGCCGACAAAGCCCTGCTGAACACCGGGAATATTCAGCGCGCCGGGACGTCCGCCTGCACCAGGCATGCCATAGCCTGGCTTGACAGGAGCACCATATCCGCCGCGGCTGGCAGGGGCATTGTTTCTGGCGCCGTATCCACGCTGTCTCTGCGGCTGCGCACGATTCCCGAACAGTTCGTTCATGCCGGCCATCTCATCCTGCAAAAGACGCGCGGGAATCTCATCCAGAAAACGGCTGGGGGCATTATGGTTCACCTGATTGTACAGCATGCGCTGCTTCGCACGGGAGATAAACAGACGCTTCTGCGCACGGGTAATGCCGACATAGCAAAGACGGCGTTCTTCCTCCATGCGAGTATCGTCCATAAGGCTGCGTGAGGACGGGAATATCCCTTCCTCCAGGCCAGTCATGAAAACATTGGGGAATTCGAGGCCCTTGGCAGAATGCAGGGTCATGAGCGTTACATAGCCGCGTCCCTCGTCCTCTGCCTGATCAAGGTCTGTGACGAGCGACACATTCTCCAGATAATCCTCCAGTGTCGGATTTTCGGTGGCCTTGCAGTATTCATCAACGGCGCCGAGGAATTCCTGAATGTTCTCCACGCGGGAACGTGCCTCGTCCGTGTCTTCTTTCTTATACTGCTCCATCAGGCCCGTCTTTTCCACCAGCATGTTTACGAAGTCATTCACCGGCATGGTATCCTTCATGGCCATCAGCATCGTCATCAGCATGAAGAAATCCGTGACGCACTTTCGAGGCCGTGAAGACAGACTCTCAGGGATGTCCGACAGCGCGCTGTAAAGGGGCATGTCGTTTTCGTGCGCATGGTTCATCAGCTCCTGTACGGTGCTTTCGCCGATCGCGCGCTTGGGGACGTTGATGATGCGCCGCAGGGACACGTCGTCCGCAGGGTTGACAATCACCCGCAGGTACGCCACCACATCCCTGACTTCCTTGCGGTCATAGAACTTCTGTCCGCCAAAGACCTTGTATGGAATGCCGGAACGCATCAGCATTTCTTCTACCACACGCGACTGAGCGTTGGTACGATACAGCACAGCCATGTTGCCATAGCCTTCACCGTGGCGGTTCATCTGTCGGATGCGATCGGCAATCCATGCCGCCTCCTCGCGTTCATCGCCCGCCGCAAACAGTCGGATCGGTTCTCCCTCGCCGCTTTCGGTCCACAGAGCCTTTTCCTTGCGCCCGGCATTGTGCGCGATTACCTGATTGGCTGCATCAAGAATATTGGCTGTGGAGCGGTAATTCTGCTCCAGCTTGATTACCTTCGCATCCGGGTAATCCTTTTCGAAATCAAGGATGTTGCGGATATCCGCGCCTCGCCAACCATAGATGGACTGATCGTCGTCACCGACGACGCACAGGTTGCGGCTTTCGTCGGTAATCAGCTTGATCATCATGTACTGGGCGTAGTTTGTATCCTGATACTCGTCGACCATGACATAGCGGAAACGGCGGCGATAGCTTTCCAGCACCGGCGGATGATCCGCCAGCAGCTCAAGCGTCTTGACCAGCAGGTCATCAAAATCGAGCGCATTATTGGCCTTCAGCCGCGTCTCGTATTCGAGGAATACGTTGTGGATCATCTGGCTGCGGTAATCCCGCTCGGACTGCTGGAACCACTCGTCCGGTCCCATCAGCCTGTTCTTGGCATCCGAAATCTTCGACTTCAGTTCACGGACAGGCAGGAACTTGTCGTCAATATTCAGGCGTTTGAGAATTTCCTTAAGCACCGCCTGCTGATCATCATCGTCATAAATGACAAAGGAACGGGTATAGCCAAGCTTTTCGATATCCCGACGCAGAATACGTGCACAGGTCGAATGGAAGGTGGAGATCCAGGCGTCCTCCGCACTGTCTCCCACCAGATTGGCAATGCGTTCCTTCATTTCCTTCGCAGCCTTATTGGTAAAGGTCAGCGCGAGAATATTGTAAGCAGGAACGCCATGATCCAGCAGATTGGCCACGCGGCATGTCAGAGCACGCGTTTTGCCACTGCCTGCGCCGGCAAGGATCAGCACCGGCCCCTCCAGGGTTTCCGCTGCAAGCCGCTGCTGGGGATTAAGCATACTCAGGTCCATCTTGTGCTACCTCAAGCTTTCTGATAAATCGGGCCTTCCAAGGTTCATCATTCGTGTTCGGATGCTTCGGGCTGCAGCGCATTCAGGACACGATTATAGCCGTCAGCACCGTAATTCAGCGCTCGGTTGACGCGGCTGATGGTTGCAGAAGATGCACCCGTCTGCCGGGCGATCTCCTGATAAGTCACGCCGTGCCTGAGCAGCACGGCTACTTCAAGCCGCTGCGCCATGCTCTTGATTTCTGCGATGGTACAGATATCCTCAAAAAAACGGTACGCATCATCGGTGGTTTCAAGCGTCAGCACCGCCTTCATCAGCAAGTCGGTCTGTTCGCTCTTTACCCTTGGTTCAAACATGGCTGCGCGCTCCTTTCCCGCATGGCATAGTTTCACACTTTACCATAATGCATATGTTCATTATAGCACATTTTTCATTCTTTGAACAGGTTTTTATATATATTCATGCCGTGATAAACGTAAATTTCGCAGCCATCCGGATCAGCATGTATTATATGGTATTATATGAACAATACTGCGCCATCACCTTGAACAAAACGAGCTCAGAAGCATAAAAAAGCTTGACAAATCAAGCATTTCCAGCTATGCTGACAAAGTGTTTCTGCAAGCATAGCTGCGGTCTGCGTCCTGTGCGCGCCGCCGTGTCCATAAAGGAGGAATCCCCCATGGCCCGGATGGAAGAGCTCTTTGGCAGCAACGTTTTCAATGACGAGGTAATGCAGCGTCGCTTGCCTCGCGATACATACAAGGCCCTGCACAAAACCATTGCCGACGGTCGTCCGCTGAACCCGCAGATGGCTAACATTGTCGCCAATGCCATGAAGGACTGGGCTGTTGAAAAGGGTGTGACCCATTATACCCACTGGTTCCAGCCGATGAACGGCGTAACCGCGGAAAAGCACGACAGCTTCATCACCCCCCGGGAGGGCGGCAAAATCATTCTGGAGTTCTCCGGAAAGGAGCTGGTACACGGAGAGAGCGACGCGTCCTCCTTCCCCTCCGGCGGACTGCGCGCTACCTTTGAAGCCCGCGGCTATACAGCATGGGATCCTACCAGCTACGCCTTCATCAAGGACGGCGTATTGTGTATCCCCACGGCATTCTGCTCCTATGGCGGCGAAGCGCTGGATGCAAAGACGCCTCTGCTGCGCTCGATGGAAGCGCTCAATAAGCAGGCTGTGCGCGTACTGAAGCTCTTTGGCCGCGACGCCACCCGTGTAACCCCCACAGTCGGTCCCGAGCAGGAGTATTTCCTGATCGACCGCAAGCTCTTTGACCAGCGTAAGGATCTGATTTTCACCGGTCGGACACTCTTTGGCAACAAGCCCCCCAAGGGGCAGGAGCTGGATGATCATTATTCCGGCGCCATCAAGCCCCGCGTGAAGGCCTTCATGACCGAGCTGGATGAGGAGCTGTGGAAGCTGGGTGTTCTGGCCAAAACCGAGCACAATGAGGTTGCTCCTGCGCAGCATGAGCTTGCCCCCATCTACGCCATCACTACCGTCGCAACCGACCATAATCAGCTCACGATGGAGCTGATGAAGAAGGTGGCGCTGCGCCACGGTCTGGTCTGCCTGCTGCACGAAAAGCCCTTCGCCGGTGTGAACGGATCCGGTAAGCACAACAACTGGTCCATGTCCACCAACACAGGCTACAACCTGCTGGAGCCCGGTGACGACCCTGCCTCCTCTGCGCAGTTCCTGCTGTTCCTGACCGCCGTGATCAAGGCTGTGGACGATCATGCAGATCTTCTGCGTGTTACAACTGCCACGGCCGGCAACGATCATCGTCTTGGTGCAGGCGAAGCGCCGCCCGCGATCATCTCCATGTTCCTTGGCGACGAGCTGACTGCGATTGTCGACAGCCTTCTGGCTGATCAGGAGTATCATTCTGCCCAGAAGCAGGATCTTGAGATCGGTGTGTCTGTGCTGCCCAAGTTCCCCAAGGACAATACAGACCGCAACCGTACCTCGCCCTTCGCCTTCACTGGCAACAAGTTCGAGTTCCGCAGCCTTGGCGCTTCAGCATCCATTTCGGATACCAACGTGGTGCTCAACACCATCGTTGCTGATGTACTGATGCAGTTTGCCGATACGCTTGAAAAGGCAGACAGTTTCAAAACCACGCTGCACAGCCTGATTGTCGAGACGCTGCGCAAGCATTACCGCATCATCTTCAACGGAAACGGCTATTCTCCTGAATGGGTGGAGGAAGCTGCCCGCCGCGGACTTCCCAACCTGCCCAACACAGTGTCAGCGCTCCCGCGTCTGGTGGATCAGAAGAACATTGATCTATTTGCCCGCCACAACGTTTTTACCGAGAAGGAGCTTCGTTCCCGCTACGAAATCAACCTTGAGTATTACGCCAAGGTGGTCAACATCGAAGCGGAAACATGCCTGATGATGGCGGAGAGGCAGATCCTGCCGGCCTGCATCAAGTACGGCGGTGAACTGGCCCGCACTGTCAACGATATCCGTACCGCTGGCCTTGAGCCCATTGCGGAAGCCCGTCTGCTGACCAAGATCACCGAGCGCAATGCTACGCTCTATGCGGCGATTCATCAGCTGCGCAAGGTAATTCGAGCATCCTTCCAGTCGGAATCTGCTCTGGAGAACGCCCTGCACGAAAACAACGCGGTCATCCCCGCCATGAATGCAGTCCGTGCTGCCGCCGACGATTTGGAGACGCTCGTCGGAAAGGAATACTGGCCCTTCCCAACCTACGAGGATTTGCTGTTCAACGTATGATTCTTCCGGAGAGACGATTCGTCGCCTCTCCGCTTTTATTTCTCTCGACAGATTGTATTTTTGATGTTGTATTCTTTTTGTCCTGAATTTCGTCCAGCATTGACATCCTCCAAACGCTGTATTAAACTTACAGCTGTAGACGTGCAGGCCGCAGATGCCTGCATGGTAGTATTGAAGGAGGTCCCTACTATGAAGAAGATGCTCTCTCTCGTCCTGGCACTGTGCATGCTGCTGACCTGCGGCTCCGTGATGGCCGAAGGCAAGACGTACCAGATCGGCGTGTTGCAGCTGGTTCAGCATGCTGCTCTTGACGCTGCAACGCAGGGCTTTGTCGATGCTCTGACCGAAAAGCTGGGCGATAAGGTCGAATTTGATATTCAGAATGCTTCCGGCGATTCTGCCGCCTGCACCACCATCGCTACCACCTTTGACGCTAACGGCGTCGATCTGATCATGGCCAATGCAACGCCCGCACTGCAGGCTGCCATGAATGCTACCGGCACCATCCCGGTGCTGGGTACCTCTGTAACTGACTACGCCACCGCTCTGGGCGTGACCGAAGGCTGGACCGGTGTAACCGGCCTGAATGTTTCCGGCACCTCTGACCTGGCTCCTCTGGATGGCCAGGCCGCAATGATCAAGGAGCTGTTCCCCGATGCGAAGAAGGTCGGCCTGCTGTACTGCTCCGCTGAGCCCAACTCCGTGTATCAGGTTACCGTAATCGCCGAGCACCTGAAGGCTTTGGGTTACGAGACCGAAGAGTTCTCCTTCTCCGATTCCAACGACGTCGCAACCGTTACGCAGGCCTGCGCCGACAGCGTTGACGTGATTTACATCCCCACCGACAACACTGCCGCTTCCTACACCGAGACCATCGCAAACGTTGTCATCCCCGCCAAGAAGGCTGTTGTGGCCGGCGAAGCTGGCATCTGCTCCGGCTGCGGCGTTGCAACCCTGTCCATCTCCTACTATGATCTGGGCTACCAGACCGGTCTGATGGCTTACGACATCCTCGTGAATGGCGCCGACATCACCACCATGGAGATCCAGAGCGCTCCCAACTTCACCAAGATGTACAATGCTGCCAACGTTGCTGAGCTTGGTCTGACCATGCCTGCTGATTACCTGCCCATCGAGTAAGATCCCTTCAGGCTTCTATTGGAGCCCGCATGTTTTACCGGCTTGATAAACCTGAGCCAGTACAACGCCATGCAAGATCATCTTCATGGCGTTGTTTTTACAATGTACGGATACTTTAGCAAACAAAAGCATCATCCCTTGCGAGGAGGTTCCCAGCCTTGGAGATTATCAATTACTTCGTCGACCTTGCCGGCAGCTTTCCCAAGCTATTCAATCAGCTGCCCGGCGCTGCTGCACAGGGCCTGATCTGGGGTATCATGGCCATCGGTGTCTACATCACCTATCGCATCCTCGAGGTGTCGGACCTTACTGTCGATGGTTCCATTGCCACCGGCGGTGCTGTGGCTGCGATGCTCATTATCAACGGCTGGAGCTTCTGGGCTGCCATGGCAGTGGCCTTCCTTGCCGGTATGCTTGCAGGTCTCGTGACGGGTGTGTTCCATACAACCATGGGCATACCTGCCATTCTTTCCGGCATTTTGACGCAGCTTGCGCTTTACTCCATCAACCTGAAGATCATGCTGAACAAGGCCAATACCGCCGTCAGTGTGAACAAGTACACCCTGCTGGTCAGCTCACGTAATGTACGTGCACTGACGCTGAATAACCCTATGATCCCGCTGATCATCGTGACGATCCTGCTGGTCATCTTCATGTACTGGTTCTTCAATACTGAGTATGGCTGCTCTTTGCGCGCAACTGGCGCCAATCAGGCCATGTCGCGAGCGCAGGGTATCAATACTGAGCTGAACAAGGTCGTTGGTCTCATGTTCTCCAATGGTATCGTAGCGCTGGCCGGCGCACTGCTGACCCAGTATCAGGGCTATTCAGACGTCAACATGGGCCGCGGTGCGATCGTTATCGGCCTCGCTGCGGTCATCATTGGCGAAGTCGTGTTCGGCAAATTCAAGCCGTTCCGCGGAATTGCCGGTAAGCTTCTGGCAGTATCTCTGGGCGCGATCATCTATTATCTTGTGATTCAGGTTGTCATCTGGATGGGGCTGAATACCAATGATCTGAAGATGCTCACAGCACTGGTTGTCGCTATGTTCCTTGCTTTCCCCCACTGGAAAGGCAAGCTGGCTGCCCGCAAAGCAGCACGTGAAGCGATGAATGGAGGGAATGGCCATGCTTAAGATCAATCACATCGCCAAGACCTTCAATCCCGGTACAATCACCGAGAAAAAGGCGCTTCTCGACGTTGATCTCCATCTGAACGAAGGCGATTTTGTGACGGTCATCGGCGGCAACGGAGCTGGCAAATCCACGACGCTCAATGCTGTTGCCGGCACCTTCCTCGTGGATAAGGGCAGTATCGAAATCGGCGGCGTTGATGTAACCCGTCTTCCGGAATACAAGCGTGCGAAGTACCTCGGCCGTGTATTTCAGGACCCCATGACCGGCACTGCCGCCACCATGACCATTGAAGAAAACATGGCTCTCGCCTATCGTCGCGGAAAGCCCCGCACTCTTCGCTGGGGCGTTACCTCTGCAGAAAAGAAGCAGTACCGTGATGCACTGGCCATGCTTGAGCTCGGACTTGAAGACCGCATGTCCAGCAAGGTCGGCCTCCTTTCCGGCGGTCAGCGTCAGGCGCTGACGCTGCTCATGGCGACACTGCAGAAGCCCATGCTGCTTCTCCTTGACGAGCATACTGCCGCGCTGGACCCCAAAACTGCCGAAAAGGTACTTACTCTTACCCGCAAGCTCATCCGGGAAAACAACCTCACCGCCATGATGGTTACGCATAACATGAAGGACGCACTGCAATATGGCAACCGTACTGTCATGCTCCATGAAGGCCGGATCATCATCGATATTGATCGTGAAACCAAGGCTCGCCTGACTGTCGAAGATCTCCTCAAGATGTTCAAGACGGCCTCCGGCAGCGGTCTGACCAACGACCGCATGCTGCTGAGTCAGTAAATCTCCCCCGCCACGCGCATGCATGTATCAACCGCATGCGCGTGGTTTTTACATCTATCAATACGAAAACCGCGTATCAGCCAATGGCCCATACGCGGTTCTTTTCATGTCAGCTATGCTGACGATACCAATCATAATCGTACCCGTAATCGGGCTTTCCCTTGCACGGCTCCATGCTGAAGCGCACGACTGCGTTTTCACGCAGGATAATCTGCGCATGTGCCTTGCCAGCAGGAGCGTTGAGCTGCTGCGTTTCGCACAGAGGTGTTCCTGCCTGCCGCAGGAAGCGCAGCTGACGGCTCGTCAGAGATGCCGGTTCGCCCATTTCATGCCAGCATTTGAGCGGATTGCATGTTTCTTCATCAACCGTCTCGGTCGTGAGCGTAACCATCCCATCTGCCGGGATGAACACATCGACCTTCAGCTGTTCCCGTTCCTCTCGGCACAGGTTCCATGCGACGCCCTCATAGGTACCGTCAGCTTTTCTGACAACGACGCTGTGGTCATCGCGGTAAACCGGCTCGCCCTTCAGGTTGTTGAAAAATGCAAATGTCCACAGCGTAGGCTTGGCAATGAGTCCATTGGCAACCATGCCAAAGCCGCCATGGAACAGACGCGGCGGAACACCCTGCTCCTCAAAAACATCGCCAAATGTCCAATAGGAATAGGAGGAAGCTACATCACCCAGACGCGCCAGAAGGCCAGCAATATATGCTGCATTGAGATTTGTATCATGGATGGGACAGAAGGGATTATAGGATGTATTGAACTCCGTGATGTGCAGCTCCATACCCTCATATTCGGGGAAGCTGTCGATGACGTCACGGGTAGCCTGCATTTCCTCCATGATAGATTCGACAGAGCGCATGGTATGGTACAGATAGCGTCCCTGATGAACGGGCGTTTCTCCCATATAAGCATGTCGCGTGACAAAATCCAGCGGGAGCTTTTCATCCCGGCAGAAGGTCAGGAAGTTTCGCACCCAATCCAGCGAGGTCGCTCCACCGCAGATCGCAGGTCCGCCCACGCGCATGCGAGGAAGAACCTCCTTCACCGCCTTGACAGACGCCGCATAAAGCTGATGATACTTCTCCTCATCCGCATTCTCCCAGAAACCGCAGAGATTCGGCTCGTTCCAGACTTCACAGGGCCAGCTGGAAACCTCATCCTCGCCATATCGCTCCGCCAGATGAAGAAGCGTAGCCTTCACCATGTCCGCCCACTGTTTATGATCTGCCGGAGGCGTCGTATTTCCTTTCCAATAAAAAATCGTCTGTGTTCCGCTAGCCATCTTTTCCGGCATGAAACCAAGCTCAATGAACGGCTTGATCCCCTGCAGGCGATAGGAATCCATCACGCGATCAAGATACGTAAAATTGTAGGCCACATGTGCATTACCTTCTGCGTCTGTATAGGGCTGATAAATTGCCATGTCGTCGCAGAAGAGCCCGTGACCCCTGATGTGCTTGAAGCCACATTCTGCCTGCGCCATGGCAAGCTGCTGCTGATACTCCTGCTGGAGCGCAAGGCCCATGCGACCCGTACCAACACAGACCGCAGCGTTGTTGTTGAATTTTGCTCTGCTCTCTGCAGTCACTGCAATGCTGAGATGCTTCATATTGTATCTTCCTTTCTCTCACAGCTGAGCCTTTGCCCAGTCGAATACGAGGATTTGCCCGTCTGCAACATCGGCCTGCCGTGTGTCCGTATGCTCCCATCCGCCTATACTAACAGGCCTTGCAGCCCGGAGTACGTCATCTGTCAAGCTGTTTACAAAGCTATCGAATCTGCTGCGCGGGAACAGCTCAAGCTGATGAGAGCACAGGACATGGGTGAAATCATAAGCCTGAAGCATCTGCACGTTTTGCCGGTATGCCTTTACCCCCAGCGCCTCCGGAAAGAACAGCCATGTGCATGGATTCCAATTATCTCCTGTCAGCATCAGCCTTCGTTCCACGATCAGCACGCATGCGCTCCCGGGTGTATGACCGGGACAGGCAATCATCCGGGCTGTCAGGCCGCCAAGATCAACGTCTCCGGGTACTGCTGCAGCCGGTGCAGCAATCGCACCTGCCAGAAACGTGTCTGGATCAACCTGCATTCCCTTACCGATGGCTTGCTGCAGCACTGTTTTCCTTTTTTCGATACCCGTATACATACTCCACGCCGGAGCATCCTCAGCAAACATGGAATACTCGCATTTCTTCATGCAGTCAAGAGTCCTTACGCCAAGTGCATGATCATGATGATGATGCGTCAAGAACGCGCGTACAGGCTTGTTGCCAATCAGCTCTTGCAGAAGTTCACCAATATCCTCTGTGCCATAGCCCGTATCAATCAGCAGAGCCGCGTCGTCGCCCTCTATCAGCGTCATGCACACCCCCATGGCATCCCGGATGTGCGTTATACCCGGGCACACCCTGTTCAACTCAAAAGCCATATGCAGCTCCCCTTTCCCGCAATTGTTTACGTCTTTAGTTCGACATTTTAACGGGTGAATCCTGTCTGAAACTGCGCGCATATTGCCTTGTTATGCGCATTTCTTGCTTCTCGTCGAAAACGCGCTTGTCTCTCATGCCGGGCCATGTTATAATATGCGCATCAACGAAATCACAGGAGGTTTCTGCATCATGCGTGATCAGCACCTTTACTGGCTTCCCTTTCTTGCACAGGACGTTCCAGCTGAACTAACCGATCCGATTCAGGTCGCTCGCTTTGAGCTTGATCTGGCGCTTCCGCAGCTTGCTCCAGAGCTGCAGGTCTATTTAGCTCCTGACGCCGATGCAGATGAAGGATTCTCCATTCTGCGCAATGACAACGGAGTGACGATATCCGGCGGCCCTCGCGGCATTCTCTATGGAGCCTATAAACTGCTTATGGCCCTTGCCGCCGGGGAATCGCTGCCTCGCAGTCATTCTCAGCAGCCGAAATATGCTCTGCGCATGATCAATTGCTGGGATAATGCAGATGGCGATATTGAGCGTGGTTATTCCGGACGCAGCCTTTTCTTTGAAAGCGGCAGGTTTGATTACGATCCAATTCGTCTTCGCCAGTTGGGACGCTTGATGGCATCTGTCGGCCTGAACGTGCTGTGCATCAACAACGTCAACGTTCGCAATCCTGCTCATCGTCTCATCGAAGATTGGCTTCCGGAGCTTGCCGACGTTGCAGCAATCTTCCGCCCATTTGGCGTAAAGCTGATGGTATCCATCGACTATTCCCAGCCTATGCGACATGGCGTTACAACCGCTGATCCCCTTGATCCCCAGGTTCAGGCATGGTGGAACCGCCAGTGCGAAGTCGTTTATCAAGCCATTCCCGATCTGGCAGGCTTCCTCGTCAAGGCAGACAGCGAACACCGCCCAGGCCCCTTTACCTACGGACGAAACCATGCCGAGGGCGCAAATATGCTCGCCCGTGCACTCAAGCCCCATGGCGGCAAGCTGATCTGGCGCTGCTTCGTTTACAACTGCCAGCAGGATTGGCGCGATGCAGTGACCGACCGTCCCATGGCAGCTTATCAGCATTACGTTTACCTTGACGGCCAGTTTGACGACAACGTTATCCTGCAGGTCAAGAACGGTCCCTTCGACTTTCAGGTGCGTGAACCCGTCTCCCCGACCCTTCTGGCCATGCCCAAGACAAACCTTGCCATCGAATGGCAGCTTGCGCAGGAATACACCGGGCATCAGATCGACATCTACGCCATGATGGGCATGTGGCAGGAGGTCATGGCTGACCTCGGCAGCAATACGGTCATGGCCATGGCAGCCGTCTCAAACCTCGGCAATGATGATTGCATCACCGGTCATCCCTTTGCCGCGGTCAATCTATTTGGCTACGGTCTGCTGGCCTGGAATCCCGATGAGGCCGATCCGGAGTCCATTGCCCGCACATGGGCCAAGCTGACCTACCGCTTTGGACAAGCCGACGAGGATACGCTGGTCAATCTGCTGCTGGAAAGCCGCGGCGCTTACGAAAAGTATACTGCACCTCTGGGTATCTGCTGGATGGTCGTACCTCATGAGCATTATGGCCCCAGCCCTGATGGTTATGAGTATCAGGCATGGGGTACATATCATCGGGCAAATCGTGACGCCATCGGCATTGACCGCACGGCCAGCGGTACAGGTTATGCAGAGCAGTATCCCGCTGCGCTTCGTGACCGTTATTCGAACCTCAGCACCTGCCCTGATGAACTGAAGCTGTGGTTCCACCGTCTTCGTTACGATTACGTGATGCCAGATGGACGCACGCTGATCCAACGCATCTACGATGACAAGTTCGAAGGCTATGCGTGGGTCGAAGAAGCGGAACAGAAGCTTTCTTCTCTCCCCTTGCCGGAGGCTGACCGGAAGCTGGTGATGGATCGCATCGCCCGTCAAAAGCGCAATGCTCGCGAATGGCGCGATGTGCTGAACACCTTCTTCTACCGTCTCAGCGGCGTTGAGGATGCCCGCGGCCGCAAGATCTACGATTAAACTATACAAAAACCCGTTCCGCACATTGGCCGCGGAACGGGTTTCTCGTCTATATCCTTCTCTTATGCACGGCTCCACACAGCGCCGTCCTTGCTGTCCTTGACGACAACGCCCATCGCAGCAAGTTCATCGCGGATGCGGTCGCTTTCGGCCCAGTTCTTTGCCTTACGAGCCTCATAGCGGGCAGTCAGGAGCGCCGTCACCTTAGCGGTTTCCTCCTCGGACGCATCAGCAGGGCCAGCAATGGTGTATTCGCCAGTACCCGCAGGCTTGACCGCAGCCGTTGCATTGGCCGCACGAACCTTTGCTGCAGCCTCTACAAGGCCCAGAGACAGCACTCGGTCAAAGTCGCCCAGCAGGTAGAGCTTTGTCACGCTGTCGAGATCACGTGCCTTCAGAACGTCATAGACGCTGGTAATCGCCAGAGAGGTGTTCAGATCATTGCTCAGCGCCTTGAGGAACTTCTCCTGATAAGGCTTGGCGGCTTCGGCATTCGGCTGCTTCGCATCATCAGGCTTGAGAGCGGCAACGCGGTTCACCAGCTTGTTGTAGGTGCCTGCCGCATTGTCAAGGTTCTCCCATGAGAACACAAGATTCTGCCGATAATGACTCTGCAGGCAGAACAGACGATATGCCAGCGGATTGTAGCCTTTCTCCTCCAGCAGAGACACTGTCAGGAATTCGCCCTTGGATTTACTCATCTTGCCACCGGCAGTGTTCAGATGATGTACATGGAACCACGTGGAGCACCATTCATGGCCAAGATATGCCTCAGACTGGGCGATTTCGTTTGTATGATGCGGGAAAGCATTATCAATGCCGCCGCAATGCAGATCCAGGTACTCGCCCAGATGCTTCTTGGAAATGCAGGAGCACTCGATGTGCCAGCCGGGATAGCCTACGCCCCAGGGAGAATCCCACTTCAGCGCCTGATCCTCAAACTTCGACTTGGTGAACCACAGTACGAAGTCTGCCTTGTTGCGCTTGTTGTCGTCAGCCTCTACGTCGTCACGCACACCTACGGCAAGGTCCTCCTCATCGTGATCATTGAATACATAGTACTTTTCCAGCTTCGAGGTATCGAAGTAAATGTTGCCTCCTGCAAGGTATGCATAGCCCTTTTCCAGCAGCTTTTCGATCATCTCGATGTACTCGTCGATGCAGTTGGTGGCAGGTTCAACCACGTCTGGTGTCTTGATGTTCAGCTTGGCACAGTCAGCAAAGAACGCATCCGTATAAAACTGCGCAATCTGCATGACAGTCTTGTTTTCACGCTTGGCGCCCTTGAGCATCTTGTCCTCACCCGTATCGGCATCCGATGCAAGATGACCGACGTCCGTAATGTTCATGACACGCTTGACATTGTAGCCTTCGTAGCGCAGTGCCTTTTCCAGCACATCCTCCATGATATAGGAGCGCAGATTGCCGATATGCGCAAAATGATACACGGTCGGGCCGCATGTGTACATGCTCACATCGTTGCCAAAGCGCGGCTGAAAGGGTTCTTTCGTATGGGTCAGAGAATTATACAGAAGCATATATCCAACATCCTTTCACAGGGTATTACAGAGATTCGAAACGGAAGCCGTAGAAATCAAACTGACTGCCAGGCAGGAATACAAACGTCACCGAGCACACGCCGGGCAGCACATCCAATTCAAAGCTTTGCTCACCGCGCTGTCCGCCCCGGAACTGCGCAAGACCAGTCAGCTGGTCGCCGTCAGCATTCTGGAATCGGATGGTGACAGGGTTTTCATTCAGCGGCGTACATGCGTCAAGTGTCAGCTTTGCCTTTGCAGCAGCACCGAAATCCATGTTCTCGTAGATCAGAGAAACGTTGTTGCCGATGCCCAGCACGCCTTCATTGGTCCGGGTGAAGCTGTCGCCATAAACTGCATCTGCCTCCAGAGAGGTCAGCGGCAGCCAAGCACGGCTTTGCCTGGTGAAGGAGAAGCCCTTCAGGTGAATCTTATCCGTCATGGTGATACACAGCGTGTGCACGCCTGTCAGACGACGCGGGAGCTTATATGTCTCCGGCTGGTAAACATTCCAGCGGGACGGCTTCTGATAAGGCAAAACAGCGAGAATCTCACCGCCGTCACGGGGATCGCCATCCCAGAGCGTGATGTCATAATGCTTGCTGTCCAGCGCAAAAATGGGCATGTAGATTTCGTCCGAACCAACATCGCCGAAGTCAATGTTGGTATATCCAGCCATACTCTCTCCGTCACGGGAGAAGGATACGCCCTGCTCATTACCGTTGCCGATATCACCGTAGCTCAGGGTGTAGAGACCGCCGGTAATGAAGCCATAGGGATCAAGATTCGGCTGCCCCATGCCTTGAATGGTGATTTCCTGCTGACTGATCACGCGTGGATGATCATAGCCATTACAACACATCGCCCGCAGATACACCAAGCCGTCTCCCACGCCGGTCACAGTCACCGTATCGCCGTTCACTTCATATTCCGCACATACGCTATCGATACCCTTTGCGTTGGTAATGCGATAGGATATCTCCTGCTGCATGGCATTTTCAGGACAGCATTTTACGCAGAACGTCACCGAGGGATGCTCAGGCGTGAGCTCCTTTCCGGACATCGGTGCAAGCTCAATCCTGCGGACGGGCGTTTCATCCTGTGCCTGTACATCAGGGCAAAGGGTGGCGCGGCAGCTTCGTCCCTCAGTAATGTTCGCAGGCAGTACAGGGATTTCCAGAACGGCAGACTCCTTGCCGGGAGAAGTCACCTCGATGCGCGCCGTACCGGATTCCATCCGCGCGCCAACCATCGCAAGAAGCTTGCCGGAGAACAGACGTCGGCTCGTAGTCTTGTAACCGTCACGATCCGTGGAATCGCCGTTATCCAGACCCAGCAGACGTGCCGCACCGGTTACCCGTACATGCACCCTGTCGACCGCATTATCAACGGGACGTCCCTGATCATCTTCCATAGAGATCGTGATAAAGGTCATATCTTCGCCGTCTGCCTGCAGCGTAGCATCCTCGGCAGAAACTACGATCCGATGACTTTCACCCGGCGTACAGCGTATGTCTTCTGCAATCACCTGGCCATTTTCATCGTATGCCTTCACTCGCAGCTCCCCGGGCACGAAGGGCACCTGCCAGGTAGGGCGGCAATGCTCCCATTCCGTGCGGCTGACATCCTTCCGACCAAGCGATTTTCCATTCAGGAACAGCTCGGCAGATGCTCCGTTGGTCATCACAGCCACATCAATCATCTGGCCGGGATTCCAATCCCAGTACACGCCAATGTGAGCCATCGGCTCATCATTCCAGAGTGATTTATACAGGTACCAGTAATCCTTAGGGAACACACAGGTATCCATCATGCCGAAGTAAGAGGAACGCGTATGATATGGCGTGGGCTCACCGATATAGTCAATGCCCGTCCAGAGATACTGTCCCAGAGAGAAGGGCGTATTCAGATCCTCCACAACGCATCGGCGCATATCCTTCGTGCCCCAGGAGGTCGTGCTGTTGCCAAGAGAAGAGCACTGCAGATCATCATCAGAAAGAATCGACGCGCTCATGGGGAAACGGTAGATGCCGCGGCTGGATACCGCAGAAGCTGTTTCACTGCCGTAAATCACCCATTCAGGATGCTTTTCATGGTGGTCCGCATAGAGCTTCTCACCGTAATTATAGCCGACTGCCTGTACAAACTCAGCACACTTCTGCGCGCCCTCCCATGGCATGAAATTGCTGCCGATAGTGGTCACAGCATTTTCTCTGGGATCGTGCTGCCGGACAAGGTCGCTCAGCATCTTCGTCACATGCATAGCATGGGGATCGATATGCGTGTCAATAATCTCGTTGCCGATCGACCACATAAACAATGAAGGATGATTGCGGTCACGCCGTACCCAGGCCGCAACATCGCCGGCCGCGTCTGTATCGAAGAACCTGGCATAATCGTAGGTCGTCTTGCTGCGCTGCCACATATCAAAGGCTTCGTCTACCACGAGGATACCCATCTCATCGCACAAATCCATCACCTGCCTTGCAGGCGGATTATGGCTTGTACGAAGGCTGTTCACGCCCATCTTCTTCATCGCAAGGAGCTGACGACGCATGGCTTTGACATGGAACGCGGATCCAAGCGCACCCAGATCGTGATGCAGGCACACACCGTGCAGCTTGACATGCTTGCCATTTACAAGGAGGCCGCGATCTGACGTCAATTCATAGCTGCGGAAGCCCACATTCTCGCGGATCATCTGATCTCCGCAAACTGTTTCAAGGGTGTAACAGTAAGGATCATCCACGTTCCAGAGCTGCGGCGATTCAACCTTCAAGCAGGCTGACGCTTTATCGCCTTCGATCATAGCCGAAGCCTGCACAACAGTCCGTTCACCATCCAGCAGCCGATGCTGCACAGTCTTTTGATCACCCTCGCCCGTCAGCTCCGTTTCAACAAACAGCAGCCATGCCCCATCCCGCTCCTCGGTGCAGACATAGGTGCCGTCCAGCGCAATATGCCGCTTGTCCAGCACATGCAGCGTAACGTCGCGGTAAATACCGGCGCCGGAATACCAGCGGCTGTTGGGGCTCTGATGACGAATGTGAACATGCAGAACATTCTCGCCCTCCCGCAGGAGACCCGTGAGATCTGCATCAAAGGCTGTATAGCCATAATGATTGGTGCAGACGACTGCTCCGTTCAGCAATACATCACAGTCCATATATACACCGTCAAATCGAATAATGACAGCCTTGTTCAGCCAGCATGCAGGTACATTCAGCACGCGGCGATACCAGCCATCAGCATCTTCATAGAGGTTATTCTCCTGCGCGATCAGGAAATCATGCGGCAGATCAACCTCTGTCCAGCATGCAGCTTCTGCCTGCTCCAGACAGCTTTGATTGGGAAGCTTCACAAAGCTCCACGCATCATTAAACAGACGCTCCATTGCGTTATCCTCCGTAGCGTACATACATATAGGGTCTTTGGAACCATTTATAATTTCGATGCAATGTCCTCAAATCCTGCTGAATTGCTTCGTTTGCATGGAAAAAGACACAAAACGAACCGTTTTTTCACCGACTTTCAGTCTGTATTTTTCATTCAGACCGAACGTGCGGTTCGACATAATCTTTCCAGACCTATCGTCGGTTTTTGTCAATATAGAGGATCAACTTGATATCGCTGTACCATTTGACACTGTGCAGCAAATGGTATAAAATATATGCAGACAAATTGCATGCGATCTGAAAGGAGCAACGTATTATGAAAGTCACATTTCTTGGCGCGAATCATGAAGTGACCGGCAGCCGTACGCTGATCGAATGGCGTGATGGCCGGTATGCACTGGTAGACTGCGGCATGGAGCAGGGCCAGAATGAATACGAGAATGCCGAAATGCCCGTCAGCGCCAAGCAGATCGAATATGTATTCATCACCCACGCTCATATTGATCACACCGGCATGCTGCCCAAGCTCTGGCGTGACGGCTTCCGCGGAAAGGTTTATACCACCCGCGCTACGTCCAACCTGTGCAGCATTATGCTGGCAGACAGCGCGCATATCCAAATGTCCGACGCAGAATATCAAACAAAGAAGAACAAGCGTAAGGGATTGCCTGCAGTAGAACCGGCGTATGACATGAATGATGTCAACGAGCTCCTGCGCAACTTCCGTCCCTGCGGCTATGAAGAAACCATCCGTGTGGACGAAGGATTGACCGTTTCCTTCTCTGATATTGGTCATCTGATGGGAAGCGCTGCCGTTTCCCTTTGGCTGGATGACGGTCATGTCCGAAAGAAAATCGTATTCTCCGGCGATGTGGGCAACCTGAACCAGCCCATCCTGAATGATCCCAGGCTTATCAAAGACGCGGATTATGTTGTTATCGAGTCTACCTATGGCAACCGCGAACATGCAGCACGCATCGATCCAACCCCTGCGATGGTCGATGTGATCCAGCGTACGCTTGACCGCGGCGGCAATGTCATCATCCCTTCCTTCGCCGTGGGGCGCACACAGGAGATGTTATACATCATCCGCGACATCAAGATGAATGGTCTTGTTCATGGCCACGACGGCTTCCCTGTTTATGTGGAGAGCCCGCTTGCCAATGAGGCAACAGCAGTCTTTCTGCAGTGTGACACGGAATGCCTGGATCCCTCTGCACAGGCTGTTATGGCTCAAGGCGTGAACCCCATCTCCTTCCCGGAACTGGAAACCGTCGTTACCGCCGATGAATCCAAGAAGCTCAATGCCAGCAAGATTCCCGGTGTTATCATTTCTGCCAGCGGTATGTGTGACGCCGGCAGAGTCCGTCATCACCTGAAGCACAACCTGTGGCGGCCTGAATGCACGGTACTCTTCGTCGGTTATCAGGCCAATGGTACTCTTGGCCGCCAACTGCAGGACGGCAAGAAGGAAGTCCGCGTACTTGGTGAGGAAATCACCGTTGCTGCAGAGATTGCAACGCTGCAGGGCGTAAGCGGCCATGCTGATAAAAACGGTCTCCTTCGCTGGATGGATGGTTTTTGCCCCACTCCGGCACAGATTTTCGTCAACCACGGCGATCATGATCAGGCAACGGCATTCGTCGAAACTCTGAAGGCCCGTTACAACGGCGTCAAAGTCGACTGTCCCTGGTCCGGCAGTGAATTCGATCTGGCCAGCGGAGAATGGACCCGCATCACCGAGGGCGTGCGTTTTGTCAAGAAAAAGCTGCAAAGCGAGGGACAATCTGCTCAGCAGCAGGCTCATAATGCCCTGATGAACGCCATTGAAAAACTGGAAAACGCCGCGCGGAACTGCCGCGGACTTGCCAATGGCGAGCTGAAGCGCCTGACCGAAAGCGTGGAGCGCATTCTGCGCGATATCCGAGAATAAGCAACATCATAGTCTGGAGGCACGTCTATGCGGCCCTTGATCGGTATTACAACGGTAATTTCTGACGATGAAAAGACTTTGCAGCTTGGGCAGAGCAACACGAAGGTTCTGCTTGAAGCAGGAGCACTCCCTGTGCTCCTGCCGCCGACAACGGATGACGCCCTGATTTTGCAGTATATTCAGACCGTGGACGGCGTACTGTTTTCCGGCGGCGGCGACGTTGATCCTCTTCTCTTTGGTGAAACACAGCAGTGGGCCAGCGGTCCCATTAACCCTCTCCGGGATGAATTCGAGCTGAAGCTGTGCAAAGCGCTCCTCAAGCATCCTGAGAAACCCGTTTTGGGCATATGCCGCGGCTTTCAGGTGATGAACATCGCCCTGGGCGGTGATATCTATCAGGATCTGCAGAGCGGCTTTGAAGGCCAGACCCTTGCCCACCGGCAAAAGCAGGCAGGAAAATACGCCTCCCATCCTGTGCAGATTACCGATAGCTGCCTGATGCACGATGTCGTTCAATCAGATACGCTGTTGGTTAATTCCTTTCATCACCAAGCCCTGCGGCGCATGGGCGACGGCTTTCGCGTCACAGCCACTGCACCCGACGGCGTGATCGAATCAGCCGAACTGACAGATCATCCTTTTTTCATCGGCGTACAATGGCATCCCGAGCTGCTGTGTCAAGCGCAGAATGCAGGCGTTCACATGGATCTGTTCAAAGCCTTTGTCCGCGCTGCACAGCACTCCTGAAACACAGTGAAATAAGAGCAGCATCCCATCATGCATGCAGGGATGCTGCTTTCTTTGTTTACACAGGAATATTGGCATTGATTTCACGCACAATGCGGACAACCTCAATTTCTCCGTCCACGAGCATCTCCCACACGGGCGCTCCTTCTTCATTGGGGAGATTTTCCCAATATCGTTTTGCCCTGACAAGGTTGTCAGCCCGATCCGGCGTACCGTCGAAGCAGTTGCATGCGTCGCCGATAAAGCAGCGCCCTTCGACCCGCATTTCAACAATAGCATAGGTCGGACGGCCGATCCTTGCAAAAAACTCGCCCCAGCGTTCAGCTTCCTCAAGTTCCCGGGACACATACAAACATGCCATCCGGGACGGATACTCCGGATAGCAGGAACGCCGCACTTCCTCCAGTACAAGCTCCCGCAGCGCAACGTCCAGGTGATGATCCAGCGGGAGCTCATACTTCTCCGGATTCTCATATACATCCCGAACCTGATCCACACGCTCCATCACACGTTGGTACACACCGCTGTGATGCGTGTCATCAAAGAGAATGCGTTGCCCGAGCTGCATCGGTCTGTCCGTAACAACATGATAAACATTCCTCTGCTGCACGCCCTCGATCTCCTTTCAAACAAAAACAGGCTGACAGAACATGTCCGACAGCCTGTAAGCAGTCCTAAAGCCCTTAACAATCAATAAACTTGCGGAATTCAGGAAGAATGCCAATGCCATCCGGATAGTGCGCGGCAAACTGCGGCACAGCATGACTCGGGAAGCTGTTGCCCTCAATGAAGGTTGGGCCATCAGCCGTGATCGCCACGTCCCAGGCAACAAAACGCATCTGCGGTACCTTACGGGCAGCTTCCATACACATCGCCTTTGCCTCCTCCCAGTACGGAATGGTAAAGCCGATGATGTCCGTACCGGTGATGGGGTGCTTCGTATAGGTATTGCCAGCCTTATCAGCACCAACGGTCAGGAGCGTTCCGCTCTCCAGATCAATACGGGCAGCCATACCGCCGCAATCGACATTGTCCATGACCTTGCCGTTACCAATTCGCAGGAAGCCGTAAACAATGCCCTCCTGCTTGTCGCCCAGCAGCGTTGCAATGCGGCAGGTGTTGACGGAGGTCGGACACATGCGTGCCATCTCCGGATGCTGTACGACTATCTCCTCAAGAATGCCAATCTCCTTATCCTTGAGCAGCTGGAGAAATGCAGCAGGCCCCTCCGCCCAATCCTCAGGCATGAACTTCAATATCCCCACGCCACTGGAACCTTCCAGGGGCTTGCCGATCAGGCAGGGCAGTGTCATCATATCGGCGACAGCTTCCACTGTCGTCGCGTCATTGATCAGCAGCCACTTACGCGGGATCCACTCCTTGAACAGCTCATTAAACTGGGTCTTGTCATCAAAGAAGTGCCAGTAGGCCTTGTCGTTCATACGCCTTACAATGCTGTTGGAAATACCGCGTGTGATGACGGAACGCCGCTGTGCATCGTTGAGGTTATACATCTGGGCAATCTTATAATCGACATAGCCTGCATTGTACTTCACAGCACATTTGAGCATATCGCACAGGAGCCACAGACGGGATTTGCCGGAACGCTCCTTCAGCTGTGCAGTGGTCTTCCACATAGCCTTCCAGTCCATCTTGACCAGACGCTTGAAAAAATACGAAAGACGGCTCATGACATAACCTTCCTTCCGTTACAGTTGAGTTACTGATTAAACATTGAAGCGGAACAGCGTAATATCGCCATCCTTCATGACGTACTCCTTACCTTCGGAGCGGACAAGGCCCTTTTCCTTGCAGGCAGCCATGGAGCCCAACTCAACCAGCGTATCAAAGGGCACAATCTCAGCACGGATGAAGCCCTTCTCAAAATCGGTATGAATCTTGCCCGCAGCCTGCGGTGCCTTTGTACCCAGCTTGATGGTCCAGGCACGGCATTCATCCTCGCCGGCAGTCAGGAAGGAGATCAGGCCCAGCAGACGGTAGCAGGCAGTGATCAGGCGATCAAGACCGCTCTGTCCAATGCCCAGACCTTCGAGGAACTCTGCCTTCTCGTCCGGCTCCATCTGAGCAATTTCCTCTTCAATGGCAGCAGAAATCACCAGCATTTCGGCATTCTCGGACTTGGCAATAGCCTCCACCTTATCCAGACCGGGAATATCAGCAGGATCAGCAGCCAGATCATCCTCAGCAATGTTGGCAGCGTAGATGACAGGCTTTGTCGTCAGCAAAAACCATCCGTCCACAATCTCGCGTTCTTCATCATCAAACGCGCAGGTTCGGGCAGGCTTGCCCATTTCCAGATGATTGTACAGACGCTCCGCCAGATCAACCTCCACGCCAGCCTTCTTGTCACCGCCGCGGAAATTCTTGATGGCCTTATCCTTGCGGCGCTGAACAGATTCCATATCCGCAAAGATCAATTCAAGATTGATGGTCTCAATATCGCGGGCAGGGTTAATAGAGCCGTCCACATGGATGATATTCTCATCCTCAAAGCAGCGGACAACATGAACAATGGCGTCCACCTCACGGATATGGCTGAGGAACTTGTTGCCCAGACCTTCGCCGTGGGACGCGCCCTTCACCAGGCCGGCAATATCAACGAACTCAATCGTGGTGGGGGTCACCTTCTTGGGGTGATACATACTCGCCAGCACATCCAGACGACTGTCCGGCACCATAACCATGCCTGTGTTGGGCTCGATGGTGCAGAAGGGGTAATTGGCGGCCTGTGCGCCCGCCTTGGTAATCGCATTGAAAAGGGTGCTCTTGCCGACATTCGGCAGACCCACTACGCCAAGCTTCATGTGTTCAAAGTCTCCTTCGTATTTGGTAATGGCAATCTCTTTTATTATAAACGGTTTAGCGAGAAAATGCAATCATCCTGCAAAATTTCAGCATGATCAGTTTCCAGCAAGCCGACAAAAAAGCGGCTGCGAACATTGCGCCGCAGCCGCATGGCTTAATACCAGATGTTGAGGAATTGCTTCATGAAGTCCATCCAGCCAGTTGGGGCAAGCACGCCGCTGGCATATGGGAAGAAGCCGATGAACAGCATCAGACATACCAGCAGGTACCCTGCTGTAAAAGCCTTGCCCGCCCGGGGCCACACGCGGCTTGCATGATGCAGCAGCAGTGTCGTCCCCAGAATCAGGAACGGAACACTGGCAAAATAGTGGTAAATATATGTGCCTCTCGGTACAAGCACCCAGGGCAGGAACTGTGCCATCAGTCCGATGAGCACAAACGCAGGCGCCATGTTCCAGCTGTCGCTGTAAACCTGCAGGGTTCCTTCTCGTCCGGTGATGCGGTAACGATGCTGACGCACCCAGCAATATACCGTATATGCAACGCCAGCCAGGCCAGCAAACCAAACCGCAGGATTCCCGAAGCAGAAGATGGCGTAGCTCCACCCTGACGGCACGAAGGACGGAGATGCATAGTACATCGGACGCTGCATCAGCGGCCACTCATACCAGGGCGAGTAGAAGGGGTGATCCATCCCCAAACCGGGCGTGGAATGGTAAGACAGCATCCCCTTTTGTGAGTTCCATACCAGCGACAGATAATCGCCAACGGAATCGACTCGCATGTAGGCATAATACGGAATGTATGCAAGCAGATAAATCATCAGCGGCACTGCCACAAAGAACAGCAGACACCACAGACACAGGCGGATCACACGTTGCATCGCAGGCTTGTCACGACGTTCCAGAAGCTCAAGCTCCTCCGGCGTGAAAGGCTTGCCGCTGCGAAGCATCCTCGCTGCTTCAATCCCGATACGCAGATGGCGCAGACACGTCCAGAAGAACAGCACCGCCAACCCTACACCCGCGTACGCGCCGATCCACTTGCTTGCAAAGCCGCAGCCCATGAAGAAACCAGACAGCGCCAGATCCGGCAGGAGCTTCTTCAGATCCTCCAGCACAATATCCCGCTGCATGAACCGCAGCATGAAGAAGTAGCTCAGGATGATGAACAATACCGGGAAGCTGTCGATGGTCGCAATACGCGTCTGAGTGAAATGCATGCAGTCCAGGGCCATCATGGTCATGGCAGCAAAGGCCATGTCTGTACGTCTGGTCAGCTGCTTCGCCAGCAGATACATCGCAGGCAGCATGAGGATGCCGCACAGCGCACCTGCAAAGCGCCAGCCGAAAGGCGTCATACCGAAAATGGCAATGCACCAGCTCATGATCACCTTGCCAAGCGGCGGATGGCTCGTTTCATAGGGCACGGTGCCATTCATATGCTCAAAACCGGTACGTGCATGGTAGATTTCGTCGAAGTAGGTGGAATTCCACCACCCAGGCTCTCCTTCAAGGGTGTCCTGCTCATCCAGCAGATTCTCCGGATCCGAGTACAGGGGCGAAGCACTGTTTCCGTTCATCGCACCCACAACCGTAGCCGGGATGATCTCCCCCTCCGCATCCCTGAAAATAACCTCATTGATAATCAGGCCTATCTGCTTGGGGGATATGCGCACATACTGGCCGCTGAGCTTCTGTACCCCTGAATAGGACGAAGGAGACGAGAAATTCACACTGCCATTGTGCTCATAGGACGGTGCAAGATACTTCCACCGGAAGCACTGCCCTTCCGCCATTTCCGCCCAGTACTCATCTGACCAGTTCTCCATGTCATCACTGACTGCCACGGTGAAGTTGTCATAACTCACCTGGCAGAAATACAGCATGCTGAACTTGTCATAATGCTGCCCGAGGTCAACGATGGCATATTCATCATAAGTCGTTGATTTCCATGGATTTTGCGGTGCTTTGGCTGAACCGAGGGTAGTCAGGGTCGTCACGGCATAGACAGCGGTTACCGCCAGCATCAGCAGAGCGTCTGTACGCGTCCATCTCACCTTGCTGCGATCCTTGAAATTAAGAGGGGTACAGGGGGCTGACTCATATTCCCGGACAGGCAGCATCGCCTGACCGATGGTATCCGCATACCTGACGCGGCTGTCCGCCACACAGATCCTGTGGCAGACCCAGACGGAAGCCAGCGCACAGACGACATTGATCATCGCAAGGATATTCGCCAGCGTCTGCGTGTCATAGTTCAGGTGTCCCTGCTCCTTGCCAAGGCGAATCGCATTGTCCAGAATGATCCCCTCATTGACAAACAGCACGCAGGAGGTCGCAATCAGCAGCCCCAGAATACGCCTGTCGCGGCGAATGGCATATGCCATTGCAAACAGGAACAGCGCCGGGAACAGATAACGCTCATGCATCTTGATGCCCAACACATACAGCAGCAGGAAGATGACCGCGCCGCAAAGAGGCAGATTCTCCAGCTTGCTGCCGCGGATATACATGGGAAGAACGACGATGAAAGCCAGCGACATTGCTGCTGCGCCAAGAATCGTCCAACTGACGCCGACAAATGCCATCACAAGGAACGCCACAGCGTATGCAGCCATCAGCAGCGGCTCAATGTACCAATACGGCTGAGCTCTCCGGAGGTCATTCTCCTCCCCGTTCAACACGCGCTTGCTGTTTGCGGCAAAGCAGCAGAAACCCCATACAGCAGCAAATACAGCGAAGAGTACACAGGCGGCCGTATCGGCTCTGTTTGCAATGGCATCCCAGTTTGCACCAAAAAGATAATACAGATTGGCTGTATTAACCGTCGCATAAGGGTACGATGCCAGCGTATCGCCATACAGAGTAAACAGCCAGCCTGCAGATTCCTGATTCGGGCTGAAGGGCAGAACAATCACCAGCGCGGTCGCAGCAGACAGCAGCAGACCAATCCCCATGCGCCGCCATACCAGATTGTTTTCAGGCTTTCCAAACGGATGCTTCACAAGCTCCATGATGATTGCAGCAAGGCCGAGGAAGCCAAGCATCAGTGCCTGAGGCTTCACCAGCGCGCAAAGCACATAGACCGGCAGCACCAGCTGCCACTTGCGGTGAATGGCCAGATATGCCACGAGCATCAAACCGACGCACAGCACACTGTCAATCTGACACCATGCTGCGCTGTTGATGATAACAGCAGGATTAAAAGCCGTCAGAAGCGCCAGCATTCCAGCCTGATGCCGGGTGTACCGGTTCTCTTCCGCAAGGCGGTATACCAGCCATGCCCCAAGAAGGTCACAGGCCATGGGAATCAGCTTATGCACAAACGCAACGCTGACATAGGGCGACAACACCCTGGCCAAAAGGCCGTTGAAGCCCATGACATACACATATCCGGGCGTATAGTCGCACCAGTTGGACTGGTAGAAATTTGTCGGGCCCACATTAGCCATGGTTGTGCCCCACGCAGTGAAGCAGTTCACATCGACCTCATAGCCTTCGACATTCAGCGCGATCAGAATCCGGACAAAAGCTGCCGCCAGCATTCCGACAACCGCAAAAACCGGCATACCCGCACGATTTTTCCCCTTTTGCTCCGCCGCTTCACGCAGGGCATTCTCGCGGCGATCAAGCTGCAGCCAGCGCATCAGCCACATCGCAGCGCCTGCATATATCACTGAAATCACCAGCAACCACGGCCAGAAGGGGGATGCTGACACACCATCCGTGCTGTCGTCTGCACCAGCGTTGATCACAGCTGGGGTTTCCCGCTTAAACCAGAGATCCGCAACAACACTTGCCGGAAGAGTCTCCACCTTCACAAGGGACAGGTTGTCAAAGGAAGCCTTACCGATGCTCTCGCCGCTGTACCCGCCGACACGTGCAAAAACAACAACCTCGTCCTGATCCTCGCCGGTCTCGCCGTACATCTCGACATAGACCCATTCGCCCTGCGAATCAAAGACGCTTTCGCTGAACACATACACGTCTGATACAGACAGATTTGCGCCGCGTCCGCTGTCCGCAATCTCGTCTGCACGGATCCAGCCAGACAGGCGATACATACTGTTGGGTTGAACCTTCACACGCTGGGCAAACCGGGCGTCGTTCAGTCCGATGTTCTCAACCACAGCTGCGCTGGAGCCATCCTGTGCATCCTCCGTGATACTGTACAGCGTGATGCCCTCGCGGTTTCGATAAGCATCGGTGTACCAGCCGGAGGGCAGGCCATCTGAACCCAGCTCATCAAAGCTGCCGTTGATCAGCAGGTTCTCAGCATCGTCCGCCAGTACCGGCACGGGCAGCAGCATCAGCAGCGCAGCCAGCAGCAGCAGGAGTCGCTTGGTCATCTGCAAATCCGATCACCTCATCAATCGTCATTTTGTCACTTCATCATGACCTGATTGCCATGAAAGCATTCGGCACATGCAGCAAGCCCTGTGCCGTGATCTCTACAACATCGAAACGAACTGGACGATTCGTCCATTCCCGTTCTACCAAAAAAGCAAGGGCCGCATGGGTCAGGCGCCTCTGCTTGGCATACGTGACCGCCAGCAGCCCATCTCCGCTGCGTCCATGTGGGCGCGCTTTCACCTCAACAAAGACCACAACGTCCCCGTCCTGCATGATCAGATCAACCTCGCCGTCCTGACCGCGGTAGCGACGCTCGACGACTGTCATGCCCTTGCTGCACAGATATTCCTCTGCCTGCCTTTCGCCCTGAAGGCCCGCGCCATACTGCTTCATGGACAGAAATTCCGGATGAAGCTGCGGCGGTGCGCAGGACAGGGACCGTACGCTTTGAGCGCAGCAATATGCTCCGGCGTGCCATAACCCTTGTTGCGTGCAAAGCCATATTGCGGATACAGCTGATCCAGCTCAATCATCTGGCGGTCACGGGTAACCTTCGCAACAATACTTGCCGCCGCAATCGCATAGGAGGTCGCATCACCCTTGATAATCGGCACTTCCTGCCCGCGCAGGCCAAGGTTTGTCACTGCGTCGATGAGGAACACATCCGCAGGCACCTGAGCAGCCGCCTCACGCATGGCTTTCTTAGTGGCCTCGAGAATATTGATGCGGTCAATCTCCTCCGGAGACGATTGTCCGATGCCAACATAGATCGCGCTGTCCATGATTTCCTGAAATACCTTTTCGCGCCGGGACTCAGAGAGCTTCTTGCTGTCGTCAATCCAGATGATCAGAGGCTCCGGCGGCATCACGACACATGCTGTGACCACATGACCCGCCAGAGGGCCGCGGCCTACCTCGTCAATCCCTGCTACGACTGCACCGACATACTGCGCATCGTGCTCCGCCAGCAGCTTCGCATGGGCCAGACGATCAATCTTCGCCATCGGACGCCTCCTGCACCGTGCTCCGCTCCGCCCCGGGGATGGTCAGGCGGGGCTTGGGCTTCTGGGGCATTTCAAGGGTAATGCGGCCCAGCTTGCCCGCACGGAATTCATCCAGCACCACCGCACAGCAGCGGTCGTAATCACAAACGCCGCCCTTCATCAGGAAGCCGCGGCCACGGCACACTGCCTCCAGCAGCTCCTCACCGCGCAGGGACGCATCCTTGATGCGAAAGCGCTCCATTACCTGCTCCGGCTTCACTGCCATCATATCCTGCAGGAGATGGATGGTCAGCATAGCCAGATCCACCACATCATCCTTGACCGTGCCGATATAGCACAGACGGCGTGCTGCCAGCTGGTCATCCAGCCGAGGCCAGAGCAGACCGGGCGTATCCAGCAGATCAAGGTAGGGCGTGATTCGCACCCACTGATTGCTGCGGGTCACGCCGGGGCGGTCACCCGTCTTGGCAACGCTGCCGCCATGAATCTTATTGGTAAAGGTGCTCTTGCCCACATTGGGCACGCCGACAACCATAGCCTTGACCGTCTTGCGCATACCCTTTGCAGCCGCCCGCTCAACGGTTTCACGTGCTGCCCGTTCGATGACCGCCAGGGCGTCCTTTGCCTTACCGGTAGCAGCATTATATGGCGTTGCATCAATGCCCTGTGTACGGAAATAGTTCAGCCACGCGCTGGTCGCTGCCTGATCAGCCAGATCCGCCTTGTTCAGCAGCAGCACGCGCTTTTTGTTGGAGAGGAGCTTATCAAGATCGGGATTGCGGCTGGAATACGGCAGTCGGGCGTCGCAGAGCTCAACAACCACATCCACGCGGCTCAGCTGTTCCGACAGCTGGCGTTTCGTTTTTGCCATATGTCCCGGGTACCAGTTGATATCCATAATCCACCTGCCTAATACTTATCCTATTTTACCATCTGTTATAATGCCATGCATTCCCGGAAAAATCAAGCACTTTTTCGTATTTCACAGGGCTTTCATAGCATTTTTGCACAGCGTTTTCAAAAGCCGAAAAAAAGGTGGAAAAAACACGCAGGATGTCGTATAATGGATACTGGTAGGATATTGCCTGATGCTTTATATCCCACCGGCCAAACACTATTTACCCGTGATTGAAACGAAAGGAGCATCGCTGTGCAGCAACCCAATCCGCAGCAGGGCTACCGCTTTCAGAGCAATCAGCAGCAGATTCATCGCTTTCCGCAAAACCAGCCGGTGATGCGCGGCTACGAACAGCAGCCGGGAATGCAGCCCCAGCCCTGGCTGCATGACAACACCATGTGCGAAGACTGCCCTTACCGACAGGATCATAAGAAGAAAAAAAGTCACCGGAAGTTTTCGCTGCTGCGAACGTTTTTCATGCTGATCGGCATGGCAACAGTGTTTGTACTGCTGGTGCGATATGTCGTCATTCCCCTGCTTGTTTATCTGAACGTACTGGCAGGAGGCACGCTATGAAAAAGTTTTTCCAATGGCTGCTGAAGCTTATCGGCTCTGCGCTGACCATGGTCATTGTACTGGCGCTGCTGCCTCATGCCTCCCGCCTGATGGCGTCCCTCATGCCCGATGAATCCGGCGCTGCGATCCGTGCCTCCGCTGTCATTGCCCGGAAGCTGGAGACCACTGCCCGTCTGGAAACCCTGGCCGTTTCTGAAGAGGGTGTGCTGAACTATGACATCAACGCCGCCTTCATCGGCACGGTGGCCAGCGTGAATGTCAAGTATCAATACAATGCAAGCTTTGGCATTGATTTGAAGAGCGTCAGGATGCAGGTTTCCGGAAGCCGCATCATCTTCTCCCTGCCCGAGCCGATCCTCCTCAACGATAGCCTTACTCCCATTGAGGTCTACCGCAACGACGACTGGTATCCCTATTTCGACGACAACGATTATCAGAAGCTGCTGGAGGATGAGCGGATTGCCTGCCGCGAACGCTATCTTTCCGGCGAATATGCACAGCAGCTATGGGACGCCGCCACCACGGCCATGGATGAGACGGTCGGACGCTGGATTGCTGATGTGGACGGCCGCGTTTCCATTCAGTATGTGATGGCGGAACAGGACGCTCCCTGATCCGTCATCTTCTCATGCATGTTGCAGCATCCCCTGCTTACGGAAGCGATTCCTTGTGTTTTTTCAGAATTTGTATTGACAAGCTTCTGAACTGGTGTATAATACTCGTATATTTATGCGCTTCACACGCATAACTCACTAAGGAGGCCATCACCTATGGCATTGACTGTGTTTATCGACGGCAAGGAAGGAACCACTGGCCTGCGAATCTTTGAGCGGCTGGAAAAGCGTCCTGATCTGCATATATTGACCCTGTCTGATGAGGAGCGCAAGGATCCCGCAGCCCGCAAGGAGGTGATCCATGCAGCGGATATCGCCGTGCTGTGCCTGCCGGATGCAGCGGCTAAGGAGTCGGTCCAGCTGGCCGAGGGCAGCCATGCCCGTATTCTCGACACGTCCACCGCACACCGCATTGCCCCCGGTTGGGCATACGGCTTTGCGGAACTATCCCCTGCGCACCGACAGGGTATTATCGAAGGCAAGCGCGTGGCCGTCCCCGGATGTCATGCCAGCGGTTTCATCAGCATCGTTACGCCCCTGACAGCGGCAGGCCTGCTGCACAAGGATACGGCGCTCACCTGCTTCTCCCTGACCGGCTATTCCGGCGGCGGCAAGAAGATGATCGCTCAGTACGAGGGCGACGCGCACACCCCCGACCTGGATTCTCCACGCCCCTACGGCCTGACGCAGAGCCACAAGCACCTGCCGGAAATGACCCACATTCCTGGCCTGACCGTATCGCCCATCTTCGCCCCCATCGTGGCGGATTTTTATTCGGGCATGGAGGTCACGGTTCCCCTCTTCGGCAAGCAGCTGAACTGCGCACATCCGGTGGAGGAGGTCACCGCCTGCCTGAAGGCGCACTACGCAGGCTCCCCCATCGTCAAGGTTCTTGGAGCCGAGGAAGTTGCGAGCTTTGGCGGATTCATTCCTTCCAATGCCCTCTCCGGCAAGGACGGCATGCTGCTCATGGTCACCGGCAACGACGAGCGCCTGCAAATCGTCAGCCTCTTCGACAACCTTGGCAAGGGTTCCTCCGGCGCGGCTCTGCAGTGCCTGAACCTGATGACCGGCGCGGACGAGACCCTGGGCCTGAACCTGTAAGACCTCTCAGTGACCTTCGCTGACAGTTCCCCCAGAGGACCCTCTCAGTCAGCTTCGCTGACAGCTTCCCCAGAGCGGGAGCCCGTATACAGAATATTCAATCAGTATGGAGGATTATACAATGGAGCATATTTCCGGCGGCGTCTGCGCCCCCATCGGCTTCAAAGCCGGCGGCATCCACTGCGGCATCCGCAAGAACCGTGTCAAGCGTGATATCGCGCTGATCATCAGCGAAGTCCCCGCATCTGCCAGCGCAGTGTACACCACCAATCTCGTCAAGGGCGCGCCTATCTATGTGACACAGCGTAACATCGCTGACGGCGTCGCACAGGCAGCGGTCTGCAACAGCGGCAACGCCAACACCTGTAATGCCGACGGCGAGGACGTAGCCTGGCAGATGTGCCAGCTGACCGCCGAGGCCACTGGCCTGAAGGCGGAGGACGTGATTGTCGCGTCCACGGGCGTCATCGGCCAGCCCCTGTCCATCGAGCCAATCGCAAACGGTATGGCGAAGCTCGTGGCCAGCGTGCATGCGGATGGCTCGCAGGAGGCGGCGGAGGCCATCATGACCACCGACACCAGGCTGAAGGAGGTCGCGGTCTCCTTTGTTGCGGGCGGCAAAACCTGCAAGCTCGGCGGCATCGCCAAGGGCAGCGGCATGATCCATCCTAACCTCGCGACCATGCTGGTATTCCTCACCTGCGACGCAGCCATCGCCCCTCATATGCTCAAGAAGGCCCTCGCCGACAACGTGCAGGATACCTTCAACATGACCAGCGTGGATGGCGATACCTCCACCAACGACATGGTATGCATCATGTCCAACGGCTTGGCGGGCAACGCGATGATCGACGCAGAGGGTGAGGACTACGCCGCCTTCTGTGCTGCACTGAACGAGGTGACGACGACCCTGTGCCGTGCCATTGCCAAGGACGGCGAAGGCGCAACAAGGCTGCTGACCTGCTATGTGACGGGCGGCAAGACGGTGAAGGACGCAAAGCTCGCTGCGAAGTCCGTCGTGTGCTCGAGCCTGTTCAAGGCGGCGATCTTCGGCGCGGACGCGAACTGGGGCCGCGTGCTGTGCGCATTGGGCTACTCCGTCGCGGACATCGACGTCAAGGCCGTGGATGTGACCTTCCGCAGCATCAAGGGATCAATTAACGTGTGCAGCATGGGCGCGTCCGTCCCCTTCTCCGAGGAAAAGGCCAAGGAAATCCTGATGGAGGACGAGATCGACGTGCTGATCACGCTCCGTGACGGCGAGGCCTCCGCAACGGCGTGGGGCTGCGACCTGACCTACGATTACGTCAAGATCAACGGCGACTACCGCACCTGATAAGGAGTACGAATGATGAGCGAGCATGTTTCCCAGCTGAGCAACGCAGACCGCGCACAGGTACTGGTCGAGGCGCTGCCCTATATTCAGAAGTATTACGGCAAGATCATCGTCGTCAAGTACGGCGGCAACGCGATGATCAACGAAGTCCTCAAGCACGACGTGATGCGCGACATGGTGCTGATGAGCCTCATCGGCGTGAAGGTCGTGCTGGTGCACGGAGGCGGTCCGGAAATCTCCGGCATGCTCAAGCGCGTGGGCAAGGAGAGCCAGTTTGTGGACGGCCTGCGCGTGACGGACGAGGAGACCAGCGAGATCGTCCAGATGGTGCTGGCGGGCAAGATCAATAAGTCTCTGGTGGCCAAGCTGGAAATGCTGGGCGGCCGCGCCATGGGCATCAGCGGCATGGACGGCAACCTGCTCAAGGCCCGCATCGTGGACGAGCGACTGGGCTATGTTGGTGAAATCGCCAAGGTTGACGCGACGCCCATCAATGATCTGCTGGAGAAGGGCTACATCCCCGTTGTTTCGACCATCGGGTGCGATGAGACCGGCCACGTCTGCAATATCAACGCCGACACCGCCGCCGCCGCCATTGCGGGCGCACTGAAGGCCGAGGCGCTGATCTCCATGACCGACACCGTGGGCCTGCTGATGGATCCCAAGGATCCCAGCACCCTCATCCGCCGCGTTGACCTGCAGGGCTGCGAGGAGCTCAAGGAATTGGGCGTCATCTCCGGCGGCATGATCCCCAAGGTGGAATGCTGCACCAATGCCATCAAGGACGGCGTACGCAAGGTCTTCATCATCGACGGCCGCGTACCCCACGCCCTGCTGATCGAATGTCTGACCGACGAAGGCGCGGGCACCATGTTCAAGCAGGAGCTCAATCCGCATTATAGCGTGAAGTAATGAACGATACGTTGAAGAAGGCCATCGCCGGTCTGGAAGAACGAGTTTCGATGCACTACCGATTCCATTTTCTCCCCGGCAGCGCTGCTGAACGCGACATTGAGCACATCATCGCCACCCAGGAAGACTGCTTCGTCCGTATCACAGCCGAACTGAAGGTCATGCCGGACTTCCCGCTTCACTACATTCTGCTGTGCAGCGACGAAGAAGTCGGCGCACTCTACGAAGCATCCTGCGGCGTAACCATCGGCACCATCAACGGCTTTGCAGCTGAGCCGGACACCGTCGTGGCCGTATACAGCGACGAAGTTCAATGCATAGGCATGCATGAGGATACGCATCTTCTTGCAGACCTTGTCGCCGTGCAGTGGCAGAGCTTTATCATGGAAGGCCTGGCGATGTACATGGATGGCGAATGGTGGGGCGAACCCAACGAACGCTGGGTCACCCGTTTCCTTGCAGACGGTCGGTATATCCCTCTGGCCCACCTCATCCCAAACGACAGCTTTCACGATGTCCCCTGCGAGGTTTCCTACCCCATCGCAGGCGCGTTCACCCGCTACCTGATCGACCTGATGGGCATGGAGACCTATCTGGCCAGTGTCTATGCTGCGAACTGCGACGCGGACAACCCGCAAGGACTCCCCGCTCTGCTCGGCAAACCCATCAACGACATCGAAAGAGACTTCCTCCAGTGGATTCGTTCACAATCCCAATCATATAAAGGATGATCATCATGGAACAGAACACGAAGCAGACCGATCTGCAATATGTCGCCAACACCTACGGCCGCTTTGACGTGACGCTGGCCAGCGCACAGGGCGCGACCTACACCGATGAAAACGGCAAAGACTATATCGATCTTGGCACTGGCATCGGCGTGACCGCCTTTGGCGCGGGCGATCCGGAATGGGTTGCCGCCGTCAACGCTCAGCTGACCACCATCGGCCACACGTCTAATCTGTACTACACCGCGCCGCAGGCAAAGCTGGCGCAGCTCCTGTGCGAAAAGACGGGCATGAAGAAGGTCTTCTACGGTAACTCAGGCGCGGAGGCCAACGAATGCGCGCTGAAGGTTGCCCGCCGCTACGGCGAGGCCACCGGCCGCAGCACCATCGTGACGCTGTGGAATTCCTTCCATGGCCGCACCATTGCGACCCTGGCCGCCACCGGTCAGGAAAAGTTCCATGCCCACTTCGGCCCCTTCCCCGAGGGCTTTATGCACATCCACGCGGGTGACGAGGCCGAGCTGACCGCAGCGCTGACCTCCGGCCATGTCTGCGCGATCCTGATGGAACTGGTACAGGGCGAGGGCGGCGTAATTCCGCTGAACAAGGAGTACGTGCAGCTGGCGGAGAGGCTCTGCCGCGAAAACGATGTACTGCTGATGATTGATGAAGTGCAGACGGGTAACGGCCGTACCGGCAGTCTCTACGCTTTCCAACAGTTCGGCGTGACCCCCGATGTGGTGACCACCGCGAAGGGCCTTGGCGGCGGATTGCCCATCAGCGCGTGCCTCATGGGCGAGAAGGTTGAGTTCACCCTCGGCAAGGGCGACCATGGCTCCACTTACGGCGGCAATCCCGTGTGTGCGGCTGCGGCGCTGAATGTCATCAGCCGCATGGATGACACGCTCTTTGACGGCGTGAAGGAACGTGCGGCCTACATCCGCAGTGAGCTGGAAGGCGCAGAGGGCGTCGAGACCGTCACCGGCATGGGGCTGATGATCGGCATCCTGCCCACGAAGCACACCGCCAGTGAGATCGCTGCTGCCTGCCTTGCCGACGGCCTGCTGGTGCTGACCGCTCACGAGAAGGTGCGCCTGCTGCCTCCGCTGAACATCCCTATGGAGCAGCTTCAAAAGGGCGTCGCAATCCTCAAGAAGCATCTGGCATAACACAAATATGGCGCACTGAATCCTTCTTGAGGACAGTGCGCCTTTTCTGGAGGTCACATGATGTTCGATATGCGGTATATGCGTCTTCAGCCCGTACTGGAGCGGATCGCCGCGCTGACAGGTGACAGGCTGCTCATCACCATCGACGGCCCCTGTGGCAGCGGCAAGAGCACCCTCGCAAAGGAGCTGGCAGCGGTCACTGGAGCGGATGTGGTGCATATGGATGATTTTGTCATTCCATACGCATGTAAGACAGCAGAACGACTTGCTCAACCCGGCGGAAATGCTGATGTGGAGCGTCTGATGACCGAAGTACTGCAGCCATGGATTGCTGCGGGGTACGCTTCCTACCGGCCTTACCTGTGCCATACAGACGCACTGGGCGAGACGGCAGAGGTCTGCGGGCGCATCCTCATTCTGGAGGGAAGCTACGCCAATCTGCCTCCTATCCGGGAGATAGCCGCGCTTCGGCTGTTCATTCGTGTCCCTGCCAATGAGCAGCAGGAGCGTCTGCTGAAGCGTGTCGGTCCTGCACGGCTTCAGACATTCAACGAGCGCTGGATTCCTCTTGAAAACGCATACTTCTCTGCCTTTGAACTTCCGGATCCAGAATGCATGCTTATTGCTCCCTGCTACGACCAGGCGGAGTAAGCACCTGTCTGGTTCACAGCATTTTGCATCCTCCTTACCACTGCATCATATCGCTGATGCCGGATGATCGTACGCTCAATGGGAGGCTGCGTATGTATTTGCGGCGGCTCCTCCTGCTGAACCATGCTGGGCAGCTGCAGGTCAGGGAGCATATCCGTCTGATGGCCGGTACGCATCCTGTCAGCAGATATATCGCGTTCAGATTTTTTCTGCCACACAATCCATTGTTCATCGATTTGCCGGGCATTTACACCTTCAAAGGGCGATTTTCCTGCTGCTCTCATTCATGAGCCTCCTTTCTGCGATGCAGTCTCATCATATGCAGGAATTTTGACAGTGTGAGGCGAATACCCCATCAACAATACCTTACAGGAGGTTATATTCATGTCTGATATCCACCTGAAATGCGGCAATACCACTGCACAGATTCGTTTGAAGGGCGCACAGATGGTTTCCTTCAAGGGTGCTGACGGCCGCGAGGTCATCTGGCAGGCAGACTCGAATGTCTGGGCGAATCATGCGCCTGTGCTCTTCCCCGTCTGCGGCATGCCCAAGGATGAGCACGTCATCATAGACGGAGTCAGTTACCCGATGGCCAAGCACGGCTTCAGCCGTAATCCGGATTTCGCCGTCGCCAAGGTCGGAGAAGACTTTGTTGAGTTGATTCTCACCCCCAATGACGAAAGCCGTCCTCAGTATCCCTTCGACTTTGTTTTCCATGTTATCTACACGCTGCGCGAAAATGGCTTCAAGACAACCTTTATCGTGGAAAATAAGTCCGATCGTGTGATGCCCTTCTGCGTCGGCGGACATCCTGGTTTCATCGTTCCGATGGAGGATGGCGCGGCTTATACAGACTATCAGCTTGTGTTTCCTGAGAAGGAAGAAGGCAAGAACATGCTCTGCCCCGGCGGTAGATTGATCGACGGTTTTGAATATCTCTCCTTCCTTGACGGCCAGATTCTCCCCTTGAGTCATGATCTTTTTGATGATCGCGATGCGCTTCTCTTCACCGAGCTGAACAGCCGCAGCGTCGATCTTGTCCACCACGCGAGCGGTCATGGCATCCGTTTCAGCTATCCTAAGATGGAAGTGTTGGCTGTTTGGTCTATGCCCAAGAAGAACGCCGACTATGTTTGCCTTGAACCTTGGCATGGTATGCCCGGTCAGGTTACAGAAAGCGGCCGTTTTGAGGACAAGCCCTTCGTAACCCTGCTGCAGCCCGGTCAGAGTCACCAATGTGGTTACGACGTGGAGTTGATCTGACATGTGCGGGCGATTCTATATCGAAATGGACGAGCCGATTGATGATCTGATTGATCTGATCAACCGCGCAGAAGATAAGCTCCGCAAGACGGGCAGCAGTCTTCCCCGAGGCGAGATCCGTCCGGGCGATTGCGCAGCTGTCATTGCTATGAACCGATCGCTTCAGCGATCGGTGTTCCCCATGCGCTGGGGCTTCAAAATGGACAAGCGGCTGCTCATCAATGCTCGAAGCGAAACAGCTTCTCAAAAGCCAACTTTTCGCAGCAGCATGCAAGAGCGTCGATGCCTTGTCCCTGCCAGCGCATACTTCGAATGGGATCACCGCACAAAACCGCTGGTTAAATACAAATTTGAGCAGCCCGGATGCCCTTTGATGTACATGGCTGGTCTATACCGTTTTGAACCGGAATCACCGCAGCCTGTCTTTACCATCCTCACCCGCGAGGCAGCGCCTGAAATCGCCTGCTTCCATGACAGAATGCCCGTCATTCTCCCATCTTCCCTGACTGACGCCTGGCTCGACCGTCATCATGCACCACAAACCATTCTGTCTCAGGCCGTGACCCATGTACATTGGCAATCCGTATGAATCATGCAACAAGCTCCTGCCCGGATGATTGGGCAGGAGCTTGTTTTTTTATGTTTGCGACTATATCGCCAGTTATTCTGCTTCTTCCTCTTCCTCAACATTGATGGAAGGAACATCCTCAGGATCAGGCTTTGCACTGGAATAGATGGGACCATCCGTCTCCTCTGCAGCTTCAACCTCCAGCACAGGGGCGCTCTCGGCCTCAGCAGCAGCCTTTTCAGCAGCAGCAGCGGCCTTCGCTGCAGCCTTTTCCGCCGCACGGGCAGCCTTTTCCGCCGCCGCCTGCTCCGCCGCAGCAGCCTTTGCAGCCACACGGTCGGAACGCAGCTCTGCCAGACCTGCCTCCAGCTCCTGAATCTCCTTCAGCAGGGGGGCTACCTCTTCGGGCAGCTCAACGCCGGTCTGAGACAGGGCAAACACCTTTTCGCCCAGTTCAGCAATCGCTTCGCGACGACGGCTAATACCGCCCATTTCATCCATCTTATAACGGGTCGCACTCGCCAGACCAGTGGCGGCCTTATTCACAGCCTTAACGCTCTGAGACCACAGGCCCTTCAAAGTCGTGCTGAAATCTGCCATTTTTACATCACTCCTGAAATATAATAATCTCGGATTCTCTTGCAATATTCGCCATATGTCAGCTGTATTCCTGCAAGTTCACTGAATTTTCACCAGAATAAGGTTAGAGCTCCCTTCCGAATGGTAAACCGAGCTTCGTTCATCTGCAGGATTTCCCCATCCACATTCAGCCGCATGCCGGAAGACTGCATAATCACTTCACTGCAGCGACGGTGCGTCGTGATCCCGAATTTAAGCACACGTCCCATCATCAGCCCCGGAAGGTAGAAGGGAATCTTCCACCTCGGTACGTTTTCCACCACGATGAGATCAAGCTTGCCATCATCAGCCGCTGCATCAGGACAAATCGGAATACCGCCGCCGATAAAGCGACCATTTGCCACAGAGCAGATAAGCACCTCCCTTTCCTCAGTCCTGCCATCCGCCGTAAAACGAACCAGAGAGGGCTTATAATGGAAAATCGCACATACAACGCCAATGAGATACGGCAGGATGCCGCGCACGTACTTCTTCGCAGCAAGGGTGTAGTCCAGCGCCGTCACGTCAAATCCAGTACCGCACACATTCAGGAACAGGTGGTCGTTCATGCCGCCCACATCCACAGGACGAGGCTTACAATCAAGAATATGCGACAGGGCTTCTATCGGCTTTTTCGGGATACCGACGCTCTTGATGAAGTCGTTGCCCGTCCCGGCCGGCACGATCCCCAGCGGAATCCCCTTATCCATCAGCCCGCATGCAACCTCGAAGGCAGTTCCATCACCGCCAACAGACACCACGCCTGTACAGTCCGCCTTTGCTGCAGTCTCTATGGCCAGCTCCGTTGCATGGCCCGGCGCTTCCGTGCGGACGAACGAAGCATCCACTCCCCTTCGGGTCAGCTCTTCACGCAGCTGCTGCTCGATTTTGAGGGCATAGCCATTTCCGGCTGCCGGATTGACGATGAATGTCAGCATAGTCAGCATCCTCTCTGCTTTTGTGCGGTATCAGTCGATGGTGCACTCCATGTAGCGGCGATATGTAGAAAAACCGATAGCTTCGTAGAACTTCAGCGCGTTCTCGTTGAACTCCCACATATTCAGCTCAATCCGGTCGAAGCCACGCGTACGGGCAAAGTCCTTGATTGCACCGAAGAAGATACGGCCGATCCCCTGCCGGTGGCAGGCTGCATCCACACCGAACTCGTCCACCTCGACATAGCGGCGGGCAGGCTTATGGGGCTTCTCCAGCGTTTCGATTTCAGCCAGAACGGCGAATGCAACGATTTTCCCATCACGCTCGGCAACAAGAATATGCTTGCTTTCCTCCCCGTGAATGGTATGGATGAAGTCTGCCAGGAAATCCGGGAAGCTGGGGCAGAAGATATCAGGGCGGGCGGCAGCGTGCAGCTCGCTGACCTGCGCGCGCAGCTCATTGACGCGAGGCAGATCGGCTTCTGTCGCGATGCGTATGTTCATGGCGGATCACGCTCCTGTCAATGTGAGAAACGCGGCGCTCCGCATGATACGGAACGCCGCGTTGATGCGTAGTTGAATTGCTTACGCGTTCATGATCTTCTCAGCGATCTGCTTGCCGGTCAGGCCGTACTCCTCAAGCAGGTGCGCGGGCTTGCCGGACTGGCCGAACTCGTCGTTGATGCCGATCTTCTGGAACTTCGTGAGGCCCATGCCGCACAGTGCAGAGGCAACAGCGTCGCCCAGGCCGCCAATGACAGAGTGCTCTTCCACCGTGAAGACCTTACCGCACTTGGCAGCGTACTCACGGGTCAGCGCCTCGTCAAAGGGCTTCAGGCTGTGGTGATTAACCAGCGCGGCGTCGATGCCGTTCTCCTTCAGGATTTCAACGGCCTCCAGGCAGTGCTCCAGCATGATGCCGCAGCAGAAGATGACCACGTCCTTGCCGTCCTTGATCACGTTGCCCTTGCCGATTTCGAAGGGACGCTCCTCATACACGGGCGAGGGCAGACGGGCAGTGCGGATGAATACGGGACCGTCGATCTTTGCAGCGGCCTCGACGCACTTGTAGCACTCGGTCGCATCGGAGGGAACCAGCACGGTCATGTTGGGCAGCACGCGCATCAGGGCGATGTCCTCGATCGCCTGATGGGAGCCGCCGTCCTCACCCAGGGTGATGCCCGCATGGGAGAAACCGAACTTCACGTTCAGCTTGGGGTAGCAAACGCCGTTACGGATCTGGTCGTAGGAGCGGCCGGCGAACACGGCGAAGGTGGAGCAGAAGGGAATCAGGCCCATGGTGGATGCACCGGCAGCCATATCGACCATGTTCGCCTCGGCGATGCCGCAGTCGATGAAGCGGTCAGGATAGGCCTTCTTGAAGCCATTGGTCATGGTTGCAGCAGCCAGGTCAGCGTCGAACACGACAACATTGGGATTCTCAGCGCCCAGCTTGACGATGGCCTCGCCATAGGCGACGCGGATTGCTTTCTTTTCCATGTTCTTACGCCTCCAGTTCCTTCAGTGCGATCTCCGTCTCAGCAGCATTGGGAGCCTTGCCGTGCCAGCCGACCTGACCCTCCATGAAGGAGACGCCCTTTCCCTTAAGGGTATGCAGGTGAATCAGGCGAGGCTTGCCGGGGCAAGCAGGAGCATGCAGGGCAGCAAGCACCTGCTCGATATCGTTGCCGTCGGCCACTTCGATCACGTCATAGCCGAAAGCACGCCACTTCGCGCCCACATCGCCCAGAGACATTACCTCGTCATTGGTGCCGTCAATCTGCATCTTGTTGTGGTCGAAAATAACAGTCAGGTTATCCAGGCCGTAGTGCGCAGCAGCCATGGAAGCCTCCCACACAAGACCCTCCTGAGACTCACCGTCACCGATGATGGTATACACGTGGCAGGGGTTGCCAGTCTTCTTCGCGCCCAGCGCCATGCCGGCAGCGATAGAGATGCCCTGGCCCAGGGAGCCGGTGGAGGCGTCCACACCAGGGCACTTCTTCACATCAGGATGGCCCTGCAGGATGCCATGCAGCTGACGGAACTTGTCAAACTCTTCGGGGCCGAAATAGCCGCGCTCGCACAGGGTGCCGTACAGGCCGGGAGCAGCATGGCCCTTGGACAGCACGAAACGGTCGCGGGTGGGGTTCTTGTCATCCTTGGGGTCGATGCCCTTCATCACGTCGAAATACAGGGCGACCATGGCCTCGGTGGCAGACAGGGAGCCGCCGGGATGGCCAGCACCAGCCTTGTTGGTCATGGTGATGATGTTGCGGCGGACGCGCCGGCATACATCCTTCAGTTCCAGAATGTCCATGATAGTACCTCCTAAATCGCCGCAGCCGCTCTGTGGCAGTGCAGGCATGTCCGTACATCTTATATTATATTATGTCTGACTGTAAGTTGTCAATCCATCGAAGCGTGCGTTTTTCTCAGAATTTGCCCTGTTTTCCGCATAATACAGCATCTTCCCGCACAAGGCCTGCTCCACTCATCAAATTGAACCATGGCGCTCCGTGGCCTGCACCATGGTCATCACTTCATCGCAGCGCATCTGCGGAGTACTCAGATATCTGTTGATCACCTGCTCTTCCGTAAGAATCCCGACAGAGCGCAGCGTTCCTTTATCAATCAAACAGAACTCCGTCAGCGCACGGGGCACAAGGAGCCGCACCGCCCGCTGCAGCGGCGTACATGCCGGCACTGCTACACGCCGCAGCGTCATATAGCCCCGCGTTTCCAGCATGAGCTTACGGGCCATCAGGTTTTTCAGCTCATGCATTGCCTGCGTAGTTGTTGCTGTGGATGCTGAGTACATCAGGAAACACCCCGCAGCCGCAAGCGACCAATTCCATCCGCCGGTCTGCCATGCCAGGTACACGCTTCCGACGATGGATGCCAAGCCAATCAGCATTCCCAGCGTCCGCATAATGCGCCGTACGGTTTCTCCCCGTAGAAATTGTCCGAGCAGGAGTGACAGCAAGCGTCCTCCGTCCAGCGGAAGCACAGGCATCAGATTCATCATCAGGATTCCGATGTTTGCCACAAAAAACATCCTACCATCTGCTGCATGCATCATACCACGCGCCGTCATCCATACAGCAAGGTTGCACAACAAGAGCGTCATTGCAGGACCGGCAGCCAGCATCAGCATGCGTCTGATCAGCGGCAGACGTTCCTCATCATCAAGGCGCATCACCGCACCCATCGGGGTGATTTCTATCTCCTCCGGCGATTGTCCGGCCATAGCGGCTGTCAGCGCATGTGCACCCTCATGCAGGAGGATGGAGACAAATCCAACCAGTACCATCCGCCAGTGACCGAATAACATCACATATACCGCATACAGCAGCGTCGCCGCATGCAGGTATATATCTGTCTGCCCAATGGTCAGAATCCGCCGCCTCATGAATGCCCAAGATAGAGCGCCGGGTCGATGCTCATACCATCACGGCGCACCTCGAATACCGCATCTGCTCCTGTTATAAGGGTGCCAATTTCGTCCCCCGCCTGCACAGCATCGCCAACGGCAACGTCCACCTGCGCAAGATTCCCATACAGGCACGCCAACCCGTCATTGCCCATGACCTGAACAAGCCGCTCGTCCCCATTTCCGTGATAAACACCGATCACCTCACCTGCCGAAGCCGAGGTCACCTTGTCGCTGCTGCCACGCCATGACGTATACGGTTCAGCCTCTGACCAGGCATGCACAACCACGCCGCCGCTTACCGGATGGGCAAGCACATCGCCGCTGCTTTCGCCAAACACCAGAACAGCCTCCGGAAACAATGCACTGACAAAGGACAATCTGCCAAGCTGGTCATCAAGCAGCGAGTCATCCGTTGCAGCTGTCAGAATCACGTCTGCTGCATCATTCAGAGACGGTAAGGCCCCTGACCGCAGCGTCACCGCACACAGCACCAGCACCGACGCGACGATCAGATTATGAACCAGAGCTTCCCCTCGGCGCTTCTTTGGCGTTTCCGCCCAGATGATTCCGGAATCCGGCGATTTCACACAATCATCCCGTATATCCATGCGCCGCTGCCGTACATGCAGCTCCCCCACCTGTGTCCGGTTTGTTTCGTACATAAAAACCACCTTCCTTGGCACAGCATATGCCAGGGAAGGCAGTATCATGATGCTGAATTCTATCTTACAGCTTCAGCGCACCGACATCGACCATACGCTGCAGCGCCTGCGCCATGGCAATGCGGCCATGAGCATAGGTCAAACCACCCTGCAGATACGCCGTAAAGGGTGCTCGCATGGGCGCATCTGCAGACAGCTCCACAGATGCACCGGCGACAAAGGTACCTGCAGCCATCACCACCTGATCATTATAGCCGGGCATATCCCACGGCTCAGGCAAGGCCATGGAGTCAATGGGCGAGGCCATCTGAATCCCCTGGCAGAAGGCCACCAGACGTTCGGGCGTCTGCATCTGAATAGCCTGAATAATGTCCGCACGCGGCTCATTGGCAGGCGGTGTGGTGGTCATGCCCAGCTCCTCAAAAATTCTGGCTGCCAGACAAACCGTTTTGATCGCCTGTGCAACGGTGTGGGGCGCCATGAACAGACCCTGGTAGAAGGGCTGATAGCTGGCAGCGTAGGAGCCGACCTCCAGACCGATGCCCGGCGCCGTCAAGCGATACGAAATCCGCGTGACAGCTTCCTGCGTGCCGACGACGTAGCCGCCAGTGGGCGCAATGCCGCCGCCAGGATTCTTGATCAGGCTGCCAACGCATATATCAGCGCCATAATGGCTGGGCTCCTTTTCGCAGACAAACTCACCGTAGCAGTTGTCTACCATCAGGCGGACGCCGGGATGCTTCTGATGCAGCATGTCCGCAAGCTCTGCAAATTCTTCCGGCATCAGCGAAGGGCGCCACGCATATCCACGGCTGCGCTGGGCGATGACAAGCTTCGTATTGGGCTTAATGGCAGCGTCAACCGCCGCCACGTCAATCCTTCCCTCCGCAGTCAGATCAACCTGATTGTATGAAACGCCCATCTCCTTCAAACTACCCACAGGCGCTTCTCCCTTGCCCCAGCCAATGATGCTTTCCAGCGTGTCATAGGGGGTACCAGTCGCGGAGAGGATCTCATCGCCGGGCAATGTCAGGCCAAACAGACACAGGCTGATAGCATGCGTACCGCTGACGATCTGCGGACGAACAATGGCTGCCTCAGTGCCGAACAAATCAGCATAGATGCGTTCAAGGGTATCGCGGCCCACATCATCATAGCCATAGCCGGTTGTAGGCGCGAAGTGACGATAAGCCACCATGTGCTCCTGAAATGCCTTGAGGATCCGGCGCGTGCCGTGCTCTTCAATGGCGTCAATGCGGGCAAACTGTTCCTTCAGCCCTGCCTCTGCATGGGCGATTCTTTCCTGAATGGTCATTCTTCTGCTCCTTTACCAGCATCGGGCTGGATTCCATGTACATACCAGTTTTCAAGGATGTCGTATGCGTCATCCGACAGGCTGTCAACCCAGAGGACATTGTCCTCGCGGCGCATCCAGGTCAGCTGACGTTTGGCATAGTGGCGGGTATTCAGCTTCAGGAGGTAATCTGCCTCCTCAAAACTGCACTCACCCCGCACATAAGGCACAAGCTCTTTATATCCGATGGCCTTCATGGCCTGCGCATCAGCAGGAACACCGCTGTCCAGCAGTCCGCGTACCTCCTCTGTAAGCCCTTGTGCATACATCATATCGATGCGCTTCTCAATTCGTTCATACAGGATCGAACGATCCATTGTCAGCGTTGCAACGCGATATTCATACCGACTGTCGGTCTGTATCTGCGGCTGTTTGGAGAACGGCACACCCGTCAGACGGTATACCTCCAGCGCTCGGACAGCACGACGTACATCATTCAAATGCAGACGCGCTGCCGTGTCCGGATCCACATCTGCGAGCATGTCATGAACGCGCTGTCTGCCGCCTGACTCTGCTGCAATGCTCTCGAGCTCCGTTCTGATCGCTTCATCAGCGGACACATCGCCCATGGCCATCGGCTGCCGCAGCGCACGCAGATACAGGCCTGTGCCCCCAACCAGCAGTGCACGTCTGCCACGGTTTTGAATGTCCGCAATACATGCTTCAGCCAGCTCCTGATACCGAGCCACAGAGAATGCCTCGTCCGGCTCAGCTACATCGATCATATGGTGCGGTACTCCCGCCATTTCTTCGCTTGTCGGCTTGGCTGTACCGATGTTCATACGCCGGTATATCTGCATCGAATCCATGCAGACGATCTCACAGTCATGAGCCTTTGCCAGGCGGATGGACAGCGCCGTTTTTCCGCTGGCGGTGGGTCCCGTCAGCACCCAGCAGGTTTTGTTGTCCATGCGGGCCTCCTTTACTGCATGCGGCGGAAACGCCTGTCAAGGTCGGCATGCGTCAGCGCGATGACCAACGGTGTGCCGCGGGGGCTGGTTGGCGTGATATTCTGTTCCACCATGCGGGCCACCAGTTCACGGATGTCTGCATCGTTCAGCCTTTCGCCGCCGCGCACAGCCTTTTTGCACGCCAGCGCAAGAATGCCGCTGCGGCGCTTTTCCAGAGAAATCACGCCGCGCTCCGCCTCCAGCTGATCAATGATCTCCCGCAGCATCTCCCCTGCCTGCGGCTGTCCGAGAATCATAGGAATCGAGCGGATGGATACTTCATTCTCACCAAAGGCTTCTACGGTCAGACCGATCGCCTCCAGCATGTCGTGATGTTCCTCAAGAAGCTGCTGCTCCCGGCGCGTCACCGGAACGATCATAGGAATGAGCAGCTCTTGTCCACACTGTCGCTAATCAAAGGCTTTCATCATCCGATCGAACAGAAGACGCTCGTGCACGCCGTGCTGATCTACAAGCAGCAGACTGTCCTGATATTCAACAAGGATATAGCTGTTGAATGCCGTACCGATGATTTTCATGGGTCTGGGAGCTTCCGGCAGGAAGGATGCTTCCTGACGAGGCAGCTCCTGCCTGTGGGCCTCAGCCGCTGCTTTTGCCGCCGGATAAGATGGTACAGGATTCGTCTGCGTGGATTTGAGGTAGTTATGGACAGCCTGCGAAGGCTCGCGGAGTACAGATGGCCGCTGCGCTGTTATAGGGGCAAGAGGCTGCATGGCCGGCCTTGCAGCAGTCTGAACAGCAGGAGGTGCGGACTTCCTCTCCGCTTTCATGAGAGGGAGCGCGGGCTGCTTTGCATCAGAGGTTTTCTCCTGCCTGTCCGAAGGTACGGAAACAGCCTTTTCCATCGGCGGCACGATTGCTGTCCGGATAACAGGCCCTGACACGCGGTCGGGCCTTTGTACCGTCTCCTGCTTGCTGACCGTTACAGGCGAATGCATGGGCTGGTTCGTCGAGAGCTGCAGCAGCTCCGGCTTGTCAAGAGCACTCTTTTCAATCAGCGCATCCCTGACAATCGCTTCAATAGCTTCGCCCACCGCCTGCTCATTCTGGAAGCGCACCTCCAGCTTATTGGGATGCACATTGACGTCAACGGTTTCGTAGGGCATGGTCAGATGCAGTACACAGGTAGGATACCGCCCTGCAAGGACACGTTCCCTGCAGGCGGCCTCCACAGCCGCAGATAGAACTCCCGACTTCATATACCGCCCATTGATAAAGAAGGACTGATGGCCGCGGCTGCCTCTCCCGCTGTCGCCTACGCCTACATAGCCCTTCACCACAACGCCAGCCTGATGTCCATCGACCTCCCGCATGGAGCGCAGGAGCTCCTTGCCGTATATGCTGAACACAGCCGATGAGAGCTTTCCGTCGCCAGCGGAATGATACAGCGTCTTGCCCTGATTGATGTAGCGGAAGGAAACATCCGGTCTGGACAGAATGAGCCGCATCATCAGGTCCGACACATATCCGGCTTCCGTTGCAGGCTTCTTGAGGAATTTCAGACGGACTGGCGTATTGAAAAACAAATCGCGGACGACAAAGGTCGTGCCTTCAGGACATGCAGCTTCCTCGATGGACTCAATTCGGCCGCCGCTGTTTTTCACCTTGATGCCGCTTGTATCCTGACGCGTACGCGTGGTACAGGAAACATGGGATACGGCTGCAATGGAAGCCAGCGCTTCGCCGCGGAAGCCCAGCGTCTGTATGGAAAACAGATCCTGTGCGCGGGTGATCTTGCTCGTCGCATGCCGCTCAAAAGCCATGCGGATCTCGCCCTGCGGGATGCCGCTGCCATTATCCGTCACACGGAAATAGCTGATGCCGCCGTCGCGGATTTCCACGGTGATGGCAGTTGCACCTGCATCGAGACTGTTTTCCACCATTTCTTTGATGGCAGCCGCCGGACGCTCCACCACCTCGCCTGCCGCGATCTTGCCAATGACCTCGTCCGACAGCAGCTGAATCTTCCCAGCCATGGGTTCCCTCGCCCTCCCAAACCGACATCCAGTCTGTACAAACCAGACGTTCGGTCTTTTCTTACAGTTTTCGAGCCTTCTCACGCAGCAGGAACAGCTTGTTGATAGCGTCCATGGGCGTAAGCGCCATTACATCGATGTTCTGCAGCTCGTTGATGATTTCCGTCTTGGCAAAATCAAACAGGTTGACCTGCTCATCCTCGCGTTTCGGTCCCTGTTCGAGGATGTTCTGGCCGATCCCCTTCTGATTGATATTGCTCACTTCGAGCCGGGCCTGTATCTCATGCGCCCGCACCAGCACGGGCTTCGGGACGCCAGCAAGGCGCGCCACATGCACGCCGAAGGATTTATCTGCGCCGCCGCGAACGATCTTACGCAGGAAGATCACATCCTCGCCATGCTCACGCACAGAGATACAGTAATTCTCCACGCCCTCAATATGGCCCTCCAATTCTGAAAGCTCATGGTAATGCGTCGCAAACAGCGTCTTGGCGCCGGATTTTTCCTTGTCGCAGAGATACTCGACCACTGCCCATGCAATTGCAAGGCCATCAAAGGTGGATGTACCACGGCCGATCTCATCCAGAATGACGAGGGATTTTGCCGTCGCGTTGCGCAGAATATAGGCCGTTTCACTCATCTCGACCATGAAAGTAGACTGTCCGCTGGCAAGGTCATCCGATGCGCCAACACGGGTAAAGATACGGTCGACGATCGGAATACGCGCTTCCTTCGCGGGGACGAAAGAGCCGATATGAGCCATCAGCGTAATCAGCGCAACCTGACGCATATAGGTGCTCTTACCAGCCATGTTGGGGCCGGTAATGATGCACATCCGCTGCGAATCGCCATTCATATGTGTGTCATTAGGTACAAAGCCGCCTTCTGTCATGGATTGCTCCACAACAGGATGTCTGCCATCGATGATCTCCAGCTCGCCCGTTTCATTCATTTCGGGACGAACATAGTGATTGTTCACAGCTACCCGCGCAAGGGCAAGCAATGCATCCAGTGTCTTAAGCGCCATGGCAGTTCGCTGAATCCGGTGAATCTCCGAGGCAATCTTCTCGCGGATCTCCGTAAATAGCTGCAGCTCCAGCCGCACCGACTGCTCCTGTGCGCCGACAATCTTCTGCTCAATTTCCTTGAGCTCCGGAGTCATATAACGCTCGCAGTTTGCCAGCGTCTGCTTTCTGACATACCGCATGGGAACCATATCATAGTAGGACTTGGTGACCTCGATATAGTAGCCAAATACCTTATTATACTGCACACGGAGATTCCGGATGCCGGTTTCCTCACGCTCGCGCTGCTCCAGCTCAATGATCCACTGCTTACCGCTGGTGGACGCCAGACGGTATTCATCCAGCATGGGGCTGTATCCATCGTTGATGATGCCGCCTTCTGTAATCAGTACAGGCGCGTCGGGATGAATAGCCCTTTGCAGCAGCTCTGTGAGCTCTGTGAGGGGATCAAGCGAATCACATATGTCCCGCACTGCATCGCTCCGGCAGCCTGCCAGCAAATCGCGGATGCCCGGAACCCTCTGCAGGGATGCACTCAGAGCCAGACAGTCGCGGGCATTGATGGACTTGTACGCAACCTTCGACAGCAGCCGCTCAACATCATACACGCCCTGCAGCTCATCAAGCAGCGTCATGGTCAGCACATGCTGGCCAGAAAACTCCTCCACCGCGTCCAGACGACGCTCAATCTTCGTGCGGTCTACCAGCGGCTGCTCAATCCACGATCGCAGAAGTCTTCCGCCCATGGCAGTGGCCGTTTTGTCAAGCAGCGCCAGCAGACTCCCCTTGCGGCTGCGTCCGCGGATGGATTCAGTCAGCTCAAGATTGCGGCGGGTATTGCGATCCAGCAACATCGTTTCGCTGCCCTGGTAGATGCGGAGCTCAGTGATATGGTCAAGTGCGTTCTTCTGCGTCTCGGAAAGGTATTTCATCATGGCGCCCGCCGCACAGGCAGCCGCCTTATATTCCTCGCTCAAGCCGAGGGGCGACAGGTCGTTCAGCCGGAAATGACGGCAAAGCGCATCTGTTGCGTTCGCCAGCTGATACCAGGCAGAAGGCTGCTCGGAAGCGCTGCTTTCCTCCCTGCCCAGGCACTCACGGAGCTTCACCATATCATTGACGATGATCTCCATCGGTGCGATACGGGCCAGCTCATCCGCCAGTGTATCCACGGGATTCAGGATCTCATGCACGAAAAACTCGCCCGTGGAAACGTCTGCAAAGGCAAGCCCGGCCCGATCGGATGCAAAGCATACGGACAGCAGAAAATTGTTCGCCCGTTCGTCCAGCATGTTGCTCTCGATGACCGTACCGGGAGTGATGATGCGCGTAATACCGCGCTGCACAAGTCCCTTGGCCAACGCCGGATCTTCCATCTGCTCGCAGATAGCGACCTTGTACCCCTTGCTGATCAGGCGTTCGACATAGGTATCCACCGCGTGATGCGGCACGCCGCACATAGGTGCACGCTCTTCCAGACCGCAGTCTCGTCCCGTCAGCGTCAGCTCCAGCTCGCGTGAAACCAGCTTCGCGTCGTCAAAGAACATTTCATAAAAGTCGCCCAGTCGGAAAAACAGGAGACAATCCCGGTTTTCTGATTTGAGCTGCAGATACTGCTGCATCATCGGTGTCAAGCCAGCCATTGTGTCGATTCTCCCTGTCTGTATCGTATCGGTATATGCTGCTTACTGGCAGCCTCCGCAGCTCGAACAGCCGCCGCAGGAGGCGCAATTGCCGGAACAACCGGCCTCGTCCTCCGTTTCGCCGGTGACGACCAGACGCAGAATACGGTTGACGTTCTCCATCATATCGCTGTACTGCTGCTGCGCCTCACGCATGTCCTTGACAAGGACGTTGCCGTCCATCACCTCTGTCGCGGCGTCCAGTGCCTTGCCTGCTTCAGCCAGCTCGGCAGGATCAAAATCAGGCGTGCGCAGAATCGCTTCCACGGCATTGCGCTTTTCCATGTAGTCAGCAATCACCTGCGTGGCCGCCTCGTCCTTGGTCACCTGCTGCTCAAGGGACTGCATCTTCTGGAAAACGCCGCTGCTCAGGATTGCCTCGGCCAGCGCCTGCGCCTTCATCATTACATCACGCATGGAACTTACCTCCGTTAAATACGTTCACCCACAAGGGTGTTGTTCTTCATCGCCGTCACACGGACACGGATAATCTGCCCGATATCCGCTTCTGTACCAGGGAATGTGATAGACACACCATGCCTGCCGTGACCGGACACATCTGCATCACTGCGCCGGGACAGTCCCTCCACCAGCACCTCTTCCTCCATGCCGATAAAGCGGGACATGGCCTTGCGCTGCCCCTCCTCCTGCGCGGCAATCAGCCGCTTGATGCGGTCCGTGGCAATGTCCTCAGGGATCTGTCCGTCCATTCGCGCAGCAACCGTGCCGGTCCGGGGCGAGTAAATGAAGGTGAAGGCACTGTCATAGCCAACCTCCTTCACAATGGACAGCGTGTCCCGGAACTGCTCCTCCGTTTCTCCGGGGAAGCCGACAATGATGTCCGTCGTCAGCCCAATGCCGGGAACAGATTCGCGAAGCTTGCGCACCCTGTCAAGATATTGTGCGCGGGTATAGCGGCGGTTCATACGCCGGAGAATCTCATCATTGCCATGCTGAACGGGCAGATGGAACTGCGGCAGAATATGCCTGGACTTTCCCATCACCTCAATCAGCTCATCAGAGAGATCCTTGGGATGGCTTGTCATGAAACGGATGCGCGGAATGCCAATCTCGTCCAGCTCACGCAGAAGATTTGCAAAGGTAACGCCACCCTCAAGCCCCTTGCCGTAACTGTTAACATTCTGACCCAGCAGCATAATCTCTTTTACGCCTGCTTCCTTCAGTTCGCGCGCCTCCTTCAGGATCGCCTCCATATCACGGGAGCGCTCGCGGCCGCGCACATAGGGAACAATGCAATAGCTGCAGAAGTTGTCGCAGCCGTACATGATGGTGATATAGGCTGCATCATTGCGCAGACGTTTGACTGGCAGATCCTCGGCAATGGTGTCGACGTCCTCCACCTCAATCACCGTACGGTCGCTGTTGAGCGTCTGATACAAGAGCTGCGGAAGCTTGTACAGGTTGGATGTTCCAAAGGCAAGATCGACAAACCGGTACTGCCGAAGGATCTTTTCCGCCATACCAGGCTGCTGAATCATACAGCCGCATACGGCGATGATGAGCTTCGGATTGCGTTTGCGAACCTCTTTCAGCCACGTCACATTGCCCAGCGCACGGCGTTCGGCGTTGTCACGTACACAGCAGGTGTTGAAGATGACAAAGCCTGCCTCTTCGCGGGTAGCAGCTTCCGTCATCCCCATGTCACGCAGCATTCCTGCCAGCTTCTCGCTGTCATGCGCATTCATCTGGCAGCCATAGGTCACAACATGATAGGATTCAGGGCGATTGGCCATTGCGCTGATCATCGCAGCATAACGGCGCTGCTCAGCCAGCTCTTCGGGGGTGATATGCACAGGCTTACGTTCAGCCATGGGTTATTCCTCCTGACGGGATTCCTTGTCGATGGATTTCATCACTTCCCTGAGCGGCGGGCGGGAGCGTTTACGCGTCATCTCCACCAGTCCAAGGGATGTAAAGCCATGTATAACCGTCTTGACCCGGTCTGCAGCAAAGCATCGTGCCAGTTCGTCCAGAACAGCCTGTTGATGCTCCCTGGAGATCATGTCTATCATATCAATGATGATGATGCCGCTGAAATTGCGCAGCCGAACCTGACGGGCAATCTCCGCGCAGGCTTCCATGTTCAGCTGCAGAACGGTCTCCGCCAGCTCGCGCCTGCCGGTAAATTTCGCGGTGTTCACGTCAATGACCGTCATGGCTTCGCATGGATCGAACACCAGATTACCGCCGCTTTCCAGCCACACACGCCGCTCCTGCGCGTTTTTTACCTGGGTGCTGATGCGTGCAACATCAAACAGCTCGTCCCCCATCAGCTTGATTGGCGCGATGGGAGCAAGCTGCTCTGCCAACGCCGCGTCATTGGTGACGATACGGTCGATGCCGCGGGGCCGATAATCATCCAGCACGCCATCAAGCACAGTTCGCGGAGTATAAAGAAGGGACGGCACATGGGCCGTAGGCGCGGCGCGGCGTATGCGCTCCCAGCGTTCCAGCAGCATTTCCGCTTCACTGCGGATGACCGCTTCCTCTGCGTCAGCAGCAGCAGCGCGCATGACAAGGCCGAACCTGCCGCTGGCAATGCGCCTGCCCATCTCCTTCAGCACTTTACGTACATGCTCAGAGGTAATACGGGACGAAACTGCGATTTGTCGATTCAGCGGGGAAAGCAGTACATACTCGCCGCACAGATTGACGTCCCGGGAGAGAAACGCGCCCTTGACACCCTGCGCTTCCTTTCTGACCTGCACAAGCACGGGGGCTCCGGCCTGAAGACGCGGCAGCTCCCCGGCGTTTCTTTCTTCCAGCGGCAGAAAACCGTTTTTCTCCTGCCCGATCTGAATAAAAGCAGCCTTCATGCCGGGCACAACGCGCTCCACCTTGCCCAGATAGATCGCCTCAGCAGAGGATGTCCCGTCCTGCGGAAGATACTCCACCAGACAGCCATCCTCCACCACAGCAATGTCCCGGCATTCGCGCTGCCGGATATAAATCTCACGCATCACAGCGTCTCCAGCGGAACGAGCGCACCAGCTTCATCGCAGCCAAGCAGCCGGTTCCTGACAGTCAGCACCCGCGGCACAGCTTCCATACCCGTGAAGGCCGCCAGTGCATCCATGAGCATGTTAGGCTTGCAGGCAAGACGCTCCGTCAGCGTCATGACAGCATGAATCTTATTGCCATCCATGGTCAGGGTGTGGATCAGGGGGCGGATGTCCGTTTCCTTCATGCCAGACTTGGTCTTGCGCATCGCCATGATCGATTCCTGCGCAAGGAAATCATTCAGCTGATTCTCGATGATCTTCGCTGCAGACATATCGTCCAGCGTCAAGGTATAATCAGCTGCTGATACCTGTGCCATCAGCGCCATGCGGCGGTCATCAAGCACCTTGGCGCAGGAAAGCTGCATATCCGGCGGCATGGCAGCGTTCATCGCGGACAGAAACGCTTCCGGAGACACCTCTCGCTCCAGCTGCACCTCCATGATCTCGTTGCGACCGGCAGCGCCGGTAGACAGCGCGGATGCAAACGTCAGGAGAATATGGGGATTAAAGCCCTTTGAATAGCTCACAGGAAGCCCGGAGCGGCGCAGAGCACGCTGTACAGCCCGCTGAATATCCAGATGCCCGATGTGACGAAGACGCTCGGACTTTTCAAATACTGCCATCATCCGCAAAACTTACACACCCCCTTGAACCGCTGCAGGCCACAGCCATTGCAGCCCTTGCGGCAATCCTTCGTGGTTGCGGCGCGGTCTGCTTTTTCCTTTTCGCGCCAGAGGAATTCCTTGGTCACACCGCAGTCAATGACATCCCACGGCATGATCTCGTCCTTTTCGCGGCGGCGGAAGGCATAGAAAGCCGGATCAATGCCCGTTTCCTCAAACGCTTCGCGCCATGCCTCGTACTTGAAATGCTCACCCCAGCTGTCCAGCATGCAGCCCTTTTCAAAGGCGCGCAGCAGCACCTTACCCATCCTGCGGTCTCCGCGGGCGAAGCAGGCCTCCAGATAGCTCAGGTCAGATTCATGGTAATTGAAGTTGACGCCCTTGACCTCGCGCAGCTTGTCGCGCAAATGCTTCTGTTTTTCCTTGACGATCTCCTGCGTATCCTGCGGTTCCCATTGGAAAGGTGTAAAGGGCTTGGGCACAAACACGGAGGCGCTGCAGGTCACGCGCAGGCCCTTGGCCCTCTGCGCCTTGGGAATAGCAAAATACTCAGCTGTGACCTTGCGTGCCAGATCAGCTATACCGTCCAGATCTTCGTAGGTCTCGGTGGGCAGACCCATCATGAAGTACAGCTTCACGCTGGACCAGCCGCCAGCAAAAGCGTCGCGTACCTTTTCAATCAGATCCTCTTCGGTCACACCCTTGTTGATCACATCGCGCAGGCGCTGTGTACCCGCCTCAGGAGCAAAGGTCAGCGAGGTCTTGCGCTCCTTCTGCGTTTCCTCCAGGGACTCCTTCAGCACGCTGTCCAGACGCAGGGACGGCAGGCTGATGGAAACGCGCTTCTCCTTCAGGCGGCGGATCAGCTCGCGGATGAGCTCCGCAAGGCAGGTGTAGTCGCCGGAGGACAGGCTGGACAAGCTGATATCCTCATAGCCGGTGGCGTTCTCAAGCGATACTGCCAGATCGACCAGACGTTCCAGACTGCGTTCACGCACGGGCCGATACAGCATGCCTGCCTGACAGAAGCGGCAGCCGCGCGTACAGCCGCGCATGATCTCCAGCATGATGCGATCATGGATGATCTCCGTATAAGGCACGGGAATTTCCGTAGGATAATAGGTCTCATCCAGATCCTTGATGATCGCCTTGAGCACCTTCTCAGGCGCTTCCGGACAGTTGGGCTTCATGGACGCGATGGTGCCGTCCGCATGATAGGTCACATCGTAGAGGGCAGGCACATACACGCCCTGAACACCGCAAAGCCGCTTGAGTATGGTCAGGCGAGATGCGCCCTCCTTCCTGCCATCGCGAATGATGCGGTTCAGCTCAAGGATCTGCTCCTCGCCGTCGCCAACCATGAACGCATCGATGAAATCCGCAAGAGGCTCAGGGTTGAAAGCGCAAGGGCCGCCTGCAACGATGATGGGCGCTTCCTCGCCGCGTTCCTCGCGCTTGAGCGCGATACCGCCAAGCTTCAGCATTGCAAGGATGTTGGTATAGCTCATCTCATACTGGAGTGTGAAGCCAACCACATCAAATTCATTCAAAGCGCGGCGGTTTTCCAGCGAGAACAGCGGCACATCCTCCTGCTGCATCAGCTCCATCATGTCCACCCACGGCATGCAGACGCGCTCGCAAAGCATGTCCGGTTGGCTGTTGATGCCATGATAGAGGATTTTCATACCCAGATGGGACATGGCCACCTCATAGGTATCCGGGAAGCAGAATGCAAAATGCAGTGCTGCTTCGTCCCAGGGCTTCAGGGTCGTATTCATTTCGCCGCCAGTGTATCGGGGTGCTTTCTGCACCTTTTCCAGCATGGCTTCGATTTTTTCATGCATCGTCAAGCAGGGATTCCTCCTTTGCAGGATGAGATCAGGCATGAGCCCGGAGTTAATTGTATCGGATGCGTCATCCCCATACAGGCAGATTAACGCACCTTATAATGTACCATTTTTCGCGCAGAAGGTCAATGTTTTGGGACAGGAAAATTGTTGTTTACTCATATATCAGCCATGCTTTTTTTCCGCATGCCCGGGCATACTGGACAGGAGGTGATTTGATGTTGAGAACCTTTTTATTCGGCGCGGTCTGTTATCCGGCACTGGAGCTGCTGACGCGCAGAAAAACACATTATTCCATGGCACTGGCTGGGGGCATGTCTACCGTCTTGATCCGGAGAATCAGCCGCTTTCCAATCAGCAGATTTGCAAGAGTGCTGCTCTGCGGCGCCGGAATCACAGCCGTTGAGTATGGCTGCGGATGCGTCTGGAACCGCGCCTATCGCGTATGGGATTACCGCCGGATGCCTATGAACTGGCGCGGGCAGATCTGCCTGCCCTATACGCTGCTCTGGTGCGGTCTCAGCGCTTGCCTGCTGGCTTGCCTGGACTTACGCAAGCAAACTTGACGCACAGCAAAATGGCCGGACAGCACACAGCTGTCCGGTCTCATTATGAATGCTTATGATCTTCCCCATCCTCTGGCTTCTTGCCGATCAGACCACCAGTCATCTCGTTCAGATTGCGCCCTGCCTTTCTCATGCCGCCCTTCACCGATCCCGCAGACAGGATGCCATAACCAATCAGACCTACCACAAGAATCCCGATCACAAACAGCAAACCGCTGCTGACGCCATTTCCGGTTTCTTCTGTCTGCGCAGCCGCATCCGGCTCGCCCTGCGTCACTCCGCCTGATGATTGCAGCGGCGCATCATTCACATCCGACATGGTGCGACCAGCTGAACCGACAACGCCGCCATACAATGCGCGCTTGAGTACGTCTGCCATCAAGGGCATGCTTGTAAGCACGCGCTCCTTTTCCAGCGTATAGGTACCGCATTCCAGCAGGATGCTTCGCGGAAGCAGATCCTGATTGAAGGTTCCCTTTCCCATGTAGATATCCTTGATCAGTCCAGGATACACCCGGTCGCCCACAGCCTTAACCAACAGGGCAAACTCCTTGTTGACCTCAGCATTCTGATTCCCGCGTCCGACAAGAATGCGAACTTTCGAGGCCTGCTTTCCCCCGAGGGTCACAGCGTACGATTCCGGGTCGGGAATCCCGTCACGGTGGATATCGAGGATACAGTCGGGGGCGTTCTCCCGGAGGAGCTGAACTGCCGTCTGACGGGATCGTCTATATGCTCCCGCATCATGCGGATGATGCATGGCATCCGATACGACAGCTTCCGTACCACCCTCGGACAAATGATCTGCAAGGGACTGAGCGACCTCATAGATGGTTCCCCGGTCATTGGTAGAGTAATACCCGTCGGAAGGCTCATAGGATTCGTCGCTGTGCGTACAGTATAGAGCAATCCGACGTGTCATGGCACTGACGGGCAGCGCTGAATCCGCATCCATCCAATCAAGGGAAGGCAGCGCTACGCTGCCTCTGTCGGCAGCAACCGCCCGGCCTTTCATAATGGATACAATCTCATAGAGCCGGTTTTCACCGGAAATGTACTGATCGCCGACAGCGGGTTCATCACCGATGATCGTCAAAACCTCTCCCGTTTCTCCGACGATCTCCCATACCTCATACGCATCTGCCTGAGCTGAGGATGCCCACAGCATGATGAAGACTACCAGAATCGCACACACCTTTTTCATGTTTGATCACCACCCTTTGCTGACGTCCTGCGCACCATCCGTTCCACGGCTTCTCCCACCAGCTCACACATCAGCACCGCAAGCACACCGCTGATGACCACTGCGTCAGCGATTCCTGCGCCGCCGAGAACCAGCTGCTGGTCGATCCCTTTTGCCCAATTGACAGCCGCCGTCGTCACATCAGCCAGCAATACGCCTGCAATGCCGCAGATAAACGCTCCCCGGCGCGATCGGCCCAACACCCATGCAATCACGCCGCCCGCCAAGCCGTAGAGCAGCATCGGATCAACAGGAAGCTCCTCTGCCTCAGCCGGCAGCAGCAATGACAGGCCATAAACCGCAGCGCCCGTCAGCACGCTTCCAAGCAGCGTACGCCAACGTTCCAGAGATTCATCCGCACGGATCAGCAGATACACGCAGATTGCCACAGGAATCAATGCGCCGCCGACGCTGACAGATACCGGACCCAGTTTCACATTGGGCAGCAGTGTTCCCACGAGCATTGCGCCAATCACAGCCAGCGCTTCCCGGTCTCTCATGTACATCCTGTCCAGCACCCGCTGCAGGACGCCGCAGAATACGAGGACGGCTGTTACCGTCAAAATCATCATGCCAGCAGACATCGTTTGCCTCCATTCAAACGGATTTCATTACAAACAGAGCGTTCCCACAAATCGTATGAAATAACCGTGAAAACGGCTAAATTGGGAGCCTGAGGTACTTGACGATACAAGGATATTTTGATAGAATTTTATTAGGTGGTACTATATCAATAAGGCCATCGCTATGAACAGCGTTGGCGGGTTCATTTTCATATCATCTTATGTATGGAGGCATATTGATGAACTTCGACCGCAGCCTTTTGTTCTCATGGCTTGAAGAGGACAATATCCAGCGCGCCTATTTTCGCGTACGCCCGCTTCTGACCACAGAGGGCGATATCCGCGCTGAGGCAGAGCAGCTCTGGCCCAACGAGGGCTGCCTGCGTATCGTTCCTGACCGCAATGAGCAGCACACCTTCAAGGTTCGTATGCGCACGCTTGGTTCTTATTGCGTGGTGGACCTGACCAATCAGCCCGTGGACGCCGGTAAAATCCGCACAAACAAGAATTTCCGTCCCGATCGCGGCGAAGTGAACCAGTATATCCTGTATTCCGATACGGTTCATGAACTGCCGGAGCATACCTTCTATCAGATCATCGACGGCGCTGCGGAGGATTATGCTGCTGCATGTGAAAAATCGATCACACCCCTGTTTTACATTCGTCAGGGAGACACGCTTTACGGCCCTGTCCGCAAGACCTCGCCGCAAAAGCCCGACACTGCCGGCGAGGCTGCGGGGACGCTGTTTGAATTGCCCTGCCCTGACGGCGTGACCCGTTTGATGCTGTGCATGAACGACGCTCCTGTTGCCATGGCAGCCATACCCATGGCCAGCGAGTCTGCTTCGCCCGTTCCTGCTGCCTCTGCTGAAATCCCCGCAGAAAATTCTGCTGATGCAGCTGCACCCATTGCCCAGCCCGAGGAAGCCAAAACAGAGGACGCTCCCCTGCCCATTGCCGAACCGCTCAAGATCCTTGATCAATCCAAGGATTTTGAGGAAACGCTTCAAAGTCTTGACAAGCCAGTTTCCAAGGGTGCTAATCTTCTTCGTCAGCAGGAAGCAAAACCTGCCATGCATCCCATCCCGGCTGTGATGGACAAGCCCGGCGTCCTTTCCGGCACTCCCCTTGTCCGCACACCTCTCCGTACCTCTGTACAGCAGCCGAAAAACCGTGTACAGGAGGTCATCTCCAATCAGTGGAGTATCGGAAAGTACGAGCCACCGGCGCAGAACCTGCCTGCGGGTATGGCCATGCGCAAGGTCGAAAACCCCGTCGAAACGGCCTGCAACAGCCTTCGGGCTGCATGGCATTCCTCCGATGCGCAGGGACAGCTGATCGACTGCATCCTTTCGCTTGACGGTGTTCGCGCACGTCTGGAGCCGAAGCTGTGTCAGAACGATGGCGTAACAATCCTGCAGAAGGTGCTCCGTGATCGTCTACAGGATCTGGAAGCTGAACGCCTGACTGCTCTTTGCGAACTGGACAAGGCTCGCCGCGATGTAGACGCTTATAAGGCTGAGCTGCTTAGCGGTATGGCAGGCCGCATCCAGCGCGAAACCGGCCGTCTTGAAGCAGATAAGGCAGCCTGCGAAAAGCATGTGAATGAACTGAAGGCTGAAGTCAACGCACTTACGCTCCAGCGCGACGCACTGCTTGCAAAGGTTGCGGAGCTGCAATCCGACGTTATTCCCTCCGTCATTGCCAAGCTGGCAGCTGATGCACATATGATTGCTCCGATGAACGGCATTCCGCTCCGGCTGTCTCCCGAGGCAGGCCAGTCCGTTGCGCCGGATGTGCTGATCGGTAAGCTGATTGCTGCCTGTGCTGCTTCCGGCATAACGCTGGAACGAAATCAGGCAATTGCCGCGCTTGTGCTGCTGGCTGTATCTCCGCGCATCGGAATCGCCTGTACCACGCCCGCGCCGCTTTCTACTCTGATGAAGAACCTGACCGCAGCCTTTGGCTGGAGCAACAGCTATGCCCATCAAATCGCTCCGGAGCAAAAGCCTGTCACATCTCTTCGCCCGGTTGACGGCACTCCCGCACTGCTGATGACCAGCCTTCCTCATTATGCAATTCTGCAGGACGTAAGCAAGCTGCTGCTCTCCCGAAACGCCACCAGCCTGACCCGGAATGTCGCGTATGACATGTGCCAGTGGCCGATCCTGCTGCTGCCCGCGCTTCCCTTTGTACCGGAGCTGGCGCCTGCAGCCGATGCTGAACCGGTCAGCGCCGCTTCTGTTACTGCGCTGCTGGATACTGCCGCTGCATCTGACGCAGAAATTGATGCAGTTCTTGCTCCTGTGCTGAACGCCGCTGCCCCCCTGTCCGGCGCTGCACGCAGCGAGATGTTCCGCTTTATTGCAGTCTGCGCAGGACTGATGGATGGCGGACTGCCCGTCGCTGTGGACTGGGCCATCCTCCTTTGGATCGTCCCGGCCATTGAGCGCGGAGGCCGTACCCACGCCGCTGTCAAGGCATTGCTGGATGAGTATCCTCTCTCCCTCGAAAAGCTGTAATCCCCCAAAATCACTCAGGCTGTCCGCACACAGTCCTGAGCATAAACAGCAGACGGCTCTGCATTCGTCACTCGAATCAGCATTCCGTCTGCTGTTTTATTATCAATCGACCTTTTCTTATGGAGATGATCATGTATGAAAGACCTTGTCCGTCTGACTGACCTTGATAAGGACGCTGTGTACGAAATCTTCAGGATTGCCGATACCATTCAAAATGGAGAATATCAGGATTTCTTAAAGGGTAAATGCATTGTGCTTTTCTTCCCGGCTTCCAGCATCAGAACAAGGATATCCTTTGAAAGAGGCGTTCACCTTTTGGGCGGACAGGTCATTCTGTTTCCATCAGACGCGCTGGATAAGAAAGAAGACCTCCGGGATGTATGCGGTTATCTGGAGCTTTGGGCAGACCTCGTGGTTGTGCGACATAGGAGCATTACCCTTCTTCAGTCCATGAGTTCCCTCCTGAATGTGCCTGTAATCAACGCCATGACCGACGTTAACCATCCGTGTGAGATGCTCTCGGACATGTATGCGCTGTCCAAAATCAGAAAAGATTTCACACAGGATCATTTCCTGTATGTGGGAGCCAACACCAATATCGGACTTGCCTGGAAGGAAGCAGCCGATGTCATGGGATTCCATTTGGAGCAATGCTGCGGTCATGGATTTGAGCTGACAGGAATGCCGGTATGGCACAGCATTCACGACGCAATTGCTGGTAAAGACATCGTATGCACTGATTCTCTTCCCGCGGCAATTCTGCCGTATTTCCACAACTGTCAGGTAACCGCAGATGTGATGCGCAGCGCCAACGACGGTGCACTGCTGAACCCATGTCCGCCCTTCTTTCGGGGCGAAGAGTTATCACAGGATGCAATTGACTCACCAGCCTTTGTAGGCTACAGTTTCAAAAAGCACCTGTTGACCGTACAGCAGGCAATCATCATTTATTGCCTGACACATTGAGCCGCCTATGCGAAACGAGCCTGCACACGCGGTGCAGACTCGTTTCACCTTAATGGTATGATGCTCACTCCGCAGGGACGCCATCCGTCATCGCATCAGCGATTGCCTGCGCTAAATAGGGCACGCCGCAAAGAACCTGTTCCAGGGTATTCGTATTCACGCCGCATTCAATCAGCACACAGCAGGGGGCAATATGCTGATTGAACCTGCCTGTTTTGACCTTCACATCTCTGGCGAGCCCCTCACATTGTCCGTTCAAGCTTGATGTGATTCGCTCCGCGATGGCATAGTTCGCCTGCCAGTCAGGCTTTAGCGTGTATCCGCCGGTTGTTCCCTTTCCGACAAGCACCATGAAACGCGCCGATTCTTCCCCATTGATCTTCACTGTGCGCTTGATTGTCGAAGTTGATGCAATCGCATCACGATGAAGATCAATGTACAGGTCATAGGTTTCACCTGCATCAGCACGTGCCTCCAGCATGGAAAGGGAACGCTCATAGGCATCATCGAGGTTTGGGGGTTCAAAAGCAGTGTCGTCATGGACAACGGCAAAGCCCAGCGCTCTCAGACTGGCGGTCAGTGCGCGTCCAACTGCCACAACATTGCAGCTGGCATCCTTTGTTCGCCATTTCTCCGTTTCCACGTAGGACGAATCTTTCGTCTGCTGATATGCTTCCCATGTATGCGTGTGATAGATGAGGATGCGCTTCCCGGAATAATCAGGCTGCGGCGTATCCCGGATGACCTCCACCCGCAGCAGCACAGTCTCCTCTTCCGGCATCGGCGTCGGAAGCTCCTGAAGCCCGGATGTTTGCACAGCTTCAGGAGCAGCTGTATCGTTCGCAGTTGATGCAGCTGCGCTGAGCTGTACTGATACAGTCGGTTTGCTCTCCGCAAAGGCTGCGCTTGTCTGTATGCCCCTGATCAGCAGCGGCTTGATCGCCATTAGACAGGCTGTAAGCAGCAGCTGAAGCATGATACAGCAAACCATGCGCCGTTTTTTCCGCATTACCTTCACCTGCCTTTCGTATACAGCGTATGCACAGAAACTGCGCAATATGCCGTCAATGCAGGTAATGTGACAGCTCGTCGATAGTATATGCTGGCTGAAGAGCGCTGTTGACAGCCAGGGCCAGCATATCGGCAAGGCCTGCAACCAGCTCATCAATGTTGCGCGGCGTAACGACCATATCTCCGCAGATGCCACCGGTCAGCTGCTCAGCCATTTCATGGGCCGCTTCTGCGCTGCTTTCAGAGGCAAGAATATGCTTGAGCGCATCGCGGACGATGGTCGACGCATATACGACCATCGGAATTCCAATCGCAATCACCGGTACCTGCAGCACATCTTTTGTGATTGCTGCCCGATGATTCCCAACACCGCTGCCAGGCCGGATGCCGGTATCCGTCAGCTGGATGGTTGTGCCAATATGATCCGTTTCCATAGCAGCCAGTGCATCAACAACAACAACAGCAGACGGACGCAGACGCTCTACAAGCCCCATTGCCAGCTCAGCTGTTTCCACACCTGTGATTCCCAGTACACCCGGAGACATCGCGCATACGCTGCGAAGCTGCTTTGTGTCGTCTTGCTCGCTCCTGTCTGTTTCCCATGGAGCAGAGGAAAGCATCTCCTTCATATGCCGTGTCACCAGAATCCCACTGACAACCCGGTCTCCTAACGCATCAGCGGTCATACGGCGGTTTCCCAGCCCCAGCACCAACACATCGCCTTTGGGGGGCAGCATCAGGCGAAGCACCTGCGCAACCTGCCGGGCAACGTCCATGCGCTCTTCAGGGTCAAGACATGGCAGCTCAGGATGCGTCATAGTCCAATAGGTTCCCTCTGCCTTGCCAAGGCGCTCTGCGGCGCGGGGCGTCTCGATCCTTACCCATGTGATCTCAGCAGAGCCTTTATGCTGGGTCTGCACGGCGACGCCTTCTCCCAGCCCTCCGGGATAAACCGTTCGCTCCATGGCAAGATCTGTCCTGTAATCCATCATGATCACACTCCTTTACACGAGGCCGATCCTCTCCGGTTTACAGTATGACCAGCACGCCTTTCGGTGATTCGCCGTGTCGTCTTTCGACTTCCGTTCCATCAAAAAAGCCGGCTGCAGGAAGATTCTCCCGCAGCCGGCCATATATCATGTTGTGAATCAGCCGATGATCTCACCCTTGGCATTGAACAACGGCAGCTTTTCAAGATAGACGATGTCCTCGCGCTCCTGCGCCTCGCCTTCCGCCAGGATGGTCATGCGGCCTGCGATCTCGCCGCCGGCAGCTTTAACCAGCTCCTCCAGCGCATGCAGGGATTCACCGGTGGAAATCACATCGTCCACAATCAGGATCTTCTTGCCCTTCATCAGCGCTGCATCATGGCCATCCAGATACAGCTTCTGCACCGCAGCAGTGGTGATAGACTTGACCTCCACGCAGACTACATCCTGCATGTAGAGCTTTGCCCCCTTGCGAGCCAGCAGCCACTTCGCATCGCCGGCAAGACGGGCCATCTCCTGCGCCAGCGGGATGCCCTTGGATTCAGCCGTGATGATGTAATCATACGCGGGGGCTTTCTTCAGCAGCTCGGAAGCGCAGGCAGTCGTCAGCTCACAATCGCCGAAAATCACAAACGCACCGATATACAGATCGTCCGTCACGCGGCAGATGGGCAGGTCTCTTTCAAGACCCGCGATGGTCATGGTATGCTTCAGCATATGATCAGCCTTCTTTTCGTATTACTCGTGCGCAGAGCGCATTTTTATTATTGTAGCGTCAAATCAGCAGCGTGTCAACGTATCGCTTTACTTGTGATAAAGCTTATGCGTCTGATATCGTGGATCGCAGGTGAGATTAACGCCCAGACGCTTGAAGGTGTTGTTGTCCACCGGGGACAGCAGCACAGTGGAATGTGCCTCGCAATGCTTGAGCATGGGAAGCTGCTTCATGGCGATGGCAGCTCGTTCGTCCGTCGCAGCGCTGATGGAAAGAGCCAGCAGCACCTCGTCAGTATGCAGCCGAGGATTGTGATTGCCCAGATAATCGCATTTGAGGGACTGAATGGGGCCAATGACATGCGGGGCAATCAGATGTGCGCTCTTTTCGATGCCGCCAAGCACCTTCAGCACATTCAGAAGCAGTGCAGCAGAGGGACCCAGCAGGTCAGTGGTCTTACCAGTCACAATCTGCCCGTCAGGAAGCTCCATGGCCAATGCAGGCGCGCCAGTTTCTTCGGCGCGGTTTCGCGCTGCGGCAATCACAGGACGATTCTCATCAGACAGACCGGACTTCTGAAGCAGCATCTCCAGCTTGTCTACCTCGCTCTGCGTTGCATGGCCCTGACGAAGAGCGCACCGCGACGCATAGTAACGACGGATGATCTCCTGATGCGCAGCGTCGCGGCAGACCTGATCATCAACAATGCAGTTGCCGACCATGTTCACGCCCATGTCTGTGGGAGAAGCATAGGGCGAGCTGCCGTAAATCTGCTCGAACACAGCGCTGAGCACCGGGAAAATCTCGATATCGCGGTTGTAGTTTACGGTTGTCTCTCCATAGGCTTCCAAATGATAGGGATCAATCATGTTATGATCATCCAGATCCACGGTGGCTGCTTCGTAAGCAACATTGACCGGGTGCTTCAGTGACAGGTTCCAGATCGGGAACGTCTCAAACTTCGCGTAGCCCGCCTGGACGCCTCGCTGATGCTCCTGATACAGCTGACTCAGACACACGGCCATCTTTCCGGAACCGGGGCCCGGAGCGGTCACCAGCACCAGAGGACGGGTGGTTTCCACATACTCATTGCGGCCAAAGCCTTCGTCAGAAACAATATGTTTGACATTGTAGGGATAACCGTCAATCGAATAATGACGGAAAACAGAAATGCCAAGGGATTCCAGACGCTCCTTGAACAGCACGGCGGCTCGCTGTTCATTCCAGCGGGTCAGTACAACGCTGCCCACATACATGCCAATGCCGCGGAAGGCGTCAATCAGGCGCAGTACATCGGCGTCATAGGTGATTCCCAGATCGCCGCGAATCTTGTTTTTTTCAATATCCTCCGCGTTGATGACGATCACAAGCTCCGCCTGTTCCTTCAGGTTCAGGAGCATGGAAACCTTACTGTCCGGCCGGAAGCCCGGCAGAACACGGGAGGCGTGCGTATCGTCAAACAGCTTGCCGCCCAGTTCAAGGTAGAGCTTTCCGCCGAATTTTGCAATCCGCTTAAGAATATGTTCAGACTGCATGGCGGTATATTTGTCATGGTCAAATCCAATGCGCATCCCTGATCCCTCCTGAGGCTGATTTTTCCCCATACCCTTCTATTATATCACGCCGGGCAACCGCACACAAGAGAGATTTCAGTTTTTTTGTCGTACAGAAAACTCATATGGCAAAACGTTTCACCTGCAGGTTTCACTTGCAAGAACCGTTGTTATGATATAAAATAGGAGAAAGGCACAAAGGCAATGTGCGTTCCCGCGGTATGATCAAATGAAGCTAAAGGAGTGTTCCCATGAAGCTTAAGAATTACGAATTCTGGTTTGTTGTCGGATCTCAGTTCCTGTATGGTCCTGAAGTTCTCGAAACCGTCGCAGCGCGCGCAGAGGAAATGGTCGAGAAGATGAATGCCTCCGGCAATCTTCCCTGCAAGCTCGTCTACAAGGTGACCGCCAAGACCAGCAAGGAGATCTCCGACGTGGTGCGTGGGGCAAACTATGCCGAAAACTGCGCCGGTATCATCACCTGGTGCCACACATTCTCCCCCAGCAAGATGTGGATCAACGGCTTTGCCAATCTGCAGAAGCCCTACTGCCACTTCGCCACCCAGTACAACCGTGAGATCCCCAATGAGGAGATCGACATGGACTTCATGAACCTGAACCAGGCCGCCCACGGCGACCGCGAGCACGGCTTCATCGCCGCCCGCCTGCGCATGCCCCGCAAGGTCATCGCCGGTTACTGGCAGGACGAGGACGTGCAGGCCCGCATCGGCTCCTGGATGCGCGCGGCTGTGGGCGTGGCCGTTTCCAAGAGCATGAAGGTTATGCGCTTTGGCGACAACATGCGCGAAGTCGCCGTCACCGAGGGCGACAAGGTCGAAGTGCAGGCAAAGCTCGGCTGGGAGGTCAACACCTGGCCCGTGGGCAAGCTGGTGGACACCATGAACGAGGTGACCGAGGCCGAGGTCGACCAGAAGATGGCTGAGTATGAGGCTCTCTACACCATGGCAACCGACGATATTGAGACTGTCCGATATCAGGCCCGCGAGGAGATCGCGATGAAGAAGATGCTGGACGCCGAGGGCTGCATGGCCTTCACCAACACATTCCAGGATCTCTACGGCATGAAGCAGCTGCCCGGTCTGGCTTCCCAGCATCTGATGGCGCAGGGCTACGGCTACGGCGGCGAGGGCGACTGGAAGGTCTCCGCGATGACCGCGATCATGAAGGCCATGGCCGAGGGGCAAAACGGCGGCACCGCCTTCATGGAGGACTACACCTACCACCTCGTGAAGGGTCAGGAGTACAGCCTCGGCGCGCACATGCTGGAGGTCTGTCCCTCCGTTGCTGCTGACAAGGCGAAGATTGAGGTGCACCCCCTGGGCATCGGTGACCGCGAGCCCCCGGCCCGTCTGGTCTTCGAGGGCAAGGCCGGTGCTGCCATCGTCATCTCTCTGGTGGACATGGGCGGTCGCCTGCGCCTGATCTGCCAGGATATCGAGTGCGTCAAGCCCATCATGGACATGCCGAACCTGCCCGTGGCCCGCGTCATGTGGCGCGCCATGCCCAACCTGACCACCGGCGTGGAGTGCTGGATCACCGCCGGCGGCGCGCATCACACCGTGCTGTCCTACGACGTGACCGCCGAGCAGATGAAGGACTGGGCAACCATGATGGACATCGAGTTTGTCCACATCACCAAGGACACCACCGTCGAGGGCCTGGAGCAGCAGCTGTTCCTCAATGACCTCGCGTGGAAGCTGAAGTAATCATCACCGGCCGGGTTGACACGTGCAGCCCGGTCTTTTCCCTATGATGGAGGTAAACGCCATGGACATGCTTGAAACCATCCTTGCAAGGCGGAGCGTCCGCCAGTACACGGACGAGCCTATTCCCGATGAGAAGCTGAACGCTATCCTGTATGCAGGTCTTGCCGCTGCGTCCTCGAAGAACCGCAAGCCATGGGAACTTGTTGTCATTCAGAACCGTGGGATGCTGGATTCTCTTTGCACCTGCCGACCGGGTGCTGCCAATCTTCTGGGCAAATGCACCGCAGCAATCGTTGTCTGTGCAGATGCAGAGAATGTTGATGTTTGGGTTGAGGACTGCGGCAGCGCCATCACCCAGATGCACCTGATGGCCGACGCCATCGGCGTAGGCAGCTGCTGGCTGCAGGTTCGCATGCGCAAAGCGGAAGACGGCCGCGATACCGCTGATGTGGTGCGGGAGCTGCTGGGAATTCCGGCCAAATACGGCGTGATGGCAATTCTTGCCCTCGGCATGCCAGCCAGCCACCCCGCTCCCAAGACCATCGGAGAACTGCCGCTGCACAAGATCCACCATGAGTATTTCTGATAAGGAGCAACCAATGAAGCTGATGTTCGTCCGGCATGCAGAGCCGGATTACAAGCATGATTCTCTTACCCAAAAGGGGCATCGCGAGGCCGAGCTGCTCTCCCGTCGTCTTTCCAAGCTGGATGTGAAGGCTTTCTATACCTCGCCCCTTGGCCGCGCCCGGGAAACAGGCCGATACACCCTTGAAAAAGTCGGACGTGAAGCAGAAGTTCTGCCATGGCTGGCTGAGTTCCGCGGTCGCAGCCTTGACCCTGAAACCGGAAGCCATCGCATCCCCTGGGATTACAAGCCGTCCATATGGGCTCCACGCAAGGAGCTGCGCGACATGGACGCATGGCTTGATGAGCCTTTGATGGCTGACGGCAGCGTACAGGAAATCTGGAAGGAAACCACTGAAGGCCTCGACGCACTTCTCGCGCAGCACGGCTACATCCGCGACGGCCACATCTACCGCGTTGAGAATAATCAGCCCGACACACTGGTGCTGTTCTGCCATTTTGGTATCATGATGGCTTGCCTGAGCCATCTGATCGGTATTACGCCAGTCAATCTCTGGCACGGTTTTTGTACGCAGCCCTCCAGCGTTACCACCGTAATCACTGAAGAACGCGTAAAGGGCGAAGTTGCATGGCGATGCATGCAGCTGGGGGATCTGAGCCATCTGTACGCCGCTGATGAACGCCATTCCACTGCCGCCCTTTTTCCTGAATGCTACACGGGCATTGACAGCACAAATCCCCCCGAATGGAAGGAACTGGGCTACGAATGAAGATCATCACCTGGAATGTCAATGGCTTTCGTTCCCTGATGAACCGCAGCTTTCTCGACGCCTTCAATGCCCTTGACGCAGACGTCTACTGCCTGCAGGAAACAAAACTCCAGGCAGGTCAGGGCGGCGTGGACGTGCCGGGATTCCAGCAATACTGGAACTATGCCGAGCGTCCGGGCTACTCTGGCACGGCCGTGCTGACAATCCGTAAGCCTGCCGGGGCTTACTGCGGCGTGGGCGCCGAACCCTTTGACAGCGAGGGCAGAGTGATTACGCTGGACTTGGATGCATTCTGGCTCGTGAACTGCTACGCTCCCAACACCGCGCCTGACCTTTCCCGGCTGGAGGAACGCATGCGGTGGGATGCGGCGCTCCTGTCGCTGATACAGGCGTTGGACGCTGAAAAACCGGTTATCCTCTGCGGAGACATGAACGCTGCTTACAATGCTTCCGATCTGGACGGAAAAGCACAGGGCATGCATGTTCCCGGTTTCACCAGAGAAGAACGCAGCGGTCTTGCTGCCATACTGCATAGCGGCTTCATTGACGCATACAGGCACTTTCATCCCGACAGCAAAGCAGGTGACTTCGCTTATCGGCGCGGCATACGTGCTATGGGAATGGACTATTTTCTCGTTTCGGACCGTTTCGCAGATAACCTTGTGGACTGCCGCGTTCACAACCGTGTAAAGGGCTCCGACCACTGCCCGCTGGAGCTGATCATTCGGGAATAATCGCACACGAAAAGCCGGTCTGAAGGGCAGTCTGCCTCATTCTGACCGGCTCTTTCTGTCAGCATAGTTCATCAAGGAGACCGTAATACCGAATACGATCTTCATCCGGCTGTATGCCCAGCGCATCAAAGAGCAGCCGCCTGTCAAAGGGGCGCTGCTTTCCTCCGAAGAAGCCCGTAGTATTCGCCCACATGCTCCACAGGCCCTTTTCAATGTCGATCCACTTGTCCGCAACGCCTGACAAGCCAATATCAATAAAGCCCGTCAAACCGTTTGCGTCTGCAAAAATGTTCGGCAAACAGTAATCTCCATGAGAAAGCACAAGCTCTTCAGCAGGTTTGTTCCTGATCAGCCAATCGAAGAGCTGCGCTGGTGATTTGAAGCCATTGGGACCATACGTATCAGGCTGCGCTGCCTGTTTTGCAGTAATCCATCCGCCCCGGAGGCCTGCCTCTATTTCCTTGAATTTCTGATCCAGCGTGCGGATCGTGGGGCATTCAGAAACATCCACCGCCCAGAGCCTGCGCAGCCCCTCCGCAAGCAGCTCTGCCAATCGCGGCTGGTCATCCAGAAATGTCTCATCACAGAGATAACGTCCCTGCATACGGCTCATCAGGAGATAACGCACACCATCTACATGATCTGCTGCGATGATCCGCGGGACGGGCAGCCTGTCCTGCAGCCATGACATCATGTCGTACTCATTGCCGGATACATTGCAGTCATTCTGAATTTTCAGCACGCAGTCAGGGAACATCAGAACCTGCGCAGCAGAGCATCCGACGCTGTCCAGCAAAAAGTTGCCGTCCGGCAGATGGATGCGGATGGATTCAGGAATCATCATGGTTGGCGCCTCCTTGTTTACTGCTTTGATTATAGCACGCGCTGCCGTCACCGTCAAATCTCCCCTTGCGCTCTGCTTGCGCATGTGTTAAAATAATCATGGTACATACCCAATGATCATAAGGAGGAAGATTCCCATGACCGATATCAACAACACCCCCGATCTGAACGAAGAAGATTTCGAAGACGTAGTTGTCATGACCGACGACGAGGGTAACGAGTACGTTTACGACATCGCCGCCCGCATCGAAAAGAACGACAACGAGTACGTTGTGCTCGTACCCCAGGACGAAGAGGACGACGAGGTTGTGATTCTCAAGTCCGTGGTGATCGATGAGGAGACCGAGGAGTTCCTGCCTGAAGAGGACGAGGCCATCACTGACGCTGTCTTTGAGGAGTTCAAGGAAATGTTCGCTGACGAATACAACTTCACCGACGAGGATGAAGACGGTATGTTCGTCGACGCTGAATAAGCCGCGCCCCTATCACACAACCGGAGGAACAGATATGTTTGAACTGGACGAGGACAGCATCGTTACCCTGACCGACGAGGAAGGCGTAGATGTTGATTTCCTGATGCTGGACGTGGTCGAATACGAAGGCGGCGACTACATGGTTCTCCTGCCGCTGGATACCGATGAACAGGATGACGATGAGGAAGACGATGTGCTCATCCTGAAGGTCGAAAAGGACGACGAGGGCGAAAAGTATCTGGGCATTGACGATGAAACTGTCATGAACGCTGTATTCGCTCTCTTCCAGCAGCGCGTCGCCGAGGCCATGAAGGAAGCGGCAGAAGCAGTTTCCGAAGAAGAATAAGCCACATGCATCCCCACAGCATCCGGTACTTCCGGGTGCTGTTTTTTGCGTCAAAACGGCCATGGCCCCGTATGGAACCATGGCCGCTGCAGCACGGGCTGCTTTGGAATATTTACGTTATCATTTCAGCTCCTCTGCTTCCATGGCGCGAATATGCCGATCACGCATGAACCATACGCAGACCAGCACGCCAAGCACCCCCTGCACAGCAAAGAAGAACGACGCACCGCTCCCCTTGCCCACCCCGACCAGCCGAACGAGCATGCTGTCAGCCACCTGTGCAGCCATCAGCGGCTCAAAGAACAGGTCGATCATCACGCCGCCGATAAAGTACCCCAGCGGGATGGTGAAAAACTGCAGTGAATTGCGTGCAGCAAAGACACGCCCCTGAATCCCCTCCGGAATGTTCAGACGCATGATGGCGTCAAGGTTTGTGTTCATCAGCGGAATGGCAATCCAACCGAGGAATGCACCGATGCACCAGACTGGCAGCGTTTTTCCGAAAGCCAACAGGAAGTTTTCCGTGCTCATGGACAGCAGCAACGTCCAGCAGACCACACGCACCCTGCTTTTGGGGGTGGGCAGCATTGCCGCAGCAAAACTGCCGATCAGCGTTGTAACGCCTGTGATGCTATTGACAATCCCCAGCGCCGTTTCGCCTGCCTCTGGACGAGACAGCAGCATCGCAGGAAGCGTTGCCTCAAACATGGAGGCAACCAGATTGATAGCAGCCAGAAAGAACACCAGCGACAGAATCCCCCTGTTCCGGCGCAGAAAGCCCATCCCCGCCTTCACTGACTGGACAAGCGTATCCTTCTGTGCCGACGGCTTCTCCTGCGTCGGAATACGGATAAACAGCAGCAGAACCACAAACGCAACAGCAAAGGTCAGCAGATCAAAGAGAATGACCGCATCCATGCCAAGCAGTGTCAGGAATGCCGTAGCGATGACAGGATTCAGGATGCCATTCAGACTTGAGGACAGATACCGCAGACCGCCTACCTTCTGATAATGCTTCCTGGGCAGCAGCGCCGTTGTCGCAACTTCAGAAGCAGGCTGCTGAACGGTGTTCATCAAGCCATTGACAGCATTTAGCACGTAAAGATGCCATACCTGCAGCAGCTCTGCCCTGAGGAGGAAGAACGTACACAGCGTCGTCAGCGCCGCCATTGCATCGCAGACGAGCATGGTCTTGCGTTTATCCCAGCGGTCGCTTAAGGCGCCGGCAAAGATCGAGCACAGAACATAGGGCGCATAAGAAGATACCATCAGCAGCGCCGTCACAAGGGCCGATCCCTGCTGAGAATAGGACCAGATCACCAGCGAATAGCTTGTAACTGCGCTGCCAAGGCCAGAGAAGGCCTGCGTCACCCACAGCAGCAGGAAAGCACGCATCTCATTAAGGGTAGTAAGGAAGCTGTTTATTCCGGATTTCATATTTTGATTCGCTCCTTTTCATGACGTTATTTCAGCAATGAAAAGGAGCCTTGACAATGGCAAGGATCACGCCCATACCTCCCTTCGTTATTTGCAAAGCGCCCGGACAATCTGCTCTGCACATTCCTCGGGCGAATGCTTGTCGGTTTCCACACGCAGCGCATAGCAAATGTCCCGGGCCATCAGGGACGCCTGCTCGTGCGATTGCATTTCATATCGATCACCGCGGGCGATATTTCGCGCACGGCAGATTTCCAGCGGGCAGGATACTTCAACAACAGAAAATGGATTTCCTTGCATGATCTCCATCAACTGCTGATAATGCGGTTGGAGCTCCTGCCTTTCCACAAGGATTCCGTCAATCAGCACATTATGCCCCATGTCGGAATAAAGCTTCGCAGTATGATACATGAGCAGAATCACGCGCGACAGATGCTGCCAATAATTTTCCCGCAGAAACCTCTCGCCCACCATTTCCTGAAAAAGATCATTGGCCACTACGTAGAAATACATATCGTCACGGTTTTGCAGTGCCTCGACAATGGATGTTTTTCCAGAGGAAGTCACGCCGTTGAGGAACATAATACGTCCTTTGGGGATTTCCTTTTTTCCGCCTGTCATATGCTTGCCTTTCTGATGAATCTCTGACAGGGATAATCGTTCTCTGTAACCAGATCAGCCGGCACAAAGCCCTGTCTTTGATAGAATGCCCGAGGCGCCACACCCTTTGGATCCTCCACGCAAAAGGTCGTTACTGTCAGGTCGCGGATCGGATCAGCGAGTGTCAGCATCAGTTCAAACATCTTGGTCGCGATGCCCTGGCGGCGGCAATCAGGCGATACCGCCATGCAGCACAGCATATTCAGCCGACGCGAAAACAGCATCACGCCGACGATCCTTGTCCCCTGTACAGCGCATATGGCATTTCCTTTGCTGATAAATTTCGCCACAGTATCAGCGTGTTCCTGCAAAGCTTCGTCCGTCTCAAGGCCCGGGAAATTCCATGCAACCTCCCGTACAAGCGTCATCCACGATGGTAAATCCGCCATTTGACCGAATCGGACAACCGTTTCAGGTCGAAGATCAACCTCCATCTGCACATCAGCGGGTTCTGCAGCAGCATGTGCTGCATCAGGCTCCGTCGCGTGAACGCATCCCATGGCACGGTACGCTGCCTGCGATTCACGGGATGAATGAGCAGATATGTACAGCTTCTCCGCACCATCGCAGCGTGCTGCATCCCTCGCCATCGCAAACAAGCGTTTTCCGATGCCTTGGCCCCGATAAGGCGCTGATACCTGCAGCGCTGTAAGCTCCCGATATTGCCGTCTGCTTCCCAACCGGCCGCCGAGCGCTGCAAAGCCAACGATCTTCGTACCGGCAAAGGCGCCGAAAATTGTATTACCAGCATCAATGGCCTGCACTATTTCTTCTGCTTCCGTACGCAGACGCATCTCGTCCCAGTCCTCAACAAACGAAATGGGCAGCAGCAGCCATTCTCCATCCACACATCGCCAGCATTGGCTGACCTCCTGATGGCGAATGAAACCGTCGAGGCTGTCTTCATGGAAATTCTGCGATGTCAAGCGTTCATATCTGATCATGCCGTGCACCGTGTCCCTTTTGTAAAGGCGGGTCAGCCCATCAGGAAGAGCTCGCTCGCCCATGAATGTAAAGCCGTACTTTTCGTACAAACCTGTATGGTTGGTGGACAGGTAAACCCGCTTCACACCATGCAGCTCTGCAAGACTGACCGCATGGTCGATCAGCTGCCCGACATACCGATGGCCGCGATATTGTGGCGCGGTATGGACAAACCCGATCCACGGCATGAGCGTTTCGTCGTCAATTTCGTCCCGCCTTGCAAGGGTCAGGAAGGATACGAGCGTTTCTCCGTCCGCCAGCAGCAGAAGTGTGCCGGGACCAACGGTTTCATGAAAAAGATTCTCCGTCAGCAGATGCGCAAGAAACCTTGCCGCACTCCACTCGTACTGCTGAATCTGCTTAAGCCAGTGTTCTGGATTCTCACTGCGGAAATAATCAATGATCTGCATATCTTTTCCTTTCATTTTTCCTTTGCGAATCCGCTGCGTGCAAAAGTACGACATGCAAAAAGCACCGGTCCGCTTGATCACGGCCGGTGCTGCATCGATACACATAGAACAACTATTATTGCTGTTCCATGCAGACAAAAGCAGTGAGAGCCGTCATCATGACACACACACAATTCATCATGGTCATCGTGAGGCCTCCTTTCTGCCAAAGCTGTTCTGCTGATTCCAGCATTGATAGTATATCCTAATATCCAGTTTTCGTCAATACATTCTGAAGGCTTGACATCCCAGCATCATCATCAATACCTTCAGTTCTTGTCCGCTGACAGCCACGCAGCAATCTCCTGCTCAATAATACCCGCTGCACGCTGCAATCCATGCTCCTGACGCATTGCAGCACCCATCGCCTCCGCATTCCGGCGATATTCAGCATTGTCCGCAAGATCCCGCAGCGCTTCGGCCAGTTGAGCGGCCGTCATGCCGTCCCTGGGCACAGGCTTAGGGCCGCAGCCTGCCGCATACACCCGCTCGCCCCAGAAGGGCTGGTCGCCGCCAAAGGGTACCACCAGCGTCGGAAGCCCTGCCCGCAAGGAAGACGCCGTCGTTCCCGCTCCGCCATGATGCACCGCTGCCGATACATGCCCAAAGAGCCAGTCATGAGGCACATAATCCGCATAAAAGATCTGTTCTGTATTGACAGGCTGCTTTTCTCCTGCCCAGCCAGTCGCAATGATTGCCCTGACTCCGGATTTCTCCACAGCCTCGCGCACAGTCTGGAAGGTTTCGTCCATATTGCCGGAAACCATTGATCCAAAGCCAATATAGATCGGCTTCCCTCCTGACTGAAGGAACCGCATCAATTCCTGAGGCGGCGCGAACTCACATGTACTCTCATCCCACCAGAAGCCCGACATGTAGATATGCTCATCCCAGTTATCCGGCCTCGGCATCAGCAGCGGACTGGTCGCGTAGATGGCAGGAATACGATGACCCTTGCAGGAATAGTCCGGCTTTGTCCGCAGTCCGCGAACCTTCAGGCCATTTTCCTTGCGCCAGTCCGTCAGATAACGTTTTTCAAGCAGGCTGATCAGCAGATAGCCCACGCGGTAGCTCAGACGATTCCACCAGCGGCCCAAATGCGGAAACGGCGCTGAGGATATGGGCATCAGCGGATTGGGATCCATTGGAAAAAAATGCGTCTGCACGCAGGGAATACCATACTTTTCAGCCACAGAGTAATACATTGTTCCAAAGAAGTTGCAGACCATTGCTTCCGCTCCTTCTGCTGCGCGAATCAGATCCCGCAGCAGCAGCGGCGCCACCTTGCTGATAGCCTTCTCAGCTTCTCTCAGATACGAAACGCCTACTGCGCCAGGCTTCATCAGGTGATTCATCAGATCCACCACATCGCCTGAAATCGGGAAGAATTGCAGCCCTGCATTCCGGATCATATCTTCAAAGGGCGCAAAGGCCGCGACGGTGACGTCATGACCGCGCCGCTTCAGCTCCCTGCCCAGCAGCATATAAGGACGTACATCACCGGTGGAGCCGATGGTGATCATCGTGATCTTCACGATCGGCCCTCCTTTCATCAATCAGAAATTGTACTGGGATTCTATCGGATCAATATGGACTGTATATGAAATTTATGGATTGTTTGGAGCACTTTTCCCAACACACGGATCAATCGTATCAGCCCATCGGCTGAGAAACCGCTGCTGCTCCGACCACTTCGACAGAAGATCGCTGCAGGTACATACCGCGCGGGCATGAGGCGTATAAACATGATGCAGTCCGCTTTGCGAAAGCCTCAGACACCAGTCCACCGCACCGAGACCATCCGTATATTGTTCATCAAAAGGAATGAAATGATCCCGCCTGATCATGAAGCAGGCGGCGCTGACTGCGGCAACATTATGGGATGTACGGTTAAGTCCGTGCCATCCGCCTGCATGCCACGGCAATCCGCGGTTCCTGCACACTGCACAGCTGCTTCCGCCAACAGCAAAGCCCGCATGACTCACCCGACCACTGCGATCCGTCAGCATGGGCGTAACCGCGCCGACGTCGTCTCGCTGCGCATACATCATCATTTCGCCGATCAAATCATCGGAGATGTCCATCACGCTTTCATCTGCAAAAAGCAGCACATCCGCCGCAGCCGCTTCAGCCGCACGATTCATCTGCTGATAGCGTTCCCTTCCCGACACACGGATGGTATGCACAGTCAGCTTCTCGTTTACTGCATACCTCAAGCGAAGAACGCCGTCCTCCACCGTACAGCAGCCCGGACAGCCAATCCGACTCATATGCTCCGTCACTGCGCGGGCAGCAGCGTCCTGACATCGTGCAAGATGCTGATGGCTCACGGACGATCCCACAGTCCTCCAATGATACAGAACACGCGGTACGTGGCAGATTTTTTTCGTTTTTTCGCTGATCCGCAGCGCCAGATCATGATCCTGCGAACCATCGAAAGCCGGGCGCAAGCCGCCAAGCTCCTTGAGCAGCGACTTCTTCACGACCATCAGATGGCAGATATAGTTGCCCGAACGCAGATTATCCGGACAGAAATCGGGCTTTTGATGCGGATCAGTATGAACCCGGCCGTCCTCGGTCAGCTTGTCCTCATCAGAATACAGCATATCCGGATGCTTTTGCAAAATCGTCTGCGCAGTATACCAAAGCGCCTCGGGAGCAAGAACATCATCATGATCACACAGGGCAATATAACCGCCGCTGCAGGCCTCAACGGCAAGATTGGTGTTTCCGGCAATACCGGCGTTCACCGTGCCGTGAATGACGCGGATACGCGGATCCGCCGGCATGGCATCCATTGCAGCCAGTGACTCCGCGCTTGTGCTGCCGCCATCATAGAATACCGCCTCCCAGCACTTGTAGGTCTGCGCGAGCAGCGAATCTGTCAGCGCTTTCAGAAATGCAGGGCGGGTATTGTATACAGGGATCGCCACCGAGATGAGACCTGCATCCGGCTGATTCTCCCGCTGCGCTGCAAGCTCAGCATCGCTTGCTCGCTCCTGCAGGTATCGCCTGTGATACGTATGCAGCATATGCTCCTGCAGCATTTCAACTGCCCGGCGAAGGGTGTACAGCCCGCCGTGCATGCGCACATATGCCGCAACACGCCCCATCAAGGCCATCATCTCTCACCCCCCTGACGTATATTGTATCATGTAAAGCTGTTTTCGTAAAGTAAAGAGGTTTCTTTTAATCAACATCTAATTGCAGACAGGATAAGATTTCTCTGGCTCGTCTGCCGCTCTATGCTCAAATCATTCTATATTGCTCAAGATTCAGGTGTTCAATCTCTTCAGGTACCGTTTTTCCGCTAATATCATACAGATGGCCGTAACTTGAAGGAAGCCTTTCCAGCTTCTGTTTCAGGAACAGCGAACGTTCGATCAGCTCGCTGCTTCCCCGCTTGATCAATCGCTGCTCCAATTCCTTTTCAGATGCAGTGAGTACAACATAGTAAAACCCGGCGCTGTGTTCTTCTGCCAGCTGCAGCAGCATCGGCAGTTCATCCTCCACCACGTAATCAATGATGACATCCAATCCTCTTTCCAGCACCTTGGCTGCTACCATGAGGATGCACTCCCAATTAAAGCGCAGTATATCCGGCCAGTGTTGATATCCCTGACAAGCCGACCCCACCCTGCGATTCGTTTCGACAAAGCCACGATGGAAGTCATCACCATGGATGACGTATACCTGATTTTTCATACCCGAATGAACCATATAAGCTCCATAGGCATCGGCCAGGGTAGACTTACCGCAACCACAGGGACCAGAAAAAACATAGATACAGGGCATATGCACACCACCTTAATTGAAAAAGAACCAGTCTCTCTCAAAACTGGCTCTTCTGGCAGGGCTACTGGAACTCGAACCCAGAACATAGGTTTTTTTGTGCCCCGCGCTGAGGATCAACTTCCCCGAGGAAACGACTGCTTGATAACAACCAACTCACAGATATGAGTAATGTTCTTCAGTTGCGCACTAAATCAATGAAGCCCTTCGCACCGCAGAAGGGGCACACATCGTTCGCGTTGCGTGCAGCATATCTATGAGAAGGATTGGCGACACATTGACGGGAACCACCCGCGCCAAGCATCCTAATCGTAAGGCCGCCGGTTACCTCATCCAACTGTTCTTCGTTCAGTTCGTTGTTCTGCATTTCCTGCCCGGAAGGAATGTTCTTGCGCGTATCTTCGTTCATGGTGAAACCTCCTTTTGTTATGATGCCTATTGATACGATGAGGATGCCGGGTAGGTATTTCCTCTGACAATATTATACCAGATGCACGTATCTTATGCAAGAAAAGATAAAAATAAAAAGTACCAGTCTCTTTCGAAACTGGCTCTTCTGGCAGGGGCACTATGACTCGAACCCAGAACAAAGGTTTTGGAAATGCAGAAAATGCATCTTCCTTATACCAATCCGGCTTCGGTCAATGCCTGACAGACAAGGCGGCACTTTTCAACATCAAACTTATCGTTTGTGCGAATGCTGCTTTCCATGTCGATCCAGAAATCGCTCGGGCATACACTCTGGATGGCTTTAACTGTCTCGACAACATTGTCAGGTCCAATACCGCCTGCGTAGCCAAAGAATTCTGTCTTCGGCGTCATCCATTCGGTGTTGACAATGCCCCGTCCACCGGAGGCGTCTTGGAATCCCTGAACATTAGGCAAGTGTTTATAATGCTGGAATAACTCATTCGTGCCTTCATGAAGCTGAATGATAATGCTCTTATCCGCAGGCATAGTCAATTCTCGGGAAAAATGCTTGGTTTTAGGTATATTCAGCTGTATTCGGTCGAATAAATCCCATGATTATCCGAGCATATCATGAACCGGTTTCCAATCGTTCGAATGAATCAGTTCGATGGCGATTTTGCCACACAGATGCACAGCCATCGGTATCTTCAGTTTTTGATATGCCTTTAGAATGACCGGACGTGGATAACGGTTTCCTGCCTTCTGACTTTCGGAGAGTAGATACACAAACTCTACAAACGGATACTGCTGATGCAGTAGCTGAAGGTCACTGGGGTTTGTTCTTTGATCAATTCCAGAAAATGCAACGCGTTTTAGCATATCTGATCTCTCCTTTCGCAATCCTATATACAAAAATCAGCCGATTTCTTCCGAAACCGGCTGTCAAGCAGGGGCACTAGGACTCGAACCCAGAACAAAGGTTTTGGAGACCCACGTGTTACCATTACACCATACCCCTACGTCGTCAGGCGACATGTAGTATATTATCACACACCGGCATGATTGTCAAGCGAAAATTCAACTTTTTTTGAATTTGATGCAAATTTATCTTCTGCTTGTATGATTCAGCCCGTCATGGTATGATGATGCAGACTGGAGGTGTACCCACAATGCCGACGCTTTTTCTTTCCGATCTTGACGGAACGCTCCTGCACAGCAATCAGCAGACGTCCGCGTTCACAAACGATGTGATCAACCGTCTGACTGCCGACGGTATGCTCTTTTCCTATGCCACTGCCCGATCCTACCACACCGCCAAGAAGGCAGCAGCCGGTATCCATGCCCGAATTCCATTGATTGTTTACAATGGCGCATTTATTATCGACAACAGCACACAGGAGCTGCTGCTGACCAACTTCTTCTGCAAGGATGAAGCGCGGCGCATCCTGCATGATATTCTCAGCGCAGGTGTGCAGCCCATCGTTTATTGCTTTGAGGACGGGCGTGAACGCTTCATGTATCAGCTGGATAAGGTCGACAAGGATACCCGTGCTTTCCTTGAAACGCGCATGGGCGATTTTCGCGATACACCTGTCACCAGCGATGAAGCCCTCATGCGGGGCGAAACGTTTTACTTCACCTGCATCGGCGACGAGGACAGGCTGGCTCCGCTTTACATACAATATCGGGACACGTTCCATTGCGTCTTTCAGCGTGATATCTATTCAGGCGCTCAATGGCTGGAAATCATGCCGAAAACAGCCAGCAAAGCCCATGCAGCACGACAGCTTGCGGAACTGCTCGGCTGTGACAGAATCGTTGCCTTTGGCGACGGCGTCAACGATATTCCCCTCTTTGATGCTGCAGATGAAGGCCATGCGGTTGCCAATGCCTCCGATGCGCTCAAAGCACATGCAACAGACATTATTGCCAGCAATGACGAGGATGGCGTGGCGCGCTGGCTGCTTACGCACTGGATCTGAGAAGCTGCCTTCCTGACCCGATATCGTCCGCATATAAAGCGCCGGATGCTCCATATTCCTGACTGGAAGCATGGATGCGTCCGGCGCTGCTATTTATCTTTGGTTATTCGATCGTCATGAGCATTTTGGCATACACGGTAGCATCGCCGGGAAGGGGTCCGCCTGTGTATTCTGTGCCCGGGCGGTAATCGCGGGTGGTGTACCAGCCGGCAAAGGTCATATCGGTGAAGGACGGCTCCTTGGGCATATCCTTTCCCTTATGGACCGTACGGCCATTGGCCTTGAAGGTGATGGTATCACTCAGCTTCTCACCGCTCATGGCGCCTACAACGCTTACCTCGTAGGAAGTAATGTTTGCGCCTGTTGCGATGATGCTCAGGTAGCGCAGCTGAGACGCATCGGTAACCTCGAACTTGGCAGCCTCAGCCATCAGCTTTTTCGCAGAGAACCACGCGACCTTCTTTCCGGCAATTGTTTCGATCCGATCCGGATCCACAGGGATCCACCACTGATTCTTCTCCGCACTGTCCAGGATGATCTTGGGTTCGCCGCTGCCAGTGTAAATAACCGCAACACTGGCGGCGTCGCCATACCAGTTGGCCTTCGAAGTCAACTGAATATAGGAGTTATCCCACTGCTTGACAGAAGCATAGCCATCGGCCTTGTTCCAGAGTACCGTTCCGCCCACAGCTGATACAGCGGCCTCTTCCTGCACTTGAGTGCCCGAACCCCATGCTGCGCTGTTCTTGCCCTTCATCAGCTGCTCAATGACAGTCGGAATGATGTAAGGCGTCTGCTGACTGCGCAGCTTGGGATGAAGCGCACGACGCACCCATGCGTGACATTCTCCGCCGGAAGCAGCATTGTTGCCGTTATCCCAAATGATAATCGGTACACCGTATTCTGCAGCCTTCGCACCCATGTAGTACGCCCACTTTTCGCGTGCCTGCAGATTGTTTCCGGTATTTGTCGCACCGGTTTCACCAATGACCACAGGAATGCCGTTATCCAGGAACAGATTCTTGATGTCCGCAAAGGTATTGTTGATGCCCGATACATGCGAGCTCTTTGCAGGATCAAAATCCTTCTGAGCATCGCTGAGACAGAAGTCGTAGGGCGAGTAGCAGTGCACAGAGATGATCACGTTATTGACTGCCTCGCCATTCACGGTAGGGATCGCGATACAGTTCATCACAGAGGCACTGGATGATGCTGCATAACCAGGGATCATCAGGCAGCGCTCGCCATTGTATCCCTTCGCTTCCTTGCGCACCGCAGCAACAAATACCTGATTGAGATAGTTGACAGCCTCGCAGGCATCGGTACTGCCCGTCCATTCCACACGGGTACCGACCATACGGGGCTCGTTCATGCCCTCGAAGATCAGATGCTGATCATAATCCGCAAAAGCATCGGCAATCTGACGCCACATGGCTGACAGCTGTTCGCCGATTTTCACGTAATCCTTATCCAGTACAGCGGAGTTGATCCATTCCTCGTGGTGCATGTTGATGATCACATACAGATCCTGCGCACGGGCGTAATCAACGACCTCCTTCACACGGGCAAGGAAAGCCGGATTGATGGTATAGCTTCCGTCCTTCGAGGTATAGCGATACCAGGTCACAGGAATACGGATGGTATCAAAGCCCGCTTCCTTCACACGCTGGATGAGGCCTTCGTCCACAATGGGATTGCCCCAGGACTGCTCCTGCGCATACACATCGCTCGTATCGCCGCCCGTGGCGTCAAAGGTATTGCCGAGGTTCCAGCCAATACCCATATCCGAAACAATTTCCAGCGCACTCTTGCCAGTCAACTCATCTGCCAGCGCACAGCAGCACAGGCAGCACAGGGCCAGCGCCAGCAGAACAGCACGTCGAATCCACTTTCTCATCCCGATCATCCTTTCCGTCATTCTTCATGCTCATTGCGCTTTGGGTTTACGCATGGTCAGGCTAATGCGCTTACGCTTCAGATCGACCTCCATCACCCATACATTCACGATGTCACCTACTCGCACTACATCGCTGGGATGCTTCACGCGGCGGTCTGCCAGCTGGCTGATATGCACCAGACCATCCTGATGCACGCCAATATCCACAAATGCGCCAAAGTCCGTCACATTGCGAACCGTCCCCTTCAGCTCCATGCCGGGCTTGAGGTCCTCAAGGTGCATCACGTCGCTTCGGAGGATGGGCGGCGGCAGCTCGTCACGGGGATCGCGCCCCGGTTTCGACAGCTCCGCAGCGATATCCCGGAGCGTAGGCTCGCCCACATCCAGCTCTTTTGCAAGCGCAGCAAATCCGCTTTCCTCCGCCAGACCATACAGCACGCCGACAGCTTTTGCAGGCGTCAGACCGAAGCGCTTCAGCAGCGCCTTTGCTGCCTGATAGCTCTCAGGATGTACACCGGTATTCTCAATCAGATCCTTTGCTCCCGGCACACGCAGGAAGCCTGCACACTGCTCAAAAGCCTTCGGCCCAAGGCGCGGCACCTTTTTGAGCTGCGCACGGCTGGTAAACGCGCCGTTTTCCTCCCGGTATGCCACGATATTCTTCGCCACCGTCGCATTGATACCTGCCACATGCGACAACAGCGATACACTGGCCGTGTTGACGTCCACACCCACGGCGTTCACGCAATCCTCAATCACACCGTCCAATGCCGCATCAAGCTCAGCAGGCTTCAAGTCGTGCTGATACTGCCCTACTCCGATAGCTTTGGGATCAATCTTGACCAGTTCTGCCAGAGGATCCTGCAAGCGGCGGGCGATGGAAATTGCTGAACGGAGGTTCACATCGTATTGCGGAAACTCCTCCGCTGCCAGCTTTGACGCAGAGTACACCGATGCTCCGGATTCACTGACGACCATGTACGCCAGCTTGTCGCCCATATCCATTTCCCGCATCACATCGACAAAGAACTGCTCCGTTTCACGGCCTGCCGTGCCATTACCGATGGCCGCAATGCTCACGCCATGCTTGCGGATCAGATGCTTGACGATATCCTTTGCCTGCTCCAACGCACGCTGTCCACGCTGAACAGGATAGATGACCGATGTATCCAGCACGCGGCCTGTTTCATCCACCACTGCAACCTTGCAGCCATGCGCATAGCCAGGATCAAGTCCTATCGCGACGCGGCCCCTGACCGGCGGCTGCATCAGCAACGGCTTCAGGTTCATCGCAAAAACACGGATAGCCGCCTGCTGTGCTTTTTCCGTCAGTTCATTCCGCAGCTCTGTATCCAGCGAGGGGGCAATCAGACGCGTATAGGCGTCATCGCATGCGCGGGCGACATATTCCGATGCAGGACTTCCAGCAGTTTGAACATAACGCTTACGAATCAAACGCTGCGCGGAATCTACATTGATTTCGAGCGCAACCTTCAGTGCGCCCTCCTTTTCACCGCGGTTCATGGCCAGCACACGATGAGACGGCATCAGTCGGAGCGGCTCGCGATGATCATGGTACATGGCATAGGTACTGTGCTCATCCGCTTCACCCGCCGGACGGGTTGCTACGGCACAAAAACCATGATAGTAGGTCTTCAGATCGCCGCGCACAGCTGCATCGTCGCTGACGTTCTCTGCAATGATGTCCATAGCGCCCTGCAGCGCGTCGTCAACAGTGGGAACCCCCTTCTCCTCGTCAACGAACCGGATCGCAAGTGTCTCCGGCGCCATCATACCTCGCTTTTGCTGCATAAGCGCATCCGCAAGCGGCTCCAGTCCGCGCTCGCGGGCGATGCTGGCGCGGGTACGGCGCTTGGGACGGTACGGCCGGTATATATCCTCCAGCTGAGCCATGGTTCCCGCCTTATCCAGCGCAGACTGCAGCTCGTCCGTCCAGACCTCCAGCTTTTTCAGGCTCTCGCTGATTTCGGTCCGGCGTTCCTCCAGCGCCCGCAGCGACGACAAACGTTCGCTGATGTCACGCAGCTGCTGATCATCCAGTGAACCATGCTGTTCCTTGCGGTAGCGCGCGATGAATGGCACCGTCGCCCCCTCGTCAAGCAGCGTGATCACCGCTTCTGCCTGCCATGGCTGGATGCTGAATTCCTTACATAACGCTTCAATAATGGTCAAAGAGGTTTCCTCCCGTGTTTTCTGATATATCTGCCTGCGCTTCTACGGCAATCCGGATCAACGCCTCGAACGCAGCCTGAAAACGTGCCCTGTCATCATCCGTGAATTTTGCAGGGCCGCGCAAATGATGCTTTCCAGACGCCCGCCTCGCCTTTTGGGCCATGTGCCGCTCCATAAGCATCATCTCAATGTTGTCGTTGTTATACTGTCTGCCGCTGTGGTGAATGGCATAGGCTCCCTTGCCCAGCACCATGGCCGCTACGCCGTAATCCTGTGTAACAACCACGTCGCCACGACGGCACAGATTCATCAGGGCAATATCAACCGCATCCGCGCCTGAAGCTATATATCGGACAACGGCATAGTCGCTGCACATGACATGATGTTCATCGCACAGCAGTGTCATGGGAAGTGCATACCGGCGGGCAATCTGCTCAACCTGCCGAACAACAGGGCATGCATCTGCGTCCACGAGGATATGCGGCGCGCTCATATGATCACTCCGTCGCAGTGGTCGATCTCGTGCTGGATGATCTGCGCGATCCAGCCGGTGTATTTCTGTCGCCGCGGCAGGAAGGCCGCATCCTGATACGCCACCTCGATTTCGCGATAACGCACGCATTTCCGTACGCCAACAAGAGACAGACAGCCCTCTTCTGCCTGATATTCACCGGCTTTCGCAACAATCCTGGGGTTGATCATCGGTACCGACATCGGGCCCATGCGAACCACAATGACACGCTTGCGTACGCCGATCATGTTGGCAGCCATGCCGACGCATCCGTCCAGATGGGCATTCAGCGTATCAACAAGATCGGTGACCAGCGGCGCATCCTCCTTTGACGCAGGGTCGCTGGGCTGGGACAGAAACATCATGTCACGCATGATCGGTCGGATCATCGCTTTGTCACCACCGTGCCGTTCTGCTTGTGAATGCTGTTGGCAGGCACCACGCCTCGGACGCTGCTGAGCGGATAGACATTGCTGCCAGCACCAATGACCGTGCCGGGATTGAGAACGCTGTTGCAGCCGACCTCCACATGATCGCCAAGCATTGCGCCCATCTTCTTCAGCCCCGTCTCGATGGCCTCATCCGCATTTCGGACAACCACAAGCGTCTTGTCACTCTTGACGTTGGAGGTGATGGAGCCTGCACCCATGTGGCTCAGATATCCCAGAATGCTGTCACCAACGTAATTATAGTGGGGCACCTGTACGCCATCAAAAAGGATCACATTCTTCAGCTCAGTGGAATTGCCAACGACACAGCCCTTACCGACCAACGCACTGCCGCGGATAAAGGCACAATGACGCACCTCGGTTTCCGCACCGATGATGCAGGGCGCGCCCAGATAAGCCGTCGGAGCAACCTTTGCCGTCTTATGCACCCAAACCTGCGGGGCAGATTCGGTATATTCTTCCTTGTCGAGGCGTTCACCCAGACGAATGATCTCTGCCTTGATCCCTGCCAGCGCCTCCCATGGATAGGTAAAGCGGGACAGGTATTCTCCCGCCATGGTATGTTCCAGCGAATACATTTCATTGATCGTATACATTATTGACTCCTCCTGATTTTCTTGATTATCCCGATGAACATTACACCAAAGAAGGCGCCGCACGCGTCCAGTATTATGTCTGATACCTGACAGGATCTCGCAGGCTGAAACAGCTGATGCACCTCGTCCGTCACTGCATATACGGAGCCAATGAGCCACGGAAGCCGCCATGAAAGGATTCCGTAGCTGCGGCACAGCAGGCAGATCAGGAATCCGAGCAGCGCATATTCGCAAAAGTGTGCCGTCTTGCGGATCACTTGATCGACGAGTATATACAGCGACTCCATCTCCGCTTGCTGCAGGTCTGGATGCATGGAGGACAGCGCTTCTGTAATGGGCTGGGTAATGATACCGCTGACTACGCCTGATTCATCACCAGACTGCGCTGAAAAACCGAAGATCAGTGCCATCAGCGTCAGCACTGCCAGCCACAAACCCGCACGGTACAGATGTTTCTTCAACGCGGTGAAGCCTGCCTTTCTCTTGAAGAATAGACATGATAAAATTCGCTGTCCAGAGGTTCTTTTCCTTCAAGGATTTCGGAGAAATCGTTTTCTTTCCACGCAAAATACTGCCTGCCCGCGTGTCGGGTTTTTTTTGGAATATTCCCGAAGCAGCAGACAAAGAAGAATCTTTCAAAAACAAATTGACGGATGAGCGCATGACAGCTATAATGGATTCGACAAATGAATAGCCGGTGTATCTGCGCAGCGATGCGCGGTACGGAGCACTTGGGAGGGCTTATGGCCTGACGATCGGAAACATTTGCTTTCAATCGCCAAGTGCAGCCAGCGCCGCCAAATGGCGGTAGTGGCCGTACCATAGGAATCGGATGAAAGTTCCGGGCTATCCCAGTAACCGTGAAGTTGACGAAAATGCGATGGAAGCCACTGCGAAAGCGGGAAGGTGCATGAGTAGGATGAGACCAAGCCGGGAGACTTGTTTACACCGTGAAATCAATCATTCCCCTGGGGGTGGGATATGCTATTTGGGCTGACAGCCTTTTTTCTGCATGCAGGAATGGGTGGTCGGTCTGGTTAGTGTTCCTCAGGGAGGGACACTTTTTCTTTTGCTATGCAGTTGATGAAGCCCCTCTCGCTGATTCATTTGATCACATTCAGGTTGGGAAATGCCCGACCAATTAAGGAGGGACACATCATGTCCAAGAAGCCCGTTTTCCGTTTGCTTGTGCCGCTGGCACTTGCCCTGCTGATGATGTTCAGCATGGCGACCGGAGCCCAGCTGGGAACTGCGGTGGCTGAAAGCAACACCATCACCGTGACCGACATGTTTGGCCGCGAAGTGACCATCGAAGGCCCTGTCACCCGCATCATCGCTCTGGAGCCCAGCGATTGCGAAATGCTTTGCGCCATCGGCTGTGAGGATGCGCTGGTTGGCCGCGGCAAGTACTGCGACTACCCCGCCTCCGTGCTGGAGCTGCCCGCGGTTCAATCCGGTGCGAACACCAATCTGGAGGAGATTCTGGCGCTGAACCCTCAGGTCGTTGTTATGAGCGACATGGCACACACCACCGAGCAGGTGGAACTGCTGGAGCAGAACGGCATCCGTGTCATTGGCACTGACGCCAACAGCATTGAAGAAGTGTACCTGAACATCCGCCTGCTGGGCACAATCATGGGCAAGGAAGCCGAAGCTGAGGCTGTTGTCGCCGACATGCAGGCTACCTTTGCTGATGTTGCCGCCAAGAGCGAAAAGACTGACAAGACCATCTACTTCGAGGTCATGCCCCTGGAGTGGGGCCTGTGGAGCGCCGGCACCAACACCTTCATGCACGAGCTGGCCGAGATCTGCGGCATGAAGAATGCCTTTGCCGACATCGAAGGCTGGCAGCAGGTCAGCCAGGAGCAGGTCATCGAACGCAGCCCCGACTACATCGTGCTGGTGACCGGCATGGGTGAAACCGCTGTGGATGAAGTCATGGGCCGCGAAGGCTGGGAGAACATCACCGCGATCAAGAATGGCGCTGTCTACAACGCCGATTCCTACGCCATGACCCGCCCTGCCCCCCGTCTGGCGGAAGCTGTTGTGGGGCTGTACAACTTCCTGAACGGCATCTCCGAGTAAAGCCCAGCAACCGTACGGGGGAGCCGATCAGTCTGGCTCCCCCTTTTTGAAGAGATATGAAAAAACTTTCTGAACACTTTTCCTGGCGGACATACGTCATATTTGTGACTGCGCTGATGGCCATCATGCTGCTGTGCATCTGCGTAGGCAGCGTGAACATTCCGCTGGAGGACACCGTCACAGCCCTGTGGAACAGCCTGTGGAAGATGGAGATTCCGGCAAGCATCTCCAGGAGCATCATCCTGAACGTGCGCTTGCCCCGTGTGCTGAACGTAGCACTGGTGGGTGCGGCGCTTTCTCTGTGCGGCGCTGCCATGCAGGGTCTTCTGCGCAATCCGCTGGCCGATGGCTCTACCCTGGGCGTATCAAGCGGTGCATCCCTCGGTGCGGTGCTGGCGCTGGCTTTGGGCATTACCATTCCCGGCACGACCTACGGCGGCACGATGCTCATGGCCATGCTGTTTGCTTTCCTGTCGCTGGCGGCGATTCTCGGTCTGGCCTATGCATTGGACAGATCATTGAGCACCAACAGCATCATTCTCATTGGCGTCATCTTCTCGATGTTCTCTTCCAGCGTCATCAACCTGGTGATTTCCTTTGCGGAGGATCATATCAAGTCCATCACCTTCTGGACGATGGGTTCGCTGTCAGGCACGAACTTCGGGCACACCCGCATCCTGTCCATCACGGTGCTGCTTTGCGGCGGCGTCATCCTGCGCTATGCGCGGGAGCTGAATGCCTTTGCCATCGGCGAGGACAATGCCCGTCACATCGGCGTGAACGTGCGCCGGGTGAAGCTGATCATCCTCATCACGGTTTCCGTGCTGATCGGCGTATGCGTGTCCATCTCCGGTACCATCAGCTTCGTGGGTCTGGTCATGCCCCACATGGCACGGATGATCACCGGCCCCAATCACAAGCGGCTGCTGCCCTCTTCTATGTTTTCCGGGGCAATCTTCCTGCTGCTGGCTGACCTGGTGGCTCGTACGATATTGAGGCCCATTGAGCTTTCCATCGGCGTGGTGACGTCGCTGGTGGGCGCGGTGGCCTTCGTGACCATCTTTTACCGTACGAGAAAGGCAAGGTGATGGAGATGCTGAAAGGAAATCACATCACCGTGCGCTACGGTGATCATACCGTTGTAGATGACGTATCCTTCTCCCTGCGTGAGGGGCAGTGGCTGATGCTGGCAGGCCCCAACGGTGCGGGCAAGTCCACGCTGATCGAAACAATTTCGATGGGCGTGCCCTATACAGGAGCTATTGAGTTGGAGGGCATCGATATTCGCCGCTACAAGCCTGCTCTGCTGGCACGGAAGATTGGCGTACTGTCCCAGAAAAATAGCGTAGGCTACGGCTACTCTGTGGAAGAAGTCGTGGGACTGGGCCGCTATGCGTACACCTCCAGCTTCCTGTCCTCCCGCGATGATGACGGCAGAGAGCAGGTGGAGCGTTCACTGGCGCTGACCGGCCTGACAGACCTGCGCAAAGCCAGCGTGCTGACGCTTTCCGGCGGCGAATTGCAGCGTACCTTCCTTGCCCAGGTGTTCGCACAGAATCCCCAGGTGCTGATCCTTGACGAGCCAGCAAACCACCTTGACCTGGTATATCAGAGGCACATTTTCTCCCTGATCGGTGAGTGGCTGAAGCAGCCGGGGCGCGCGGTCATGTCCGTCGTGCATGATCTGAGCCTTGCCAGGCGCTATGGCACTCATGCCCTGCTGTTGAATCATGGCAAATGCACTGCTCAAGGGGAAATCAATCAGGTGCTTACCAACGAAAACCTCCGCATCGTCTACGACATGGACGTGTACGAATGGATGCAAGACATGCTGGCACAATGGCAATGAAAACCCTGATGGAACATCTAGGTTCCATCAGGGTTTTTGAATGTATTCATAACTGCCATCCCTGTTCAGCACGAATCCACAGCCATTCTTTACTTGGAAGTCGAAGTAGCTTCCGGCTGGACAGGCGAACCGCTCCATGATGGCCATCAGCGTACCGCCGTGGGCGATGATCGCACAGTCATCCACCTGTTCCCGGATGCCTTCAAAGGCGGCAACACATCGCGCGGCAAACTGCACCCGACTTTCGCCGTTCGGGAAGGGCAATTCCCCACCGGATTCGATCCATGCCTGATAGTCTGTGTTACCATTGAGCTCAGTATAGTTCTTGTTTTCCCAGTCGCCAAAGTCGCATTCGCGGAAATTTTCGATGATCTCCACCGGCACATCCGGATAAAGGATTGCCGCCGTTTCCAGGCAGCGCTTCATCGGACTGGCGTACACTTTCTTGACCGGCGGATATTTCCGCGCCTGCAATGCTGATGCACCCTGCTCGCACAAAGACTCATCCGTCCGGCAACCGATGTAGCGGTGTTCCATATTGCCCTGGGTTTGGCCGTGGCGGATCAGAATCCACTTCATTTGATCCGCACCCCGATTCCGCACACACAGCGGGTGACTCTTTCGGCCTCCTGCGCAATGCTGCACAGCGCCCGACCCACGGCCTCGCGGAAAGCACGATCGGACGCCTCCATGGGTACCACGCCTGCTCCCACTTCGTTAGAGATGACAATGGCGTTCGGGTGCTCCTGACAGAATTGCCGGGCGAATTCGCGGGGCTCCCGGTCCTCAATCAATACAACGCGACGGATGATTTCGTGGAAGTCCGGGTAGAACTCGCCGCCGGGGTTTTCCGTCCGGGCCAGCTCCTCCTGGCCCTGGTATACGCCGCCGATATAGAGCTTCATCACAGCTTTCCTCCCAATACGATCACAGCAGTCAGAGCCAGCTCCGTCACCTGCACGAGCCAGCCTGCCAGATCGCCCGTCACGCCGCCGAAATGCTTATAGGCCATGCGGCGGTAGTACGCAAGGCACAGGGCTGCTGTCAGCAAATACACCAGTGCCAGCCAACCGCCGCAGAATACCCACACCAGTGCACAGAGCGCCGCATATACGATGCAGCCAATGGTTACCATGCGCTTGTGCGCCGCCTGGGCAAAGCTGTCCAGCATACCCTTGGGACGGGCGCTTTTGAAGGCGGCCAGCGCCCATGCGCTCATGGCGCGGGAGATCACAAAAGCGCACAGCAGCATCGGCCCATCCGCGACCGCAGCCTCGCCAAGCAGAGCAGCAGACAGCAGCAGATACCCCGTGCAGCCCATTACAGCAAATGCGCCAACATGGCTGTCCTTGAGAATCTCCAGCCGCCGCTCCCTGGACTGCCAGGAGGCCAGGGCATCGCTGGTGTCCATAAAGCCGTCCATGTGGATGCCGCCCGTCACCAGGATGGGCAGCAGCGCACCAACTGCACCGCGCAGCAGTACACCGCTGCCCAGCACATCGCACAGCCACAGCCACCCCCACATCAGCAGCCCTATCACCGCACCGATCAGGGGAAAGAAGCACATTGCATACTTGCGGTTTTCCTCCGACCATTCCACCTGCGGCATGGGGATGCGTGAATAGGTGGAGAATGCGATCGCAAAGGATCGGATTACACACATGGTACTTCTCCTTTCACTGCGACAGGAATGGAGTACACCACTTCCACCACACAGTCTGCCAGTTCAGCGGCCTGCCGGTTGATCTCCGCCAGCTTCAGCAGGTATTCCTGGGTGGACTCAGCATACACGACACCGTCGGAAAACACATCGTTGGTGACCATCACCAGATGGGCGCAGCGCCGGGACAACTCCCGCAGAGCGGGCACGATGCGCTCCACGTCGCCGCCGTCAAACATTTCATTGGCCATCAGGTTGACCAGATCCTCCAGCAGGACGGTGCTGCCCTCCGGGATGTCCGCAGAGGCCAGATCTTTCTCACATTCAATGGTAGTAAAGCCCTTGTCTGCCCGCTGGGCCCGGTGGCGCGCCACACGCCTGACGGATTCGTCATCATAGACCTGCATGGTGGCAATGTAAACGCGTTTTTCCTCCGGCATGGAGGCAACCAACTTCTCCGCCCAGGTGGATTTTCCACAGCCGCTGCCGCCGGTAACCAGTACGATCATGCCCGTTCCTCCTGCGGCGTGTAGGCCGCCATGCCCAGCTCATCGAAGGTATGCGGGCCGTGATACACTTGCAGCGCCATGTCCAGCAGCGGAATGAGCGCCACCGCGCCGGTACCTTCGCCAAGGGCCATATCGGCGTACAGGATGGGGGCCATGCCCAGCTCCGCCATGATGCGAACCATCGCAGGCTCCCGGCTCATGTGGGAGGGCAGCATGGCTTCGACTGCCGCCGGACAGATGCGGGCGGCGACCAATGCAGCTACGGCAGAAATCACACCGTCTATAATCACCGGCACGCCATGCTTCATGCCGCCCAGAAAGGCCCCTGCCATGCCTGCGAGTTCAAAGCCGCCGACCTTCGTCAGCACGTCGATGGGGTCACTGTTGTCCGGTTGGTTGACGTGAAGCGCACGGGTGATGGCATCCCGTTTCCGGATCAGCCCTGCATCGGACAAGCCTGCGCCGCGCCCGGTCAGTTCCTCGGGCGTGCAGATCAGCAGCGCGCAGGCCATCGCCGTAGACGCCGTGGTGTTGCCGATGCCCATTTCGCCGGTCGCGATCAGCTGATATCCGCGGGCTTTCATTTCGCCAACAAGGTCGATACCAGTCCGAATCGCCTGTTCCACCTGGACGCGGGTCATAGCGGAGCTATGTGTCATGTTCTTCGTACCGGCAGCGATGCGGCAGTCGATCATGCCTGGAACGGCCACAGCCATACCCATATCTACCGCGAACACATCTGTATGGGATACACTTGCCATCAGATTGATGTTGGCCGTCCCCTCTGCGATAGACTTTGCCACCAGCGCCGTCACCTCGCTCCCGGACTGACTCACACCTTCAGCCACCACGCCGTGATCGGCACAGAAAACCAGCACGCACCGTTTATTGATGCGCACATCCGGCGTGTCCTGTATCCCGGCGATCTTCACGATCAGCCTTTCCAGGCTGCCAAGGGAATTCAGCGGCTTGGCCACATGATCCCACCGGAATTGCGCCTGCTCCTTTGCGTTCATATATCCTCCATGTCCGAGCGTTTTACTACATCAGCAATGTCACCATAGCGAGCCAGGATGGCATCGTAATTGCCTTTTTCATGTGGGAAAGTACATGCCTTGCAGCTTTTGACGCCCTTTTCGGTATAGGTGCAGCAGCCGCCGCATTTTCTGCCCAGCGCATACAGCGGGCAGAAGCAGAACAGGCAGTTGAAGTCTTCCTCCGACACGCCCTCGTGACAAGGGAAATACTCGCATGCCCGGTTCTGAAAGAAGCTGAAGTTATTATTTTCAGTCATGTTCACACCTCACAGCAGGACGGCGATCAGCAGAATCAACCCGAGCATCAGCCAGCTTGTGACATACAGCAGCCGGTTGGCCTTGCCGATGTCCGTGCGCCGCACAGGACGATCCGCATCGCCGATGGTGGGCTTTTCAATGGGCTTGCCGAAGTAATCGTGGGTGCCGCCAAGCTGAATATGCATTGCGCCTGCTGCGGCCGCTTCGCTCCAGGCACAGTTGGGGCTCTTGTGGTTGGCATGATCCCGCCGGACGATGCGACAGGCATTTTTGCCGTCCATGCCCGTCAGGAAGGCGGCGATGCACATCAGCACAGCCGAGATGCGTGCAGGGAGAAAATTGAGCACATCATCCATCTTCGCGCTGGACCAGCCGATGTCCCGATACGTTTCGTCCAGATAGCCCACCATGGAATCCAGTGTGCTGGCGGCCTTGAAGCCCCACAGCAGCACCGGCCCGCCGATGGCAGCATAGAACAGGGGCGAGATCACGCCGTCGGTGGTGTTCTCGGCCACGGTTTCGATGGTCGCCTTGATGATTTCTTCTTCGTTCAGGCTTTGGGTATCACGCCCCACGATTCTTGCCACCTGCGTACGTCCAGCCTCAACGCCCTTGTCCAGCGCCTTTGCTACGCCCCGGGCCTCCTTGGCCATGCAGGTGACTGCAATGCCCATCCAATTCAGCAGGGACATACCGATCAGCAGCGGAATGCAGCCCAGCAAGCTCAGCAGCCACATCAGCACAGCCACGGCGGCCATGGTCAGCAGCACCGTGGAGGCAGTCAGGAATACCGCGCTTTTGCGGAGGTTTCCGCCCCGCTTGCGCAGCCTTTTCTCCATGAAGGAGGTGTACTTGCCGATGATACATACCGGATGATACAGCCACTCCGGGTCGCCCAACAGCAGGTCGAGGACAAAGCCGATCATCAGCGCCAGAATCCAGTCACCCATATTATACCTCGCCCCGGACGATCTTGTAAATCATGTCCATGTCCACGCTGGCCCGCACGATATCCGCAATGCGGTCAAACTCCCGTTCGCGGAATACCTCAAAGCTCACAGGCGCCTGATTTTCGGTGGCGATGCCCTTTTCCCTGCGGATGTGGGCCGCAATGGCCGCAAAGAGCTGACCATCGTCAAACAGGCCGTGCAGGTAACTGCCCAGCACGTTGCCCCGGGCATTCATCACACCGTCCACCTTTCCGCCGATGCGCAGCCACGGCAGGGCATTTTCGCCCAGCTGATTGTACCCGGCATGGATTTCATACCCATCCACGGTCACGCCGTTGGCCTCGGCCAGCCAACCGGAAGCGTCCACAACACCGCTTGCCTGGGCGGTGTGTTTCTCTTTTGCAAAGGTAACCTCCACGTCCAGCAGGCCAAGGCCTGCCAGCTCCGGGACACGGGATTCCACATGGTCAGGATCGTGGAGCTTGCGGCCCAGCATCTGATAGCCGCCGCACACGCCGATCACCATACCCCCCTTGCAGGCATGTCGCACGATGGCTGCATCCATGCCCCGGTTGCGCATATCGATCAGGTCTTCGATGGTGTTCTTCGTTCCGGGGAGCACGATCAGATCCGCGTTTTCCAGTTCCCTGGCAGTTTGGGCGTAGCGTACCCGTACCCCCGGCTGCAGAGCAAGGGACTGGAAATCGGTAAAATTGGAGATATGCTTGAGCTTCACCACAGCCACATCCAGGTCGCCCTGACCTGCTTTTCGCTCAAAGCGCTCGGTGACGCTGTCTTCGTCCTCCAGTTCCACGTCCATCCACGGAACCACGCCCAACACAGGGATGTGAATGCGCTCCTCCAGCATCTTTAACCCTGGCTCCAGGATTTTCACATCGCCGCGGAATTTGTTGATAATCACGCCCTTCACCCGGGCGCGCTCCTCGTCCGTCAGCAGCATGATGGTACCCAGAAGCGATGCGAACACGCCGCCCAGGTTGATATCGCCCACCAGGATCACCGGTGCATCCGCCGATTCAGCCATGGACACGTTGACGATATCCCCGGCGCGCAAATTGATCTCAGCTGGACTTCCTGCGCCTTCGATCACCACGCAGTCCACGGTGGATTCCAGCGCGTCGTAGGTGGCCTTGATGCTTTTGCGCAGGGCGGGCTTGTATTTGTGGTACTCCATTGCAGTCATGGTGCCTATGGCTTTTCCGTCCACGATCACTTGACTGCGGCGGTCGCTGGTGGGCTTGAGCAGTACTGGATTCATCCGCACGTCCGGCTCCATACCGGCAGCTTGCGCCTGGGTCACCTGAGCACGCCCCATTTCCAGGCCATCTCTGGTCACAAAGGAGTTCAGCGCCATATTCTGCGCCTTAAAAGGAGCCACGGTGTAGCTATCCTGCTTCATGATGCGCAGAAAGGCCGCACACAGCACGCTCTTTCCCACGGACGAGGCCGTGCCCTGGATCATCAATGACTTACCTCGCATGCAGGAGTTCCTCCAATTCGTGTATCAGTTGGTCGTTTTGTTCTTCGGTTTTGACGGCCAGCCGCAGGATGCTCCCCGGCAGCCCGAAGGACCCGCAGGTGCGCACCAGAATACCTCGTTCCTTCAGTGCTGCTGCAACGCCTGTCATATCCTGCTTGAAATCTACCAGCAGGAAGTTGGCTTGCGATGGCTGTACCTCTGCGCCGAGGCTGGTCAACTGCTGCGTGAATCTTTCCCGTCGCACACGGTTGATGGCTGCGTCATGGCGTATTTGATCCAAGTGTTCCGGCAGACGGGCGGCAATCTCTGTTGCCAACGTACAGAGTGACCAGGGCAGCATGCGCTTTTCCAGCACGGCAATGACCTCCGGTGCACCGCAGATATACCCGAGCCGAACGCCGGGGATGCATAACGTTTTTGTCATGGAACCCACGACAGTCAACCCTGTTTGTACGTCCCTGACGACGCTGTGTTCCGGACAATAATCAATGAAAGCTTCGTCTACGATCAGCTCGCCGCTCCGGTTAACGATATGCTGATGGTGCGCCAGCAGCTCGTTACGCGTCATAACTGCACCGGTGGGGTTATTTGGATTGGTGATGAACACGGTATCACCAGGGAAACATTCGCCCTGCCAAATGTCATGAGGTCTGCCGTGTACCGCGGCGCGCTCCGCATATTCGCAGAAAGTGGGATTGAGCGTCAGTACACGTCCTTTGCGCCGCTGCAGTACCAGGTCGATCGCCGCCGCGCCGCCTGCTGCCGGCAGGATGCAATCCACTGCTACACCAGCGTAAGCAGCCAGTCCGCGCCGGGCACGTTTCATTGCCCGGTCGGGGTAGTAGCGCACATCCGCCAGGGCAAACTGCATGGCGTCCATCACCCAGTCCGGCGACCCCTCCGGGCGGAGATTAGCGGAAAAGTCCAGCCATCGTGCGGGATTTCCCTCCCACACATCGCCCCCGTGAATCACACGCATTCCTCCAAATAAAACAGCATCCCCCGGACAGGAGGATGCCGAAACAGCGCGGATGCTGCCATCCACGCGTGACGCCCTTTCCCATTTGCCCAGAAAAGCGTTGAACCAACAAGCAAGGCAGGTCTCCTGACTGATCGGCTGGATTTCTCCATCGACTGCGCCTTCTCAGACATACGTCCAATGGCCTGTGCAGCCGCACTACCGAAACACAGTAATGGCTGTTGCGCCGGAATCACACCGGCTTCCCTTTTCATCCGAAGGAGCTTCTCCGGACACCTTGATTGCGTATGTAACCTCACTCGTAATCATATCATATTCAGAGAAGTGCGTCAATTTGTTTTCAAGTTATCACGGCAGCCGTATGAGGCTTGTCTCATCGCAGCAAAGGCCGCAGCGGCGATAGGTCAATTTCATAGAAATCCTCACTTTTTGCAGCAAAAAAGCAGCTATGTACTTGAAGATTTTCCTTCAAGCCATAACTGCTTGTATTACCTGCATTTCCCGCAACCCATTACAAGGAGGGGCAAGCCTTCCTCTTCATAATCACTCCTGCAGGCAGTCTGATGTGTTTTATGCAAGGTACTTCTTCAGTGTCGCGCGGACAGCACCGGGACCAGCGAGCATTTCAGCCACGTAACCCTCGACCTTTTCAGCCAGCTTGGCATCATACAGATTCACGCCGAAGATGGACGCATTGGACAGGATATCATCCAGCTTGCCCTTCACCGTAGCAGGATCACCCAGCTTCACGCCCTCCAGCTTCGCCTGCAGTGCCGCAAGCATGGGATCGGAGGATACAGGCATGTCCTTGCCCTCGTCATCCACAGCGATCACATAGCGCAGCCAGCCAGCCAGCGCCAGCGGAATGGCGGTCAGGCTCTGAACATCCAGCTCATCAGATGCAAGATAGCTCTTGATGGTCTCGCCAAAGCGGATGCCAACCTTCTGAGAGGTATCAGTCGCAATGCGCTGGGGGGTATCCGGAATGAAGGGATTGGGCAGACGCTGCTCCACAACCTCGTCGATGAAGGCCTTGGGGCTGACAATGCCGGGATCCGTCACGACAGGCAGGCCCTCCATATAACCGATGGTCTTGACCAGCTTGACCAGCTCTGCATCCTGCATCTCCGCCGCAATGGAATCATAGCCCAGCAGGCAGCCATACACAGCCAGCGCGGTATGCAGAGGATTCAGGCAGGTGGTAACCTTCATGCGCTCGGTCATGTTGACAGTATCGCGGTCACACAGATACACGCCGGCCTTTTCCAGCGCAGGACGACCATTGGGGAAACGATCCTCCACCACCAGATACTGGGGCACCTCAGCATTGACAAAGGGCGCAATGTAGGTATTCCGGCTGGTCACGACAGGCGCCATGTCTTCGAATCCCTGCTCTGCCAGCTGATCACGGATGACATCGGCAGGACGGGGCGTAATCTTATCAATCATGCTCCAGGGGAAGGAAACCTTCGTTTCGTCAGACACATAGGCAGCAAATTCCGCCGGCACAAGGCCCTTCTTCACCCAACCGTCAACAATCGTCAGCACGGAACCGCGGAGCTTCTCGCCGTTATGGGAGCAGTTGTCCATGGAAACCATGGCAATGGGGGCAGCGCCAGCCTGATAACGGGCATAGAGCATCGCCGCCACGACAGACATGGCATGACGTGCCTTGTCTGGGCCATTCTCAATGTCGCCGATCACCACGGGCATCATTTCTCCCGCCATGTTGGTCAGAGCATACCCCTTTTCCGTGATGGTGAAGGACGCAAACTGCAGGGAGGGATTGACAAACGCAGCCTTCAGAGCCGCCCAGTCCGCTGCATTGGTACAGTCTGCCTTCACGCCCTTGGCGATGGACGCGATGACCTCCTTGTCTGTGGAGCCGTCGGGCTTCAGAGACACCATGAGCGTCATGGAATCATGGGGCTCATAGATCTTGTCAATGATGTCGTAATCGAAGGTTTCAGCGGCAATGATGCCGGCATCTGCTTCGCCCGCGTTCAGCAGACGCTGCTGCAGCGCAGCAATGAAGCCACGGAAAATATTGCCCGCGCCGAAATGAACCCACACAGGATTCTTTTCCGTTGCAGCCGCCATCTGCTGCCAGTCAAACTTGGGCAGCGCAACGCTGGCAGCCGTGTAGCCGGCGACATCCTGAATACCCTGATAAGAGAGCTTCATAGATTCTTCACTCCTTTATAGCCTGTCAGTGAGCTTACTTCTGGCCCTTCATACGGCACAGGGCTTCCCAGATGCCGTTGAGGTAGGTTGCACCCAGCGCGCGATCATACAGGCCATAGCCCGGACGTCCCTGCTCATCCCAGATCATGCGGCCATGGTCAGGACGGATATAGGTATCGGGGCAGGTATCATAGATGGCTTCCATGATATCAAACATATCCAGATCGCCGGTAGAAGACAGGTGAGCAGCCTCACGGAAGTGACGATAACCCAGATACTTGACATTGCGCACGTGCATTGCGCCGATGCGGTTCATCTCGCCAAAGTGACGGATGATGGCAGGAATGTCATTGTCGGGATTGGAGCCCAGAGAACCGGTGCAAAGGCACAGGGTGTTGGCGGGACTGTCATAGAGCTTGACAATCTTGTCGTAATCCTCCTGAGAATGCGCAATGCGCGGCAGTCCGAAAATCGGCCAGGCAGGATCGTCCGGATGGCAGGCCAGCTTCACGCCAACCTCCTCACACACGGGGCAGACGCGCTCAAGGAAGTACTTGTAATTCTCGCGCAGCATGTCCGGCGTAATGCCCTCGTACTGCTTCAGGGTCGTCTCCAGCAGAGCAAGACGCTCAGGCTCCCAGCCCGGAAGGGTGAAGCCCTTGGAATCCTCAGCCGTGCGGCGGACAATCTCCATCGGGCCCATTTCACCCAGATCCGCTTCATTGAAGTACAGGGAGTTGGAGCCATCCTCCTCAATCACACGCGCAAGATCCGTACGCAGCCAGTCAAACACAGGCATGAAGTTGTACACGATGACCTTAACGCCGTACTTTGCCAGCGTCCGGACAGTGGAGCAGTAGTTCTTGATGTACTCATCGCGGGTAGGCAGACCCATCTTGATGTCCTCGTGGACATTAACGGACTCGATCACCTCCAGCTCCAGGCCATGCGCATGCACATAATCCGCCAGCTCCTTGACCTCTTCTTCAGGCCAGTCAACACCGGCAGGCTTGTCCAGCAGGCCCATCAGGCCGCTCATGCCGGGAATCTGCTTGACATACTTCAGCGGAATCGGATCGGATTCCTTACCATACCAGCGGAACGTCATTTTCATAGGATGCATCCTCCTGTTGTACTGTTTTCATCATGGCATAATGCCGTTATTCTCATTATAATTCAGCATCAATACAAAGTCAACGACACTTTTTAGAGGTAATCGTACACTTTTCACCACCGGTGCATATTGCGCTCATGCTTGGCATGGTAAACTTTCTCGATAACCTCCGGCTTGATGTCATAGCACAGGCACACGTCATTGAAGTACATCATCACGTCGCACAGCTCCTCAATGAACGCCTGCCGGACAGCAGGTTCCTCCATGATCGCGTTGTCACCCTTATGCTTGATCAGCTGTGCAGCCTCCCCTGCCTCGCACAGCATCCACAGGAGGAGCTGCCTTCCCTTCTCCGGACTCAGGCCGCCCCACTTTTGCTGATACTTTTCCTGCAGCTCACGCTGGATCTGCTGCATATCGCCAAAGTCCATCGCCATCGTTTTACCGCACCTCCCTGGTCAGATCGCTCCTGATGATTCCATATACGCAAACATCATCATATCCGCCGTCCTGTCGCGCATAGTGCTGACGAAGCACGCCTTCGCAACGCATCCCGTTCTTTTCGCAAACGCGTCGCGAGGCTATATTCCCTTCCCGTACAGAGCAATACACACGGTTTGCTTCCGCCTTCAAAAGCATATATCGAATCACCGCGCCGACTGCCTCGGTCATATAGCCTTTTCCCCGATGACGCGGCGCGATATCATATCCGAGCTGCACATAGCCGTTGTACGGACTGACCTCCCAGCCCTTTACGCGCCCAATCGCACGTCCATCCAGCGTGATAACCCAATGGAAACAGAACGGCTTTTCCGCTTCTGCGACCATTAACGCAACTGCTTTTTTCCCTTCCTCCATGGTCATGGCAAGGCTGCGCGCCTCAACAAGCTCCTGCGCATCCGATGCCTGTGGACGTCGCAGCATAAGCCTGTCTGTCAAGATGCTTTGCGTTCCAATGGGCTTCATTTGCTTTCCTCCGTACCGAAACTCGTTCCTTCAGCTGTGGAAATACAGTATCAGGATAAAAACGTACACTATTCACAGATCAAGTATAGCATATTCACCAGCTTTCTGGTAGTTCTTTTTGTGTTGCCTTCCGTTTGTGATTAGCTCTTTGAGGACAGGACGCAAAAAGCTTGCTGCCCGCGTGATTCAGACAGCAAGCCTTTTGGGCTGTTGATTTTCCACGTCAAATCTGAGGGACTCGTCACATTCAGCTTGTACTCTTATTTGACTTTCAGTGCCTGTGCTTCCGCCTGCAGGCAAAGCTCTGCCGCTTTGAAGGAGTGCGCCTGCGTCATTGCATTTTCCGTGCGGTTCAGACAATCCAGAATCAGCTGGCCAAAGAACGGGAAGCCCGTCACGCCCGCCGCGTGGACATACTTCTCCCCCTTGCCGTTGACAAGGAAGACATGGTCGCTGTCTGCATTGTCAGCAGCGATGTTGATGTACTTGCGCAGCTCGATGTAGCCTTCTGTGCCCAGGATAAAGGTGCGGCCGTCGCCCCAGGTTCGCAGTCCGTCCGGGTTGAACCAGTCGACGCGGAAATAATTCGTGGTGCCGTTTTTGCCCAGAATGGAGCAATCGCCGAAGTCCTCCAGCCCGGGATACTGCGGGTTGTTGTAGTTGGCTACGCGAGCCAGCTGGATTGTGGCATCCTCTTCGCCGGCAAAATGGAGGTACTGTTCGATCTGATGGCTTCCGATGTCGCAGAGGATGCCGCCATATTTCTCCTTTTCAAAGAACCACGCCGGACGATTCCTGGCACTCAACCGGTGCGGGCCAAAGCCGGTCACACTGATGACTTTGCCGATCTCGCCCTGCTCAATCATATAGCCTGCAAGGATAGCGCTTTCCACATGCAGTCGTTCGGAATAATACACCATGTATTTCCGACCGGTCTTCTTCACCATTTCTTTGGCAGCGTTGAGCTGCTCCATGGTGGTGAAGGGAGCTTTGTCGGTAAAGTAATCCTTGCCTGCAGCCATGGCGCGCAGACCCAGTGCGCAGCGTTCACTGGTAATGGCAGCACCGGCAATCAGGTGCGTGTCAGGATCGTTCAGCGCCTCCTCTTCACTGCGGGCAGCCTTGGCCTGCGGATAGGTTTTGAGGAAGTTCTCCACCTTTTTCGGATCAGGATCATAGACGTATTTCAGCGTTGCACCGGCCTCCAGCAAACCGTTGGTCATACCGTAGATGTGGCCGTGATCCAAACGGACTGCGGAGAAAATAAACTCACCCGGCTTGACCACCGGCTGGGGCTTGCCCTGAGGGGCATAGTTCATGCCATCTGCTCTGTTCATGGGGATACCTCCTTATTTCTGGTAGTTGCTGCCCAGCGTAATCTCGCCTGTCAGTTCCATGACAGAGGCGGTCTTCTCGTAAAAGTGAGGAACATTCTTCATGATCCCTTCAACTGTATAGAAAGGGTGTTCCTTTTTCAGCGGGAGAGCAACCGTCTCCTCGCTGGCGCCGGAAAGGTAGATGGCGGTGATCAGTTCAATGGTGTTGCGGCCGTCTTCGCCGCCGATGGAGGGCAGATGATTCTGTTCAATTGCATCAAACATATCGGCGATCTGCGCAGTGTGTCCCTCGTAGGGCAGAGCAGGCAGCGCATCGGCATAGGCTTTGATTTCTGCTTCCAGCTCTGGATTTTCCTTGGGGAAGCCGTTGGCATAGGGCGTTGAGGCATGAACGGAGAAGGGTGCAGCGATTTTCGCCTTCTCGCACTGGAAAACAAGCTGCTGTTCCTCACCATGATGGACGACGGAGGCGGTCAGCTGCCCCAATGCGTGAGGATACTGCAGCACGGATACGGAAAGATCCTCGACCTCTGCGTTGTCATGAGCGGTATTGGCCAGGATGCTGGTCACCTTGTCAGGCAGTCCCATCATCCAGCACAGCATGTCGATGTGATGTACCGCATGGTTCAACGTGCAGCCGCCGCCTTCCTTCTCCCAGGTGCCACGCCACCACAGATCGTAGTAGCAATGTCCGCGCCACCAGAAGGAATCAACCTGTGCATGGCGCACGGGGCCTGCCAAACCGCTGTCCAGAAGGAGTTTCAGGTCCCGAATCGGCTTGCGGAACCGATTCTGGGCAATGATGGAAAGCTTCATGCCGCTCTCATCACGGGCCCGAAGCATGGCGTCACACTCCTCCAGAGAGGCTGCCATAGGCTTTTCGCAGATGACGTGTTTTCTGGAACGCAGGCAGTTGATACTGATGGACGCATGGACATACGGCGGCGTGCAGACGTCTACCAGGTCGATGTCTGTCCGGGAGAGAATGTCCTCGTGGTTCTCGTACACATCGCAGTGCAGGTCAAACTCCTCCATGAAGCGCTGGGCCTTTCCAGGGACGATATCCACCAGCGCGACGACGCAGCAGCGCTCCGACAGCGTACGATAGGCTTCCATATGCGAATGGGCGATACCGCCTGTGCCAACGATTGCAACCCGAATCATTTTGCTCACTTCCTCTGTTGAAATTGGCAAATGCCATTGAGTATAGTATACACAAATCAATTTTTACAGTCTATTGTTAAATTTGCTTGATTTATTGAAAAAATTGCAATATACTATCCCGTGAGGTGATCAATAATGACCCGCAAACCCGTTTGGGATCGGCTAAACCAAATGCCTTCAGGGCGAGCGTTTGAAGCATATCATCTGACAGATACAACGGTTCAGCCAAAGATCATTCACAGCCATGAGTTCTATGAGATTTACTTCTTCCTGCGCGGACGGATCAGAATCGTCATCGAGGATGTGGACATCTGTCCCCAACGCGGCGATGTTCTGGTTTTTCCGCCGCATTGCATGCACAGAAATATCCACATCAGCGCAGACGAACCCTATGAACGCTTTTACCTCTATGCCTCCCGAGAAACCGTGGAATCCATCTGCAATGGAAGCTTTCAGCTCGCAGAAGAGCTGGATGAACTGCTGCGGTCAAACGGTTTCCTCTTCCATCTGAATGATCCTGCGTTGGAGGAGCTTATGCAGCTGACGGACGAGATCATTTCTGCCTCAGAGCAGCAGGCGCCGTCAGATTGTCTGATGAATCAGTATCGGATGTGCATGCTGCTTATTAGAACAACGATGCTTCTGCAATCCTGCACAACAGAGGAATCCGGCATCCAGAGCCGGATGAATCCGCTGCTGCGCTATCTGAATGAGCATATAACAGAGCCAATCTCTCTGGATCATCTGGCGGATACATTTTTCCTCAGCAAGTTCGCATTGCTGAGAGAATTCAAGGAGCATACAGGAATGTCCATACACCAGTACATCCTCGCCAAAAGGATTCTGCTGGCGCAGGAATTGCTTGCGCAGGGTATCAAGCCCAATCAAGTCGGCGAGCGATGCGGTTTTCTGGATTATACCAGCTTCTACCGGGCATTTCGGAACAGAACGGGCGTATCACCTAACCAATATGGCAGACAGAACCATCGCTGAGAGGAATCAACCATGCTCTGGAAATCAATCAAAAACATCAAGATCAAGAACAAAATGCTTTCTGTGCTTGTCTTTGCCCTCACGGCTGTCTTTCTGCTGACGCTTGCATCCTCATTTATTCCATATCACACCTATAACGAGCAGCTGTATGCATCTGGTGTGCAGACACTTTCACTCTTTGCCGGAGCACTGGAAGACAAGCTTGATGAGTACACAGATTTTACATTTCGCGTGCTCAGTGATCATGTCGTTCAGAGCAATCTTTCTGTGATGAGCAGCAGTATTGTCGGCAGCGAAGCCTGGCTTCACGCGGCAGACGTGATCGATCATCAGTTTTCAAGCTTTGCCAATACGCTTGATCATGTTGTGACTCTACGCCTGACAACAATTCAAGGCCATAGCTGCTACACCTATTGGGGAAGATCTGCCATTCCTGCGGCACAACTGCCCGTCCTCACTACGGCTGCCCGTGCGGCATCGGGAAGCGCGGTGTGGCATACAATGCCGGCCCCTGTTTCTCGTCTTGTTCTTGTGCGGGATATCCGTGAGGTCAAGGGGCTGACATTTGCTTCGCTTGGTACAATCTGTCTGGAGATTGATCTGGCAAAGCTGGTGTCAGACAATCTGATAGTTATGCAGGAGCTTGGGATCCCGTTATCTGTCGCAATCTTTGACGGCGAGCAGTGTCTATATGCAGCAGATGAGACAGCCGGTAACATTCATCTGGTCGAAGACGGTTATCAAATGCTTGATACTGACCAAGGCAGGATGCTTTGCATGCGATATACTTCTGCCCAAGGGTGGACTTTCCTGATGGTCCGTCCCTTCGATTCGATCATTAAGATGATTCATGCCTCTACGCTTCAATCGATATTGCTTTCTCTGCTGGCTGCTGTTGCCGCTTTAACGGTGGGCGGGCTGCTGATCAACATGATTCTGAAGCATTTGCTGGTGCTCCTGAGCAAGATTGATCGTTTCAGTCAAGGGAAGCTGCCCGAGCCACAGGAAATTGAGCCTTATCGGAACCGGCGTGACGAATTGGGGCGCCTGCACCGGCATTTTGACCGGATGATCACGGAATATGATCACATCGTTCGCGACAATTATGAGAAGCAGCTTGCGATCAAGGATGCGCAGGCACGTCATCTGAGGGCGCAGATCAGGCCCCATTTTCTCTACAACACGCTTCAGACCATTTATCTGATGGCCAGAGAAGCCCATCAGGAGCGGATCGCGGGTATGACAGACGCGCTTGGCAAAATGATGCACGCATCCATCAACGAGCGCAAGGACGTTATTACCGTCCGTGAGGACTGGCAGATCGCCAGAGAATATCTGCGGATTCAGCAACTCCGCTATCAGGATCATCTGGACGTGCAATATAATCTCGATAAAACGTTGGAAACGATACGCATTCCATCCATGACAATCCAGCCGCTGGTGGAAAATGCTGTTCATTACGCTGCTGAAGAAATGCTTGATCTGTGCTGTATCCGCATCTGGGGTCGTGAATATGCGGACAGCGTGGACATCTGTGTGGAGGACAATGGCCCTGGCATGGATGAGGATATCCTGGAAAAGCTGGACAGCGGGCAGATTCAGCCGGATGGGTTGGGCATTGGCTTGACCAATATTCACCGCCGCATTCAACTGGAGTTTTCGCAGGATTACGGTCTGCGGATATGCTGCCGGGATGGCAAGACGCAAGTATTCATCCATCTGCCGAAAATCAGGGAGGAAACTGACCATGATGAAGCTGCTGTTGGTTGACGATGAGTCGATGATCCTTGATGGAATCGTTGGTATGGTCGATTGGAAACGGATGGGCATCTCCGTCTCAGCTGCATGTGAAAGCGCCTTGATGGCGTTGGAATGCATGAAGGACGATATGCCGGATATTCTGCTGGCGGACGTTAAAATGCCAGGAATGTCAGGACTTGAACTGGTGGAGCATGCCCGTACGCTGTACCCCGGATTGCAGTGTATTATCCTCTCGGCATACGATGATTTCGATTTTGCCCGTCGTGCCATGCGGGCCGGTGTTCTTGAGTACCTTCTCAAACCCTGCTCACAGGATGAGATCGAAGCAGCGCTTGTTCGTGCCTGCAATATGGTACGACTGGAGCAGGAACGGTTGGAAACCAGAAGCACACAGCGGCGCGAAAGAATCATGCAGCTGGTAGAGCGTCTGAAAAGAATCAAGCCGGATCACCGCGGCAATATCGAAGCAGCTCAGGTGCGCGAGGTCTGTGCCGGTCTGACAGATGAAACACTGCTGCAGGAGGCGATGATTTACCTTGTTGCGCACAGCGTGGAGGGCGCGGCACAGGCAGAATGGAGCCTGCGGACTGTGAAGGATCTCTATACACCGGAAGCTGAACTGTACCGATACAGTGCACAGGCGCTTACACAGATGTTCGGACACACGGAAACGAGACACAGCTTTGTCTACCAGATGCAGAGTTTCATCAATGAGCACTTCAGCATGGAAAACCTGAGCCTGCAGTATATGGCAGATCATCTGGTATACATGTCTGCTGACTACATCGGAAGGGAATTCACCCACGTCACTGGCATGAAGTTCAGCGCTTATCTCCTGTCCGTCCGCATGGAGCATGCCAAACATCTGATCACAACCCATCCGGATATGCATACCTATGAGATCGCAGAACAGGTTGGTCTGGGTCACAATCCGCGATATTTTTCACAGCTGTTCCGGAAATACACCGGGATGACGCCCTCAGATTTTGGTAGAAAAACGGACAAAAACACCAATTTTTGAACATTTTGTCGGGTTATTTTGATTCTCAGGATGATGGCCGGAATGATATGATAAAGATACAAAATTTGCAACTTAAGGAGGTTGCCAACATGTTGAAGCGTTTCCTGGTCTGGCTGATGATCCTGACCCTGTCCGTCGGCATGGTGTCTTTCGCCAATGCTGAGGAGACTACGACCATCCGTGTCCTCTGGTGGGGTTCTCAGAACCGTCACGATCTGACCACGAAGGCCGTCGAGCTGTTTGAACAGAAGTATCCCAACATCAACGTTGAAATCGAGTTCACCGCATGGGACGGATACTGGTCCAAGCTGTCCACTCAGGTTGCCGGCAATCTGGTGCCTGACGTCATCCAGATGGACTATCAGTACATCGCCCAGTACGCACAGAGCAACGTTCTGGCCGATCTGACGCCTTACTTCGAGTCCGGCGCCATTGACATTTCCAACGTTGCCGACACCGTTCTGAGCAGCGGCAAGGTTGGCGAAGGCATCTACGGCATGCCTATCGGCACCACTGCCCGTGTGATGATGTACCGCCCTGACGTGCTGGAGCAGGCGAATCTGACCATGCCCGTTAACCCCACCTGGGACGAGTTCATGTCCATCAGCAAGCAGGTGTACGAGGCGACCGGCCGCACCAACATCGTTCCCAGCGACATTGATGACCTGCGTTTCATCCTGCGTGACTATGGCCTGAATCTGTACAGCGATGACGGCAAGTCCCTGGGCTTTGATGATCCCAAGCACCTGGTTTACCTGTGGGAGCGCCAGATGACCGCCGTGAATGAAGGCTGGCAGCTGCCTGTGGGCGAAACCACCGCACTGAGCATGTACGACGGCTTCATCTCCGATGACTGGGCCGAGTGCACCCACTGGAGCAGCGAGCTGGCTGCCTTCCAGACCGGCTCCGGCACTCGTCTGGAACTGGCCATGTATCCCCACAGCAGCGATGCTACGGCTGCAGCGACCTACTTCAAGCCCTCCATGTTCTGGTCCGTGTCCAATGCTTCTGCGAACAAGGACGCTGCTGCGACCTTCGTGAACTTCTTCATCAACGATCCTGATTGCTACGATATCGTTGGCATTGACCGCGGTATGCCCGTCTCCAGCGCGATTCGCGAGCACATCGCTCCGACTCTGGACGAAACTTCCCAGCGCGTTGCAGCCATGCATGACTACCTTGGTCAGGAAGGCATGACCTCTGCCATCATGAACACCGACATCCCCGCTCATGGCGAGGTGAACAGGCTCTTTGCCGATTACTCCGAGCAGGTGTCCTACGGCATGGTGAAGGATCTGACCGCTCATGCGCAGGCATTCATTGAGGAAGCCAATGCAATCATTGCGGAAAAGAGCAAGAACTGATTCTCATTCATTCCGGCGGAGTCGCTGCACACGGCGGCTCCGCTCTTTTCATCCGTTGATTCTGAAAGGAGAAATCACCATGCGTTCCATCAGACAGACGCTGGAGAAGGAATCTGTTGCAGGATATATGTTTATCCTGCCCATCATCATTGGCCTGATCGTATTTACGGCCATTCCCTTCTTCACGTCCTTATATCTCGCATTTACCGAATATGATATGCTGACTGCACCCAAGTGGGTCGGCGTGGACAACTTTGTCAAGATGTTCACGAAGGACAAGCTGTTCTGGAAGTCGTTCTGGGTTACATTCAAATTTGCAATCATTCAGGTGCCGATCAAGCTGCTGGTTTCATTGGGCGTTGCACTGGTGCTGTCCCGTAATTCCAAAGCCATTCCAGTCTATCGCGCAACCTTTTACATTCCTTCCCTCATGGGCGGAAGCGTTGCTGTGGCCCTGATGTGGAAGCAGCTCTTTGCCTACAATGGCCCCATTAACAACATTTTCTCCGTCCTGGGTATTGCTCCGGTGCGCTGGCTCAATGACGTCAGCACGGCGCTGGGCGTTCTGATTGGCCTGGGCATCTGGCAGTTCGGCAGCTCCATGCTCATTTTCCTTGCAGCACTGAAGAATGTGCCGGCCAGCTACCACGAGGCTGCCATCGTAGACGGCGCCAGCCCGGTGCGCCGCTTTTTCGCGATCGTTCTGCCGATGATCACGCCGGTTTTCTTCTTCAATCTGGTCAACCAGACCATCAGCGCTTTCCAGGCCTTTAACTCGTCCTATCTGATCACATCCGGCAAACCCCTCAATTCCACTTTGTATTACGGTGTTCATCTGTACAACCGTGCATTCACCTTCTCTGAGATGGGATACGGCAGCGCAATGGCCTGGTTCATGCTGTTGGTAATCGCCTTCTTCACCGCGCTGATCTTCAAGTCCTCCAATGCATGGGTCTATTACGAATCGGAGGTGAAGTAACATGACTGCGATTTCTGCCCGTAAGCCTCGCAGCATGAAGCGCGCAAGGCAAATCAGCTCATGCATCTATCATGTGCTGGTGGTTCTCTTTGGTTTCGGGATGCTCTATCCGCTCTTGTGGATGATCGCCGCGTCCTTCAAACCCAATACAGAGATCTTCACCTCTGTCAGCAGCCTGATTCCCAAGACATTCACGTTTGAAAACTACATCACTGGCTGGCGTGGCTTTTCGGGTCTCAGCTTTGCGGTGTTTTTCAAAAATTCCTTCGTGATCTCCGTTATTGGCACAATCGGCTCCGTGTTCGCTGCTGCGGTGGTCGCCTTCGGATTTGCACGCCTGAGATTCCGTGGCCGCAATGTGTGGTTTACACTGATGATCCTGACCATGATGCTGCCCAGTCAAGTGATGATGATTCCCCAGTTTGTCCTCTATAACAAGATGGGCTGGGTCGGAACCATCCTGCCCCTGACAGTCCCGCATTTCTTCGGCGGCGGGTTCAACATCTTCATGGTCATGCAGTTCATCCGTGGCATTCCGCGTGATATGGATGAAGCTGCCGTTATTGATGGCTGCAACTGGTATATGATCTTCCTGCGGATTATCCTGCCCTTGATCATTCCGTCCTTGGTCACTGTCGCAGTGCTGACTTTCATCGGAAGCTGGGGCGATTTCATGGGCGCGCTGCTGTACCTGAACAAGCCGCAGCTGTACACGGTAGCATACGCGCTGAAGCTGTTCTCCGATGCATCCTATACGGACTTTGGCGCAACCTTTGCCATGTCGGTTTTGTCTCTGATCCCGATCCTGATCCTGTTCTTCTTCTTCCAGCGTCAGCTGGTGGAGGGTATCAGCACGCAGGGCTTGAAGGGATAAAATATCTCCTGGAGAAGCATCTGTATGCAGGTGCTTCTCCATTTTCAAAGAATATACAAGGTGAATGATAACCGATTGACGTCCACTGGATTGTTGATATAGGGGGATAACAATGAATCAAATCCGCACCGCTGTGATCGGCGTAGGAAATATGGGAACCGCTCATGCACATTGCATTGCAGGCGGCAGCATAGACGGCCTGCTTCTTACCGCATTGTGTGACATATCGCCGCAACGGCGGCATATCTGCAGGGAGCTGTTTCCCGGGGTTCCCTGCTATGCGAGCATCGATGAGCTGCTGGCATCTCATACGGCGGACGCTGTTGTGATCGCGGTACCGCATCCGCTTCACAGTCAGATTGCCATGGCGGCTCTGGCTGCAGGGCTCCATGTGCTGGTGGAAAAGCCGATTGATGTATCGCTCAGCAAAGGACGCGCCCTCTGTGATTTCGCTGACAGGAGCGGACTTGTTCTGGCTGCCATGCTTAACCAGAGGACCAATCCGCTGTTCCAGAAGGCACGGGAGATTGTGCAGGGCGGGCAGCTGGGAGAACTGAAACGCACTGTGTGGATCATTACCAACTGGTATCGCACGCAGCATTATTACGACTCCGGCACATGGCGGGCAACCTGGGCTGGAGAGGGCGGCGGTGTGCTTCTGAATCAGGCGCCCCATAATCTTGACCTGTGGCAGTGGATCTGCGGCATGCCAAAGACGGTTGCCGCAAGCTGCGATGTAGCACGCTACCACCGGATCGAGGTCGAGGATGATGCGACGATATTCACGCGGTATGAAAACGGCGCTACGGGTGTGTTTATTACCTCTACCGGCGAAACCCCCGGTACTAACCGCCTTGAAATAGCCGGTACGCTGGGAAAAATTGTGCTGGAGGGCGGCAAGCTGAAATGGTGGAGGCTGAAACAGCCGGAAGACGTGGTACGTTATTCTTCAGATGAGGACTTTCTGCATGTCCCCTTCGATTACACAGAGCTTCTGCCTGAGGGGAAGGAAAGTGCCCACGCAGGAATCCTGCAAAACTGGGCAGACGCAATGCTGACAGGTACGCCGCTTCTGTCCCCCGGCAGAGATGCACTCAATGAGTTGGCGATCTCCAATGCAGCCTATCTGTCTCAGTGGCGAGGCAATATTCCTGTCGAACTGCCGATGGACTGCGCTGCATTTGATCGTCTGCTGGCGGAGCGTCAGACACAATCCGTGTTGAAGCAGGAGCACACGGTCACAGAAGCTTCCACTGGGTACAGCAAGCGATGGCAGGTCAACTGGTAAAAGAAAGGGGCAAGAAGGATGCTGAAGCAGGCACCAGTGACGTTGGATGGCATTTCAGCCGTCGCACGTCAGACAGCAGCGGAGGGCTGCGTACTGCTGCGAAACGAGCGTCAGGCGCTGCCCTTGGAGCGTGGGAGCCGCGTGGCGGTCTTTGGCCGGGCGCAGATGAACTATTTTAAGAGCGGACTGGGCTCAGGTGGGCTGGTGAACGTCCGGTATGTGAAGGGCGTATGGGAAGCGTTGTCAGAGGAAGCTGATGTGAAATTGGATCAGACGCTTCGCACCGTTTATGAAGGTTGGACAAAGGAACATCCCTTCGACATGGGAGATGGCTGGGCGGCACATCCGTGGTTTCAGCAGGAAATGCCGCTGATGGAGGAGCAGGTGACTCTTGCGGCGCAGCGGAATGATGCAGCGATCATCCTGCTGGGACGAACTGCCGGAGAAGACCGCGACAACAGCGTATCTCCCGGCAGCTGGCTCCTGACTGCAGAGGAAGAGGAAATGCTGGCGCTGGTATGCCGGCACTTCCAGCACAGCATCGTGCTGCTGAACGTGGGCAACATCATCGACATGACATGGGTAGAGCGATACCATCCGGCTGCGGTGATGTACATCTGGCAGGGAGGGCAGGACGGCGGCTGCGGCGTCGCAGATGTGCTGCTGGGGCGAATCGCGCCATCCGGACGGCTGACAGACACCATTGCCCGGCGCGCGGAGGATTATCCATCCCATGACGGCTTCGGGGATGACGATCAGGTGATCTATGCCGAGGACATCTACGTTGGCTACCGCTATTTTGAGACACTGGCACAGGAACGGGTGTTGTATCCCTTCGGCAGCGGTCTTTCGTACACGGAGTTCCGGCATGAACCGGTTTCCATACGATGGGACGGAGCGTCTGTACAGCTGCGCCATCGCGTTCAGAACACAGGGAATCATGCAGCCAGTGAGGTTGTGCAGGTCTATGCTGAAATGCCGCAGGGAAAGCTCGGACAGCCCTGTCGGACCCTGTGCGCCTATGCAAAAACAGAAACGCTGCAGCCAAAGCAGACTGCCGAGATTACATTGCTCATCCCCGCTGAACGTCTTTCCACTTATGACGACAGCGGCGCAACTGGCCACCGCTCCTGCTATGTGATGGAAGCGGGCGAATACGGCCTGTTCGCTGGACATGATGTACGCCAGGCTGTCCCGGCGGGCTCCTTCTGCCTGACGGAGCTTGCCGTCATCGCCCGCTGTGAGGAAGCCTGCGCGCCGATGAAGGCGTTTCAGCGGCTGCATCCAGCGGATGGATGCGAAGCCTGGGAACCTGCCCCACTCCGCTCCGTTGCGCCTGAGGAGCGGCGGCGATCACGGCTTCCGCAGGAAATCCCTCAGACGGGAGACCGGGGCGTCCATCTGCAGGATGTTAAGGAGGGACGCAGCAGCATGGAGCGGTTCATTGCCCAGCTTACGGACGATGAATTATGCTGCATCGTTCGTGGGCAGGGAATGTCCTCGCCGCGGGTCACCCCGGGTACAGCAGGCGCCATCGGCGGCGTAACAGATCGGCTGATGAAGCACTACGGAATCCCTGCGGCCTGCTGCGCGGACGGCCCCAGCGGTATCCGCATGGACTGCGGCAACAAGGCTTATGCCATGCCCAACGGCACCTGTCAGGCTTGCACCTGGAATGATTCGCTGATCGAGGAGCTCTATACCTGCGAAGGGCTTGAAATGCGCAAATATCAGGTGGACACCCTGCTTGGCCCGGGTATGAACATCCATCGAAGCCCGCTGAACGGACGCAATTTCGAGTATTTTTCCGAAGATCCCCTGCTCACGGGTAAGATGGCCGCTGCACAATTACGCGGCCTGCACGCAAGCGGGGTGGACGGAACCATCAAGCATTTTGCCTGCAACAATCAGGAGCATCGCCGCCGCTGGGTTGATGCAGTCGTGTCAGAAAGGGCGCTGCGGGAAATCTACCTCAAAGGCTATGAAATCGCCGTTAAAGAGGGCCATGCGCGCAGCGTCATGACGGCCTACAATCCCATCAACGGCTGCTGGACAGCCAGCCATTGCGACCTGACAACCACCATCCTGCGGGTGGAATGGGGCTTTGACGGAATTGTCATGACCGACTGGTGGGCAATGGGCTCTGAGGATGGCAAGGAGCCCTCTACGCAGAATGTAGCCGCCATGATCCGGGCACAGAACGATTTGTTCATGGTGGCCAATGAACCTGCTGCAAACAGCGGAAACGACGATTCCCTGTCCGCCCTGTCGGAGGGACGCGTTACCCGTGCCGTATATCAGCGCAGCGCAATGAACATCTGCCGGTATGTGATGGACACACCTGCCTTCCGTCGCTTCATTGGGCAGACGAGCGAACTGGATCGTCTGCTGCAGCAGCTGCGGGATGAGGATGATGATGTCATCCTGTCCCTGCCGGAAATCCTGGTGTCGGAACAGACGCTGATTCCCGGGAACCAGATCAGCACGCAGAGCGGCAGTACGACCCATTTTCAAATGAAGCTGGAGAAGCGCGGGCAATACCGGATTGAAATTATCTGCCGTGCAGCAAAGAGGATTCCGGATACGGCACAGCTGCCGGTCTCTGTGTTTGTAGATTCACAGCTCCTTGGTGCAAGAACGCTCAGCGGGGCAGAAAAAGAGTGGATGTCGCTCACCTTTGACACGCGAGAGATCCGCAGGCGGCTCATTTTCTACACGAAATTCTACGTTGCCGTCGGCGGACTGGAAATCAAAGAAGTCAGACTGACGCGCATCAAAACCTTTGAGTAAGGAGACGTGGAAATGATCAGTCAGAAAATCCGCGAGGTCGCGCCGGAACAGGATCCTCTGCGCATGGGGATGGGCTGGACGGTCGAAGATCTGTCAAAGCCGCAGATCATGGTGGAGAGCACCTTCGGCGACAGCCACCCCGGCAGTGCTCACCTGCTCTCGCTGGTGGAAGAAGCGGTCGCTGCCGTTGCCCGCTGCGGCGGTAAGGCGGCGCGGTATTTCGCCACGGACATCTGCGACGGCATGGCGCAGGGGCATGACGGCATGAATTATTCCCTCGTCAGCCGCGACATGATTGCAGGGATGATAGAAATCCATGCAGGGGCAACGCCCTTTGACGGCGGTGTGTTTATTTCCAGCTGTGACAAGGCCGTTCCTGCACACCTGATGGGGATCGGACGGGTGAATATGCCCTCCATTCTCGTCACCGGCGGCGTGATGGATGCAGGCCCGGATCTGCTGACGCTGGAGCAGATCGGCATCTATGCCGCTCAGTGCGCCCGGGGGGAAATCACGCCGGAAAAGCTGGAATGGTACAAGCATCACGCCTGTCCCAGCTGCGGCGCCTGCTCCTTCATGGGAACAGCCTCCACCATGCAGATCATGGGCGAGGCGCTGGGCCTGATGCTGCCCGGCACAGCACTGCTGCCTGCAACCAGCCCGGCGCTGACCGACGCTGCCCGACGTGCCGGCGAAATGGTGATGCAGCTGGCAAAAATGAACCTGAAGCCACGGGATATCGTAACGCGCCAGTCCTTTGAAAATGCAGTCATGGTGCATGCAGCAATTTCCGGTTCAACCAACAGTCTTCTGCACATTCCGGCTATTGCGCGGGAATTTGGGGTGGAATTCGATGCGGAGATGTTCGACAAGCTTCATCGCGGTGCACGGTATCTGCTGGATATCCGCCCCGCCGGACGCTGGCCTGCCCAGTATTTCACCTATGCAGGCGGCGTACCCCGGGTCATGGAGGAGATTCGAAGCATCCTTCATCTGGACGCAATGACTGTCACCGGCAAGACGCTGGGAGAGAATCTGGATGAGCTGAAGAACGGCGGCTACTACGACCTCTGTGAAGAATCCTGCGCACGGGTTGGTCTCACATGGCAGGATATCATCCGCCCCTATGACCGCCCCATCGGTACGGACGGCGCCATCGCCATTCTTCGCGGCAATCTTGCCCCTGACGGTGCAGTCATCAAGCATACCGCCTGCCCGAAAGAGATGTTCTCCGCCATACTCCGCGCTCGTCCCTTCGACAGTGAGGAGGCTGCGCTTTCGGCAGTCCTCAGCCATAGTATTTATCCAGGGGATGCGGTCATAATCCGCTATGAGGGCCCCAGAGGCTCCGGCATGCCGGAAATGTTCTACACCACCGAGGCCATCTCTTCTGACCCTGAGCTGGGCAGGACGATCGCACTCATCACCGATGGGCGCTTCTCCGGTGCATCCACCGGCCCGGTCATCGGGCATGTATCCCCCGAAGCAGCGGAAGGCGGCCCGATTGCGCTGGTAGAAGAAGGGGATCTGATCCGCATCGATATTCCAGCCCGGAAGCTGGAAATTGTGGGCATGAACGGGATGCATCTGCCGCCGGAAGAAGTAGCTGCAGTACTGCAGCGCCGTCGTGCTGCATGGAAGCATGAGAATAATGCCGGAAGCGGTATGCTGAAGCTGTTCCGGGAACATGCTGAATCGCCCATGAAAGGCGGCAGTATGCGATGAGAGGCTGTCCAGCAGCAGCTCCCCTCCCCACACTTTCATAACGATACAAAGCGCTGTCTTCCAAGGCAAATCAATGCCATCGGAGACAGCGCTTTTCAGCATGATGCCAAGTGAAAGCTGTATAAGTTTATCACGTTCTTTGTATGGGCTGATGCAGGAACACTCCGTTAACGTACAAGCGCACCGCTCGCAATCATAAGGCAGCGGCGTCTTTTCCAACTAACCTGATTGAATTTCATATACAGCGGATGACTTTCATGCTGCTTTCGTGTATAATAAAAGTAACATAGCCAACGGACACTGGCTTAACCAAAGACTGGAGGAGCAGATACAATGCAGACCTACAACATTCTGGACTATGGCGCTATATCTGACGGCATAACAAACTGTGCGCCGGCAATTCAAAAGGCAGTGGATGATGCGACGGCAGCCGGCGGCGGTCGGGTGCTGATTCCTGCGGGCCGTTTTCTGAGCGGCACAGTCCTCCTCAAGAGCAATGTAGAGCTCCATCTGGCACTGGGCGCAGTCCTTTTGTCCAGCCTGAACGAAGACGACATCGAACCCTTCCCAGCTGGCAAGGAGGACGACAACAAGGATACCGGCTGGGACGGCGGATTCTTCCTTGGAGCGCGTGATGCCTGCAATGTGACCATCTCCGGTCTGGGCGTGATTGACGGCCAGGGCGACAAGGTGTTCTTCGACAATAATGAGGACAATGACTTTCACGAGTGCCCGAAGACTTGCTCGGTGTTCAGACCGCGCATGATGCTCTTCGAGGCGGTTACGAACTTCGTCGTCAAGGACGTGACTCTTAAAGACGCGGCCTTCTGGACGCTGCATATGGCCGGCTGCCGTCACGTACGCATCCAGAACATCATGATTCTCAATGATGATCGCGGCGCCAACAACGACGGCATCGACCCGGATTGCTGTCAGGACGTGGTGATCTCCGGCTGTATCGTCCGTACCGGCGATGATGCGATTGTCCTCAAGTCGACCAAGCCCATGGCCAAGCGCTACGGGCCCTGCGAAAATGTGACCATCATGGGCTGCGTGCTTCATTCCCGTGATTCTGCACTGAAGATTGGTACGGAAACCCACGGTGCCGTCCGCAATGTGATTCTGTCTGACTGCGTGGTGGAGGACTGCTCCCGCGGCATCGGCGTATGGGTGCGTGACGGAGGTACAGTGGAGAACATCCACATCCACCATCTGACCGGCGCAACCCGCCGATATGCCGACCGCTATGCCATTCCCGGCGCCCCGGGCTGGTGGGGCAAGGGCGAGCCGATTTTCCTCAGCAGCACCCGCCGCAAGGGCAAGGAAGACAGCTTCCCCGGCGTGATCCGCAATGTATCCTTCGATCATATCTACCTCACGTGCGAAAGCTGCATCTTTGTCGCCGGCGAGGAATACGCGCCGATCTTCAACGTACGCATGTCCGACATTGATCTGACGCTGCAAAAGCAGGGCACTCAGCCCGGCGGACTCTTTGACGAACAGCCCTCAGCCCGGCATATCTACCCGCACAATATCCCCGCGCTCTACGCCCGCAGCGTAAACGGCTTGCGCCTGAGGGACAGCCATGTGACATTTGTGGGCAAGGATATGCCCTGGGACGGTACGCTGACGGAGCTGGAGGACTGTCTGCACGCCCATGTGGAATGGGAACAGGATGATTGATCTCCCCCCTGACAAATGCACGCCATCCATTCATGCGTGGTACCCTTTTCACATTGACAACAGCACCGCTGTGCAAAAGTGCAGCGAGCATATTGTTACGCATCCCTGCATGACAGAAACGGAGGAGCTTTCATGCATGATCTGAGACCATTCATTTCATCTGTAAAGAACATTGTGGACCGGCACCATCTGACGGCGCCCGGTGAATACACCCGCTGGCTCACACAGGATAAAAACGGAAGCCGAATTCTTGGAAGCACCCCCTACGGCTGCGCCAATGCCGTTAACATCCTTTACACCATCGGCGCACTTCCGGACGCAGCAGATGATAAGCAGGCATTCATCACGGTGCTGCAGCGTTTTCAGGACGCAGAAAGCGGCTTGTTCTGCAGCCCGGGAAACTATGAAACGCACACGACTGCCTTCGTATCCGGAGCTCTGAAGCTGCTGGACGCTCGTCCGCTGTACCGTGCAAAAGCATTTGAGAAGTATCTGTCAAAGGACGCTCTGTTCCAGTTTCTCAATAACATTGACTGGGCTGAGAACCCATGGCTCGGCTCTCATCTTGGCTCCGGGATCTACGCATCCATGATCCTGACCGGCACTGCAGATGATTCCTGGGAGGATCTCTATTTCAGCTGGCTGGACGAAAACGCCGACCCTGATACAGGACTGTGGAAAAAAGGTGCGCTGTCCGGCGCGCCAAGATTCCACTATCTGGCTTCCTCCTTCCATTATGTTTTCAATTATGAGCATGCAAAACGCGCCCTGCCATATCCCCTTGCCCTGCTGGACACCTGCATTCAGGCGTACCGTGAGGGCGCATGCATCGATTTTGCACGGGAGGTAGGCTGGGCAGACATAGACTTCGCTTATCTTTTGGCAAGGGTACAGAGACGCGCGGGAGATCGCTTCCATGAAACGCAGCAGATTCTGCGTGAGATCGCGGATGGTCTGATCCAACAGCTGAACCAGATGGATCCGCTGACCTCGGAGACGCTGAATGACCTGAACACACTCTTTGCCATCGTGTGCGCCCTTGCAGTACTGCAGGACGCACTGCCCGGCTATATCCGCACCTCCGTTCCGCTTAAGCTGGTGCTGGATCTCCGTCCCTTCCTGTAACAATGACGCAGTGAAGCAATATCCCCCTGATTCAGCACAGCCGGCTGGATCAGGGGGATCGTTTATGTTCATAATGGACAAAGGGGCCGACTTTGTCGTTTATTCCCGTTTGATCTGATCAACGGCATCCAGTTCGACAATGCTCAAGGCATACACGCGCATAAAGTTCAGCAGATGCTCAATGTCCTCGCATTCGTCGCATTGGTGATAATCACCGCGGCCTGGTCTGAAAATATGGGGCGGAAAGACCTTTCCGGGCATCCCGGGGCCATATCCGAAGGCATTGGGCAGATAGGCAGCATAGTTCCCTCCAGACATCACAAACGGCCTGCTTTCCACATGCATGATCTCATTGTATGTCCTTGTGAGTACCTCTACCACAGGATGATCAGTCGGGAACGAGCAGGAAGGACGCAGCCTGTGGATATAAACCTCAGCGCCGCCCACTGCTGCGCGCTGCCGTGCCCTGAACAGGATGTCCTCGGCGACAGCTGATACCGGAAGGATAATGTACAGACGGATTGTCAGCTTCCCGTCCAGCCATTCCATTTCTGTCGCAGCCATTTGAAGCGCACCGGATATATCATCCGCATAGGCAATTCCAAGGCTCTCCCCGTGCCAGGAGGTCACCAGCGCTGACAGAGCCGCCAAACTGCTGCCTTCAGACGGATATTCCTCAGCCAGCAGCTTCAGCATGTTGAGCACGGCATTACTGACGTTTTCCGCCTTGTATATGTGTGCGGAATCGCCCTTTGACTTCAATGTGCGGCCATCGTGCAACACTGCCGTGATTTCAGATGGCGTAACCGAGGGATTGTTGCTATGATGGAATTTGACTTCATGCGCAAAGGGAATCGCCACGGACATTCCCATGCAGCCACGCTGTGCACAACAAACAGGAAAGCCCGTATCCGGGACAATGGACAAATCTGGCGCAGGATAGCGCGAAGTGAAGTATTGCACATCCTCCATGCCGGTTTCCTCGCTGGTGCCCATATAAAGGCTGTATGCCCGCCGGAGAGGTACGCCGAGGTCACGCAGGCAGTTCATGACATGAAATACACCGATAGCGGCCATTTTATTATCCTGCACACCCCGCCCAATCAGAAAACGATCCTCCACCAGCGTTCCCTCAAAGGGCGGATAGTCCCACTCTGACGGGTCAGGAACAGGCACCACATCCAGATGCGCCCATATTCCAACCGATTCCACGCCTTTGGTGAAATCTACTGCACCCACATAATGATCGAAATTGCGGAAAGCATACCCATGCCGCTCAGCCAGCCCGAACATATATGCAAGCGCATCGCGGCAGGCCTGTCCATAGGGCGGCACCGCCTTTTCCGGCAAAGATACACTGGGAATGCGGACAAGTCCGATCAAATCATCAATGATTTCCTGCCGGTGCTCCTTCAGCCATCCGTCTACCTTATTCAGCAAATCAAGCTCCATATGCATCCTCCTGCAGCCTGCTGTCATTAATCGTCAATCAGGGCAGCCGCCGTGTTCAAGATCAACGCTTCGGCCGGCATCTTCTTTTGTCATTATACCATAACCTTGCCCTTGCGCGCAACTTGTGGTATCATCATGGAAGATGAAAGCAAAGGAGCATCCCCATGCGCAAGACCATCGGCATTCTCGCCCACGTGGACGCAGGCAAAACGACCTTCTCCGAGCGCGTGCTGTATCTGACACAGGCCATCCGGCATCTGGGACGCGTTGATCATCAGGATGCGTTTCTTGATTCCCATAACCTTGAAAAGCAGCGAGGCATCACCATTTTCTCCGGTCTTGCTTCCTTCCAGCTGGACGGAGATACCTATTATTGGCTGGATACACCCGGTCACGTCGATTTCTCCACAGAAATGGAACGCGCCATATCCGTCATGGATTATGCTGTGCTGATCGTATCCTGTGCGGAAGGTGTGCAAAGTCATACCGAGACGGTTTGGCAGCTGCTGAAGGAGTATCATGTTCCTGTCATGATCTTTCTCAACAAGCTTGACCGCACCGGCGCAGATCCGGATCGGGTTATCCAGCAAATGAAAAACCGACTCTCGGTCGATATTTTCGATCTTCGGCATTTCCAAACCGAAGGTCGGTTCTCCGATGCCGAAGCCGAAGCCATTGCAGAGCGCGACGAGCAGCTTCTGGATCAGCTGTTTGACGGCGGCTTTGATGATACGCTGTGGACGAACTCTCTCCGCCAGCAGATGAAAGCCCGTCTGTGCTTCCCTGTGATGGCTGGCGTCGCGCTTGAAGGCAAGGGCGTCAGCGAATTTCTGCGTGTAATGTCACTCCTGACATACACGGATCATCATCATTCATCTCCACTAACCGCCCGTTGTTATCAGGTGCGTCATGATCCGCAAGGGCAGCGGCTCTGCTTCCTGAAGCTCCTTTCCGGTACCCTGCAGGTGAAGGATGAGCTTCCAGTTTCCACCGTTGACTCCGCCGCGCAGAAGATCAATGAGCTCCGTCTTTACCACGGCGAAAAATACAGGCCCTGCGATACTGCATATGCAGGCGATATCGTGGCCGTTCCCGGATTGGAAGGCATCTGCCCGGGCGATATAATCGGTACAGCTGAACGTGCTCTCTTCCACACCGAACCGATGATGGCAGCCGACGTTCTTTGGGATGCGAAGGCTATTCCTGCCTTCCGCATGATGCAGGCGCTGCGCATCCTCGAAGATGAGGAACCGACACTGACCGTAACGGATACGGCTGGGCACATTGCAGTACATGTGATGGGCCGCATTCAGCTGGAGGTGCTGCGGCAGCTGCTGCAGGAGCGCTTCGGGTTCATCGTTGACTTCGGGCCGACTCACGTGCTCTACCGTGAAACCATCGCAGCGCCCGCCATCGGTGTAGGGCATTATGAGCCTCTGCGACACTATGCAGAATGTCATTTACGGCTGGTACCTTCTGCCCCGGGAAACGGCGTAACCTTCCGCAGCCTTTGCCATGTGGATACCCTTTCGCTTAACTGGCAGCGGCTGATTGCAGGCCACGTATCAGAGAAGCAGCACAAGGGTGTGCTAACAGGGGCACCGCTGACGGATGTAGAAGTACAGCTGCTCACAGGACGTGCACACCTCAAGCACACCGAAGGCGGCGACTTCCGGCAGGCAACCTACCGTGCCATCCGCAACGCGCTGATGTACGCCGATTCCATTCTGCTGGAGCCGGTAGCAGGCTTTGTCCTTCGCGCACCAAGCGATCTGTACGGCAGCCTTGCCGGCGCCTTGTCCCGCCTGCAGGCCGATGTGGATGTGCCTGAATACGACGAGGACAGCGTCATCCTGCGCGGCGAATGCCCCTATGCCGTCTTTTCGCCCTGGCAGGAGGACTTTCTGTCACTGACACACGGCCGTGGGTCACTGCGCGTATGGATGAGCCGCTATGCACCCTGCCGCGACCAGCAATCCATCGTGGAGCAGAGCGGCTACAATCCCCTCGCCGACGACACGCCTGACTCCGTCTTCTGCTCCCACGGCGCAGGCTTTACCGTTCCATGGAACGAAGTGCGCTCCCATATGCATATGTCCCATGAAGACTTTCTCTGATCGAACCATGTGCTGGAATATTCAATCTTTCCAGCACGTTTTATTTGTGAATCATCTTTCATCCGAAAGGAGCCTCTGTCCATGAAGAACGCTTTCCTGCAGTTTCTGTCGCTGATACTGTGCCTGACACTGCTGCCCTATGCATATGCTGAGGATATGCTTCTCGCGGCGCCCAAATATCCGCAAATGGCCCCCTATCCATCCTTGGTTCAATCCCTTACCGCTCCCGACGACGCCTACGACGCATGGCGCGAGAGCATCAATACCCAGAATCGCGACAGTAGATATACCAACGGACTTCAGCCTTTTCTCACAGAATCGACGCGCTTGATTCTGTCCGGCTGCAATGGAACAAACCGCGTGTATTCCCCCTTGAGCCTGTACATGGCGCTGGCGATGCTGGCAGAAACCACCGGCGGCGGCACTTGTGCTGAGCTCCTTACGCTGCTGGGGCATGAGGACGTCTTCCAGCTCCGCCAGCAGGCCAGCGATCTGTGGAACGCCAACTACCGCGACGACGGTGCGATGACCCGTACCCTCGCGACCTCCCTGTGGCTGAACGAAACAGTTTCCTTCCGTCAGACGACCGTACAGACTCTCGCCGACAGCTACTACGCCTCTGCCTACCGCGGTAAGATGGGCAGTGCAGCGCTCAACACAGCCCTTCAAACCTGGCTCAACGACAACACGCTGGGCCTGCTGACCGAACAGGCACAAAGCATCCAGCTTCCTCCTGATACAGCTGCAGCCATTGCAGCTACTGTTGCCCTGAGCGCCAAATGGGACAAGTGCTTCTATGAGGACCGCACCTCTGCTGATGTATTCCACTCACCCCGCGGCGACATTACCTGCGATTTCATGCACAGATCCGGCAATGATTATATCTATTGGGGCGAGAGGTTCACAGCCGCATGTCTTCCCTTTGACATGAGCGGCGAGATGTGGTTCATCCTTCCCGACAAGGGCGTAACCACGGATGACCTTCTTGCCGACGCGGAGATCCAGACGCTTCTGTCCGGCAGCGGAAAGCCTGCAAACAGCCGCTATGTGGAACTCCACATGAGTGTACCGAAGTTCGACATATCATCCCAGCTGGAGCTTTCGGACAGCCTGCGTGCCCTTGGCGTGACAGAGGTGTTCGACGCAGCCACAGCCGACTTCACGCCCCTGACCGAATCACGTCTGCCCATCAGCCTCTCACAGGTGCGCCACGACGCACGGGTCACCATTGACGAGGATGGCTGCACGGCCGCTGCCTACACCGTGATGCTCCTCGTCGGCGCAGCCCCGCCGCAGGACCGCGAGGTGATCGACTTCACACTGGACAAGCCCTTTCTGTTCGTCATCACCGGCGCGAATGATCTGCCGCTCTTTGTTGGTGTGGTAAACCTGCCGTGAGATACAGGTGCATCCCACAAGTTTTTCCTTTACGTCCCTCCGCACAAGCATCAAAAAAGACTGTCGGACATGCTTCCGGCAGTCTTCTTTCATTCAATACAGCAGCGCAAGCCACGGTGCGTATCCGCCAGACTCTCCTGCCGTCAGCGCTGTTCCGCTTGCCTTGTGCAGGATCACGAAGGGTGGATACGGCCACAGACAAGCAAGCGCTTCATGCAGCGGCATTGTCCTTGCGTCAAATATCTCCCCGCCGCACAGAACATACACAGGATCGTCCTCCAGGCAGCCGCGGACTCGCAGCATCGCCATCACCGTTTCTGGCGCGACAGACTGCGGCAGCTCATGGATACGCTGCGGCGCCAGACGATCATTGCCAACGGCGGTTATGTCCCATATACACCGGCAGCGCTTGCGTGGGTGCAGCAGTTCATGCAGCACACGATCACGGCGCTGACGGACAATGAACCGGCTCACAAAGAGCGCTTCCGCAGCATGCTTATCTGCGCATTCCTGCATGCGGTTCTCCCCTTTCCCGGAATACTTCCGCCTTTCTTATCCCAGCAGCACATCGGAGATCAGCATGATACAAAAGCCAACCAGCAGCGCATAGGTCGCGCCGCGTTCGCTGCCATGAGCATGCGTTTCGGGAATCATTTCATCGCTGATGACGTAGAGCATCGTGCCGCCTGCAAACGCCAGCGCAAAAGGCAGCACCGCCGCAGATACACTAACCGCAAAATACCCCAGCAGCGTACCGACAACCTCCACAAGCCCCGTCAGCATCGCACAGACAAAGGTTCTGCGGGGTGATACGCCAGCTGCCAGCATCGGTCCGATAATCACCATACCCTCCGGCACATTCTGCAGTGCGATACCGCCTGCAATCATCAGTGCCTGTGAGGTGTTGCCGGAGCCAAAGCCAACGCCTGCTGCAATACCTTCAGGCAGGTTGTGAATGGCAATGGCCATCACAAACAGCAGCACCTTGCTGAGGTTCGTACTGCCATGCGTCTCAATGTCCGGCCCGACCAGCTTATGCAGGTGAGGGACAAGCTTGTCGATCAGATTCAGGCACAGCGCCCCTGCAAAGATGCCCGGAACTGCATAGAGCAGACCGTACGCTCCGCCATATTCAACAGATGGGAGAATCAGGCCCAGCACCGCTGCCGCCAGCATCACACCCGCTGCAAAAGAAAGCACGATATCCGAAAAGCGATGTGACAAATCGCGGAAAACAAAACCGATCAGCGAGCCGATAATCGTTGCGCCGCCAACGCCGAGCGCTGTAAGAAGTACCATGTTCATACACAAAACCCCCTTCTTAAACCCTGTATTGTATCATAATATCACAGGAAACAAAAAACGACAAGTCTCACATGCCGAGACCTGCCGTCTGGTGGGGAATGGAGCGAGGGGAGTCGAACCCCTGTCCGAAAGCTCGCAAATAGGACCTTCTCCGAGCGCAGTCTGTGGTTCAGATTTCCCGCGCGCCTACGCCCACAGACAAGAGTAGGCGCGCGGTAGCTTCATGTTACGGACGCATGGCAAAGCTTAGATGCGCTCGTTCCCCGCGTAAATGACGCTGGTGACCGGCCACGCGGGCAGACCGGGCCAACGTCACGGCCTAATTAGGCCGCGAAAGCGTAATCGCTATTGTCAGTTACTTTTTTTCCCCGTTTTAACGTGGTACAGGGTCCACGGCTCGCTTATCCTACCCTCGACAACCCCCGTCGAAACCGGATCAGCCCCATGTGCGCCGGAGCGCTGCCTGACAATTCATTCGCTTCATGTGGTTTTACTTGTTGTTCTCACGCAGGGCACGGCGAATATCACGGTCTGCATCACGCTTGGCGATGCTGTCCCGTTTGTCGTGCTCGGCCTTGCCCTTGCACAGGCCCAGCTGCAGCTTCATCCTGCCGTCCTTGAGGTATACCTCCAACGGAATCAGCGTATAGCCCTGCCGGGCGACCAGGCTGTCCAGCTTGCGGATTTCATTCTTATGCATGAGCAGCTTCTTGGGCCGCATGGGATCGCGGTTGAAGATGTTGCCCTGCTCATACGGACTGATGTGCATGCCTTCCACCCAGACCTCGCCGTCCTTGATGCGGGCCCAGGATTCCTTCATGTTCACCCGCCCCTGACGCATGCTCTTGACTTCTGTACCGAACAGCGCCAAACCGCACTCATACTTTTCCTCAACAAAGTAGTCGTGCCAGGCCTTGCGATTCTGGGCCACGGGCTTGATTCCCTTCTGATGCGGCACTCGAATCGCCTCCCTTCATGCCTGCACTTTCGCGGTATTTCATTATAGCACAGTTGTTTTCACATTGCAAGTGCCTCCTTTTCATGTTATAATACAAGCTGAGATTTTATACACCGGAGGGCTGATGATTTTGAAAGACCTTCATCAAATGGCGGATGCAAGCCGCCGTGCCGCATGGGCGCTGGCTGCATCTGATCTGAATATCCGCAATGCCGCGCTGTTGGCCATGGCCCGCAAGCTGAATGCACATCAGGAAAAGATTTTCGCCGCCAACGCAGCGGACGTGGCTGACGCAACCGCGGCAAACCTCGCCGCACCGCTCCTGCACAGGCTGAAGTTCCGCGAGGAAAAGCTGGCTGCTGTGACCGCTGGTCTTGAAGCCCTTGCACAGCTCCCCGACCCGATCGGGCAGACGACCATCGCCCGCGAACTGACCGAGGGGCTCACTATGTATCGCGTGGCCTGCCCCATTGGCGTGATCGGCGTGATTTTCGAAAGCCGTCCTGACGCGCTGGTGCAGATTGCTTCCCTCGCCCTGAAGAGCGGCAACGCTGTACTCCTCAAGGGCGGCCGTGAAGCACTGCGTACCAATGCGGTGCTCTGCGACTGTCTGCGCGAGGCAGCAGCCGAGGTCGGTCTGCCCGCTGATTTCGCCCAGCTGCTGACCACCCGGGAGGATGTGGCTGCCATGCTTCGCGAGGACGAGCTGATTGACCTGATCATCCCCCGCGGCAGCAACGAATTTGTCCGCTATATCATGGATAACAGCCGCATCCCCGTTCTGGGCCATGCTGACGGCATCTGCCATGTATATGTTGACAAAGCAGCTGACATTGACATGGCCGTGTCCATTGCCGTGGACAGCAAGACTCAAAACGTCGCCGTCTGCAATGCCATGGAGACACTGCTGGTGCACCGGGACATTTCCGAGGCGTACCTGCAAAAGCTGCTTCCCGCCATGCAGACGAAGAAGGTCCGTCTGCTGGGAGACGAAAACGTACGGGCAATCATCCCCGTGGAGCCTGCTGACGAGGCAGACTGGGCCACGGAATATCTTGACTATACCCTGTCCATCCGTGTGGTGGACGATCTGGACGCTGCCATTGAGCACATCAACCATTATGGCAGCGGACACACAGATTGCATCGTCACTTCTGACACGTCTGCCGCAAAGGCTTTCCTGACCCGCGTGGATTCCGCCGGCGTGTACCACAATGTGTCCACGCGTTTTGCCGACGGCTTCGTATACGGGTTTGGCGCGGAAGTCGGCATCGCCACAGGCAAGATCCATGCCCGCGGGCCCATGGGACTCGAAGGCCTGACCACCTACAAGTATAAGCTGCTTGGCTCTGGTCAGCTGATGGCTGAGATGAAGTCCGGCGCGCGCCATTACACCCATAAGCTGCTGAACGAGGAGTGCCCGCTGTGACGATCCCGACCGCTTTTGCATTCTTCGATTTTGACGATACCCTTGCCAAGGGCGATTCCATTTTGCCCTACCTGATCTACTGCATCCGCCAGGGCATAGCGCCAAGGTCACAGCTGTTCAAGGCAGCCTGCGGCTTCATCGGCTGGAAGCTGAATCCCAAGCGTGCCTCCGCCGCCAAACAGGCTACGCTTTCCTACATTCGCGGACGAACATTGGACGAAATGGACGAGATTGCCCGCTCCTTCTTCCGTGAGGTACAGACACAGCGCTTCTTTGAACAGGGCACAGCTGAATTGTGGAAGCTGCGCCAGCAGGGCGTGAAGATCGTCGTCGTCAGCGCATCAGCGGATGTGTACATGCGCGTACTGCCGGAATTCCTGCCCGTGGACGCTGTGCTGTCCACAACCTGCATGGTCAAAGATGGCTGTTACACCGGTGCGGTCGGCCCCAATTGCAAGGGAAAGGAAAAGCCGCGCCGTATTGCCCAATGGCTGGCTGAACAGAGTCTTTCCATCGACAAGGCCCGTTCCAGCGGCTATGGGGACTCCCCCAGCGACGCCCCTATGCTCCTGTTGACATCGTCTCCCACACTGGTCAATCCCAAGAAGAAGCTGTCCCGCAAAATCCCTGACGGACGCATCGTCCGCTGGCGGTGACATTGCCTGAAAGGAGAACGCTCATGCTCATCGTCCGCAGACTGAAGGCGGATCAGCTTGATCTGATTCGTCCGCTGCCCGACAAACAGCTTGTCAGCGAGGAAGCGCTGCTGAAAATCGGGCGCATGGGCTTCCAGCTTGGCTATACACCGCTGCCCAAGGCGGAGTGGCGCTCCTTCCCGCCTGTGGCATATGCCGATCCGCTGATTATCACGCAGGATGAAGGCAGCGCCTTCTATGCAGCCTTTGAAGATGACCGCTACATAGGCTGTGCCGCTGTCACGACCCTGCCCTCCGGCTGGGCAGATGTACTCGACCTGAGGGTCGACGCGTCATACCGCCGCCGCGGCGCCGGAAAGATGCTGCTGGAAAAGTGTGAGCACTTCGCCCGGAAGCATGACCTGAGCGGTCTGCGCATCGCCTGCACGGATACGAATCCTGGTATGTGCCAGTTCTGCGAACACACCGGCTTTACCCTTGCAGGTCTCGACCGAATGGCGCTTGCCCAATCCCCTGAAGAGCGCGTCAAGCCCATTTCCCGCCGCGCATGCCTCCTGTTTTTTTACCGTACAATTCAGAAAGGTTGAATATATATCATGATGCGACTGCAAAAGTACCTCGCTCTGTCCGGCGTGGCTTCCCGCCGCAATTCCGAAAAGCTGATCGCTGAAGGCCATGTGGCCGTAAACGGTCATGTCATCACCGAAATGGGAGTACAGGTTGACGAACTGCATGACAAGGTGACTGTCGACGGCGTGCTCTGCCAGATGGAAGAGGAAAAGCACTATCTGGCCTATAACAAGCCCATTGGCGAAGTGACAACGGTCACCGACCCCGAAGGCCGCGCCACCGTCATGGATAAGTTCCGTGACTATCCGGTGCGCCTGTATCCAGTCGGCCGCCTCGACTTTGACAGCGAGGGGCTGATCCTCCTGACAAATGACGGCGAGCTGATGAACAATCTTCTCCATCCCTCCCGCGAGGTAGAGAAGCAGTATTGGGTGAAGGTTTCCAATCATGTCACCGAGGAAACCATCCGCCGCCTCCGGGCCGGCGTACAGCTGGATGACGGCCGCATGACCTCCCCGGCCAAGGTACGTCTCATCAGCCATGAGGCCTTCTGCACGGTTCTGCTTGTCACCATTCATGAAGGCCGCAACAGGCAGGTGCGCCGCATGTTTGCCGCTGTGGGCCATGAGGTTGTCGCGCTGCGCCGCGTCGGCTTTGCTACCATCTACCTTAATGACCTTCCCCGCGGTCAGTGGCGCCGTCTCACCGACGGTGAGGTTCGCAAACTGAAGGAGCTGTAAGCCATGGCATATATACTTCGCAGCGCGAGGTGGATCGCCTCGGATGTGCTGCATCAGGTGATCCGTCCGGGCGATACGGTTATCGACGCGACCCTCGGCAACGGTCACGATACGGTGATGCTGGCTGAGCTGGTAGGAGAAAACGGGCATGTGATCGGCTTTGATATTCAGCCTGACGCGGTGGAACGAACCGCTGCAAGGCTTGCAGAACACGGGCTGCAGGGCCGCTGCGAGCTGTATGCGGAGGGACATCAGCACATCTGCGAACGTGTGAAGACTCCCATCCGCGCCGCTGTTTTTAACCTCGGCTGGCTGCCCGGCGGAAACAAGTCTATCACCACGCTTTGGGAAACAACCCAAACGGCCATTTCTTCAGCGCTTTACCTTTTGGAGCGCGGCGGCGTATGCACCGTATGTGCCTATCCCGGCCATGAAGCAGGCGACCGCGAACGATACGCCCTGATGGACTGGCTCTCTACGCTCCGGCCCCAGGAATTCAACGTGCTGCATCATCGCTTTCTGAACGCAGGGCCCGGAGCGCCGGAGTGCTTCGTTATTCAGAAGAATCCGGAGTGACCCACATGCAGCGTCATTTCATGTGCCTGCCCGTGCCAACGCTATTACGCTGGCTGTTGCCGGGCATGACTGCAGGATTGATGGTCGGCATTCTGATCGGGCGCATGGCAGCATCATGGTATCTGGCGGCAATCGCTCTGGTCTTCAGCATTCTGCTGTGCAGCTTCACCTGCGGCCGGAACAGATATATAGCACTGATCCTCACCGCCGCCTGCGCCGGCTGTCTGCTGTCCTGGCATGCATACAACCCGCCGCTCCCTGCTGAAGATACCTGCCAGATCTCCGGCGTGATCACGCAGGAAATCAACCTGCGCGAGGACGGACAGGTGCAGACCATTCTTCACCATGTTACCATCAACGGGCAGCGCTGGCCCGGCGGTGCATACTGGACCTTTTACCTCAACGAAGGTGAATCACTCCCCGATGCACTGCTGCCGGGTGCAGCAATTTCCATCATAGCTCGTGTCTATCATCCCTCCGGAGCAGATAATCCCGGAGGATTTGATTTTCGCGAATACCTGCTCCAGCGTGGCGTACGCTTCGGAATCTACGGCGCTGATTCGCTCTCTTTTCCGGAGGGCGTCTTTACCCTGAGAGGCACGCTGGCCCGTATTCGCCACGAGCTGTCACAGCAGCTCATGACGACGATGGGAACGGAGGCAGGAGGCTATGCAGCTGCCATGCTTCTGGGTGAGCGCCGCTTCATCCCCGATGACGACAGCGACGCCTTCCGCAATCTCGGCATCGCCCACATCCTGTCAGTATCCGGCTATCATGTTGGCGTGCTTGCGGCAATGCTGACGCTGCTTCTTCGTATTTTTCCGCTTTCCCGGACGCTTCGGCTGGCAATCCAGACGGTCATTCTTACACTCTACTGCCTTCTTACAGGAGGCGATGCGCCGGTTATCCGTGCAGCGCTGCTCTATCTGATCCGGGAGATCGGTCACATCCGTCTGAACCAGAATCTTCCGCTGCATACGCTCTGCCTCTCCGCATCGATACAGCTGCTGGTCACACCGCCGCTGTTGACAAGCGCATCCTTTCAGCTGTCCTATGGCGCCATGCTCGGTATGCTGTTGATCAGACCGTATCTGCGGCAGCTGCTGAGCTTTGAGCACCCTGCTGCCGAGCGGTTGTGGGATCTTCTGTCTGCCAGCCTTGCCGCACAGCTTGGCATTCTGCCCGCACAGCTGTACTGGTTCGGCGAACTTCCGCTGCTTTCACTGATTGCAAACAGCTTCCTGATGAGTTTTGTCAGCCTGCTGATGGGGCTGTATTGGCTCGTTCTTGCACTGCTCCCCTTCGGCGCTATCGCTGCTGTTCCGGGTGCACTCGCCTCCGCAGCTACAAGTCTGCTGCTGCGTGCAGTTCGCTGGCTTGGCAGCCTTGATGGCACTGCCCTGTGGACAAAACAGGCGAATGTCCTCACGATCATTGGATGGCTGATGGTGATGCTCGGGCTATCCGTTCTCCTGTGCCGATGCAGCAGGCATCGCCGTCCTCTGGTCATCGCAGGCGCTCTGGCAATGGTTGTCAGCCTGATTCCCCTTCCGCATCACGCCACGACCTATATACAGCTCAGCGTTGGTGAAGCAGATACCGCCGTCCTGCACGACAGGGATGCTGTCATTGTCATTGACACAGGCGAAGACGGCGATACGCTCGCTTCCTACCTGCATCAGCGCCGGATGTCCATTGATCTGCTGATTCTGACGCACCTCCACAGCGATCATGCAGGCGGCCTTCAGGCTCTTCTGGACGACGGCATTCCAATCAGCTGCTGCTATCTTCCCGTCAGCGCAGAACGCGCAGCAGACGTTGACCCGGCCATGCTGTCTCTGCTTGACACGCTGGCTGGACAAGGCACAGAGATTGTCCGCCTCTCGCGAGGCGACGTCATCACACTTCCCAGCGGCACCCTGACCTGCCTGTGGCCGGTAGATGGTCAGGAACGCGCTCTGCCGGACGCAAATCACGGCAGCCTCACGCTGCTTGCTGACCTTCATGGCTCCACAATGCTGCTGACCGGCGATCTGTCTGGTATATACGAGATGTATGCTGCACAGCCGGCCGATATCCTCAAGGCAGCGCATCATGGCAGCACCAGCAGTACCTCGCTTGCCTTCCTTGCAGAAGTCGCTCCACAGGTCGTGCTGCTTTCCTGCGGCAACGACGCGCGTGTCGAAAGTCTGCGCTCGCGCACCGGTTCCCTGCCCCTTTATGACACCCATACGCGCGGTGCGCTGACCCTTCGCTTTACTGAGGGCGGCTTTACCGTCTCCACCTTTCTGACCGATCCTTAAGGAGGGATAACCATGCGTCCAAAGGAGCTTGTGACGCTTTCCAATATGTGCATGCTAAGGGATACCTCCGGGCGTGTGCTTGTGCTTGACCGCCTTGATCCCGACTGGCCCGGGCTCACCTTTCCCGGCGGTCATGTCGAGCCCCGCGAGTCGCTGACCGACGCTGTTATCCGGGAAATGCGGGAAGAAACCGGCCTGACCATCGTTCATCCGCAGCTTGTCGGAACAAAGGGCTGGGTCAACGACGACGGTTCCCGCTGCATCGTTCTGCTCTATACTGCCAGTGAGTTTACAGGCGAGCTATGCTCTTCTGATGAGGGCGACATCCGATGGATGACGCTTTCTGAAATGCAGTCCGGGAAAATGGCTGACGGCATGGATATCATGTTGCAGGTGTTTCTCAACGAGCAAATCAGTGAACACTGGTTTGAGCGCAACGGGAACGGCTGGAAAGAACTTCTGAAATGAAATCGACCGCGCTGTTTATCACAAGAGCAGCGCGGTCGTCTTTTATTCCTTTATTCACTGCGGCTGACCCATGAAGCGCTGGATCACCGAGCCGGGGTTTTCCTTCATGATTGCGGCGCATATTTCCTCCCGGAGGTTCCACATGTCCGGTGAGTCGCATACGACGTCATGAATCTCATAGGGACCATACCGGAAATGCCCGACAGACAGCGCCCGGAACACACCGTCCACCAGCACATAATACTGTGGATCATGATCATAGGGCAGCGCTTCATAGAGGGGTTTGAAGCGCTCCCTGAGCTCATGGTCAAAGGCCCGAACAAGGAAATCATTCCGGTGGAACGCCATGACCTGCGGTAAAGGCAAATCATCCGGCATATCGTTGATACATGCAGCGTCCTGCGCAAGCATGAAGCCGCCGTCCATAGCAGCAAAAACGCCTTTTCCCGTCAGCGCTGCACAAGCCGCCCGGATCTCCTTTTCCGGAAGCTTGTAGAATGATCTGGCCATCTTCGTATCAAACCAGACCATCCGGCAGGCAAACCGCTGCAGAACAATTTCAAGCGCCTCTGCACGGGTATAGAGATTCAGCTCCGTTTCCGGAAACATTTCCTCAAAGCGGTACCATGCGCGGTCCCACTCACCGTCATACTGATCCTCATACAGCAGGAATGCCTCCTGCAGCCGATGCAGCGCAGGCGTAATGACTTTTACCAGATATCCGGTTTCTTCCTTGATCTGCTGAATATTCAGGGGGCCGAGACGCTCGATGAGCTGCATGATGGTTGCCTGCACATCGTCCATGAAGCCTTTGATAGGCTTGCGGTACAGCGCAGCAAACAGAGGCAGGTCTTCCGGTACGATCCATCCCAGATTTCCACCCGCAAACCTGCCCTTGATCAGATCCCGCCGCTCCTGCCGACGGCGGTTATGCTCAATATCGTCAAAGCAGGCACGGAAGGTCAGCTCCGGCGGTTGGCCAAATCCGTGCCAGTAGGCATTCATGCCGGGCTGCATATCCCTGTAAAGCGCATCATAGCCCCCTGCATCCACAGGATTGATCAGGTGCTGCCGCTGCATGCGCAGGGCAATGAGCTTCCTCTGCATGGTTTCCTCTCCTTTTCTGCCTATACCGGGTCGGTCTGCCATGTCCAGGCCTTGGGATCGGTCAGCGGCATTCCTTGCTTCATCGCGTGCAGCTCCTCCCTGCATTTTGCAACGGCCCGTCCGATGTAATGCAGCGCCATATCCATCGTGAAGAAGAATGCTTCCTCTGCGCCGGGCTGCGTGAAATCCTCCGTCAGCGCAGAGGGCAGCCCGCTCATATCGAATGCAGCAATCGCCTCCAGAGGCTCAGCAGTTTCTGCAATGTTAAAGTCGTTATGCAAGTCAAAGTGCCGGATGAGGAGCTGATTCAGACGGCGGTAATCACTGTGCAGGCCCGTCAGATAGCCAGGGCTGCGCGGATTGAAGCGAAGTGTATGATACATGTAATCCCGGAAGACCAGATCCTGTAAGAGGTGCATGTAATACCCCATCACAAGTCCGTCCGTGAGAAGCAGATGGCCATATGCAGCCCTGAAGCAGGCGATATCATAGGTTTTTCTGCCATCAAGAAGCGTCAGAAAATGAGACAACGTACGCTGAGCAGGGGCGCTGTCCACCATGATCTCTCCTGTCAAAAAGCGCGGGACGCTCATACCGCACGGCAGATCACCCAACAGCTGCTTTGCAGCGGCAAGGTGCATGATGCGCGAGGCCATGAGCGTCCCCCCCCTCATTTACCTTCCGGTCGTGTAGATTTTCTTCTCCGACGGACGCTCCTTGGCCTTGTCAGCTTCGGCCGCGTTCTTGCGGGCTGCTTCCTTGTCAGCAGCCATTTCCTCGACAGTCTTGGTGTGCAGACGGGCTGCGCCCTCCGTCACGATCGGCGGAATGAGCGTGCCCTCCGCCTCTGCTTTGGCCCAGCGTGCCTTGGCACGTTCGATCTCCTCTGCGTACTGAGGCAGCCACTCTGCCTGAGCAATGAGCATCTCGTCAACCATCTGCCAGATCTCCTCAGTATTGCAGACCGCGCCGACAAGAGGATCCATCATCATTGCCTGACGCAGCAGGTTGACGTCCGCATGGGCCGCAGCCTCCACCGCAAGGCGCTGCACTGTGATATTCGACTGGCAGCAGGCTGCACAGCCCAGCGGCAGATCACCCAGCACAGGAATGTTGATGCCGAAGGTATCCACAAAGCCCGGAACCTCGACAATGCAATCGTCCGGGAGATTGGTGATGCAGCCGTTGTTGACCACATTGAAGTGACCGCGATACACACGACCGGTTTCAATGGATTCAATGATCCAGCTGCCATGCTCCTGTGAACGATTCTCAGACGCATAGGTTTTGGGCGGCTCCTTGAGCCAGTTGGGGAAGTCTGTCTCAAACCAGTTACGGCCCTCGGTGCACACGCGCAGGTAACCGCCGGTTTCACCATTGATCCACACGCCCAGATCAATCCACCTGCGGATCTCATCCGGACGCTTGCGATACCATGCCACATACTCCGAAAGATGGCCGTTGGATTCGGTGGAGAAGTAGCCGAAGCGCTTCATCATGTCGATACGCACCTTTTCCGTCTGGGCAATCTCAGGATCCGCCATGAGAGCATCCAGCAGCTTGCCGTTCAGCTCTTCGCCATTATGCTTGACGGACAGATACCACGTCATGTGGTTGATACCCGCGCAGACGATATCAATTTCCTCCTGCTTATAGCCCAGCGCCCGCGCAATCAGCGCATGACCGCCCTGCACGCCGTGGCACAGACCGACGGTCGGTACTTTCCCGTACTTGTTGCAGTACCAGGTGACCATTGCATTGGGGTTGGTATAGTTGAGCAGCATACAGCCGGGCGCAGCGACCTCGCGGATATCCCGGCACATGCCCTCCAGCATGGCAATGTCGCGCTGGGCGTACATGATGCCGCCGGCGCAGAGGGTATCGCCCACGCACTGATCCACGCCATACTTCAGCGGAATGTTCACATCCAGCTCAAAGGCATCCAGCAGGCCGATACGCGCACAGTCAATGACATATTTCGCATCCTTCAGGGCCTCGCGGCGATCCAGCGTCGCCTGAATCTTGATATTCAGCCCGTTGGCTTCAATATCGCGCTGGCAGAGCTGGTACACCATGTCGAGGTTGCGCGGGTTGATGTCCATGAAAGCGACCTCGATCTCCTGGAACTCTGGCACAGCCAGCAGGTCGGAAAGCAGTCCGCGTGTAAAACCAATGGAACCTGCGCCGATGAAGGCGACTTTGAATTTCTTTTGCATGCTCGTATGCTCCTTTCGTAAATCGCACGATGCTTGATACCACCCTGTCCATCATAGCAAATAACTTGCCGGCATGCGGAACATATCCGATCCACATCGCGAATGCATGTCACATATTCTGACATCGTCAATCAAAGAGAAACACCTGTTTCTCCGTCTGGCCCTGCATCTCTCGCCGGTATGAAAGCGGAGATTTTCCTACGCACGCGGTAAATACGCGTGAAAAGTGCTGTCTCGAGTTAAAGCCAGCCATCATCGCGACATCAACAACAGGATCGTCCGTACAGGCAAGCAGGAGCTTTGCCCGCTCAATCCGCAGCTGGTTCAGATACTCGATGATCGTGACGCCCTGCACCTGACGGAAGATTCTCTGCAGATAAGCTGCGGAAATCCCGAGTTCCGCTGCTACATCATTGATCCTGATATCTTCCGCCATGCGCTCGGACAAGAGACGCATACATCGCCTTACGTGTACCAGACATCTTGTCCTCGTGCCCTGCTGCCTGAGTGTCACTGCGAGCTTCAGCAGAAGCTGCCCCGTCAGCAGCTCCTGCATAGCTTCCTCCGTGTTTTCTCTGTGCCCGAAAGCATCCACAACAGCTGACAGGCTTCGATACAGTCCGCCGTCCGGATCTATGCCGTATTGATAAGCCTCACAAGCAGCAAGCCAACTGCGGAACGTCTCTGATGATCTGCAAAGACCGCCTATCGTCAGAAGCCCCTTGCTTTCCTCCGGAGCAAACTCAACATTGGTCATATAGCTTTCGTCATCGACATCCAGCGCATGCGGCACACCTGCATCGATGAACACAAACTCCCCCACATCCAGCGTGCGCTCATCGTCAGCAAGCCGTATGCGGCATCTGCCCTTGACAACATACATGATCTCCGCTCTGTCATGGACATGAGGCGTCATATGGAATCCACTCCAGGTCCATGCATAACAGGCCTGGATCCGTGGGAACATTCCCGTCACATCAGGGCTGGAAAGCCTCCGGTACTGCATACAAAGCCTCCTTATCCTGACGCAGCGCAGGGCCTGTTACATCCGTCCCTGCATCATCTGCAGCCGGGCGCGGATGCTCTCGCATGCTGCACAGCCGCCCTCGCCTGTTTCGCGCAGGCTGGCAGGCAGAGCATCACCGACCTCCTTCATCGCAAGGATGACCTCATCCGGCTCAATGGGGCATCGAATCCCCGAAAGCACCATATCTGCCGCTGTAAAGGCCACGCCGGAGGAGCCCACATTGCGATACACGCATGGAACCTCCACCAGACCGCCTACCGGATCGCATACAAGACCCAACAGATTCATCAGCGCAAAAGCCGCCGCATCGGCACACTGCTGAGGCTTACCGCCCTCCAGGAAGGTCAGCGCCGCTGCCGCCATCGCAGCTGCAGCACCGCATTCAGCCTGACATCCGCCCTCCGCACCGGAGATGCTGGATTGCGTCGCGATGGACTGCCCGACTGCTGCCGCCACAAACAGCGCGTCAACCGCCTGTTCCTCCGTCACGCCGCGTTCCTCCATCATCGCAAGGATCGCACCGGGCAGGATACCGCATGCGCCGGCCGTGGGCGCAGCAACAATCTTACCCATGCACGCATTGCATTCCGCCGTCGCCAGCGCATATGCCTCTGCCTTCCCCAGCAGAGAGCCGCACAGGCATCTGCCGCCTTTCAGCCAGGAAAGCAGCATGGCCGCCTGCCCGCCCGTCAGCCCGGTCACGGAGCGCAGCCGTTCATCCAGACCATTTTGCACAGATTCCTTCATGCACTGCAGATGATGGCGCATTGTCTCGCGCACTACCTCAGGCGTCACGCCGCTTTCCTGCGCCTGCACCATCACCGCTACATGGGCGATGGATTTCTCATGGCGCGCAAGCTGCACCCATTCTCGCAGCATATAATCCATAAAGCATATCAACCTTTCATATCTTTATCATCATCCAGCACGACCCTTGTTGCACTCAGCACCATCACGCGCGCCGCACCGGCCTTCAGCAGCGCCTGCGTACAGATACGAGCAGTAGCGCCTGTCGTAATCACGTCGTCAATCAGCAGCACGGTTCCCTGGATCCTCCGGCTGCATCGGAACGTGCCATCCAGATTGTTAAGACGCTCCGTCCGGGAAAGCCCGCGCTGCGTATGTACCTTGCCCGTCCTGATAAGCAGCTGTTCGTACGGAAGGCCTGTTTTTTCCGCAACCAGTCTGCACAGTATCCGCCCATGATCAATTCCGCGTTCACGCCTGCGTTTGTCAGTCATTGTAACCCATGTGAGCCGCACATCCTCCGGCAGCTGCATTTGCAGCACAAACGCAGCCATTTCCTTTGCAAGCACTTCAGCGCAGGCGCCGATGCAGCCAAGCTTCAGTTCCGTCACCAACGTCCTTGCACAGCCTGCATACCGCCATACTGCACAGCCGTCAGGCTCCTGCCTTTGCAGCTGCAGCGAATCAAGCTCTTCTTTGCATTCGCTGCACAGCAGAGCGCCGCCGCTGTTCATGCCGCAGCACAGGCACTGCAGGCCTCGCGGCCATATCAGCCTCTCCACCGCGCGGAGCATGCTCTTCAAACATCACTCCTGCGCGCAAGGAAGGTAACACCCTGTACATCAGGCATCGCGCGGATCATGTCGACGATCTCTTCATCGGGGATCGTGTCCAGTTCGATCACCATCATGGCGTCTCCGCCAGCCTGACGACGATAGCCCTGCATGTTGGCAATGTTGATCCGCTTGCTGGCAATGGTTCCTGTCACTGCCGCAATCGCGCCGGGCGTATCTGCATGCCGGATAATCAGCGTATTCTCCTTGCCGGTAAAGTTCACGCCGAGGCCGTCAATCTTGTGCACCTCGATGTTGCCGCCGCCAACGGACGCTGCCTCCAGCGTAAGCACGCGTCCAGATGCGCCTGTCGTCATCAGCCTTACCGTATTGGGATGCGCGCCGCGGATTACGATCTGCTGGAAATTGACGCTCAGTCCAGCTTCACGGGCCAGTGTCAGCGAATCGCGCAAACGCTCGTCATCGACGTTCATGCCCATCAGGCCGCCGACAATAGCGCGATCCGTCCCGTGGCCGCGGTAGGTTTTGGAGAAGGAGCCGTGCAGGCCAATCTCCGCACGGACGATTTCCTCGCCCATCAGCATCCGTGCCGTCAGGCCAATGCGCGCAGCACCTGCTGTATGCGAGCTGCTCGGTCCGATCATGACCGGGCCGATCAGGTCAAACAAATCCATGATTATGCCGCCTTTCGCAACGATTTGTGGTTCTATTGTACAATGATTTTGCCCTGCGGTCAACGTATGTTTTCAGCATCGGACACATCAATTTCGCCGATTCTGCTGCCGTCCGGGCAGATATTTCCGTCTTTCCCCGTTGCCCGGCTGGTCTGGGTATGATATAATCACAGGGATGCAACGAAAGGGGCTGATCACATGGCCTGTGCCTATACATTCAATGACGTAACCATCTTCTACAGCGAAAAGGAGCTGTTCAACAACGCAAGCCTGACCATTTCCGACGGCGACCGGATCGGCGTTGTCGGCCGCAACGGTTCAGGCAAAAGCACATTTCTGCGCCTGCTGGCAGGTCTTGAGGAGCCGGACAACGGCAGCATCACGGTTCGCAGGAACATGTCCGTCGCCTATCTTCCGCAAACACCGCAGCTGAATCCGCAAGATACCATCACGCAGGCCGCCTTGACCTATCTTCCTGCCCGCCACGGCGAGGACACCTCCACCGCAGCTTACGAGGCCCAGACAATCCTGACCCAGCTCGGCTTTACCGACCTGAATCAGCCGGTCAGCGAGCTTTCTGGCGGACAGCGGATGCGGGTTGCGCTGGCAGGCGTTCTATGCAGGGAGAGCGACGTTCTCCTGCTGGATGAGCCAACCAACCACATCGACCTTGACATGGCCCAGTGGCTGGAGGATCGCCTGCTGGCCCGAAAGGGTACGCTGATCGTCGTCACACATGACCGCTACCTGCTGGAACGCGCTTTCGGCCGCATTTTCCATGTGGGCGATGGAAAGGTTGATGTGTACAACTGCGCTTACTCCGGCTATCTGGAGGAACGTGCCCAGCGAGAAGAGATGCAGGCTGCTACCCTGCGCAAGAACAAATCGCTGTACCGCAAGGAGCTGGCGTGGATCAGACGCGGCGCCCCCGCACGTTCCACCAAGGCAAAGGGCCGCATCCAGCGCTTTGAAGCCGTTGCGGAGGCTGTGAAGGAAGCGCCTCCGGAAGCAGAGCTGTCTGTCCGATCCGTCGCCAGCCGCTTGGGCAAGAAGATCATTTCCTGGAATCATCTGGATGTGGCCATTGGCGGCACTGACCTGATCCGGGATTTCTCCTACACACTGCTGCGGGATGACAGGATGGGGATTATCGGCAGCAACGGCGCCGGCAAAACCACACTTCTACGCACGCTGTGCGGTGAACTCCCTCCCGCCGGCGGTACAATTGAACAGGGCGAGACGGTCCGCATCGGTTATTTCTCGCAGCACTGTCCGCCCCTTGATCCTGACGCTCGGATCATCGATGCCATCCGCGACGTCGCCGCTCATGTGTATACACCCGACGGCAGCCAATCCGCCTCCCAGATGGCCGAAACCTTCCTTTTTCCCAGCAGTATGCAGTACCAGAAGGTTGCCAGCCTTTCCGGCGGTGAGATGCGCAGACTGTATCTGCTGCGGATTCTGATGGCAGCGCCGAACGTTCTCATACTCGACGAGCCGACAAACGACCTTGACCTTGAAACACTGAACGTTCTGGAGGACTATCTGGACAGCTTCCAGGGCGCAATTGTCGCCGTCAGCCACGACCGTTACTTCCTTGACCGGATCACGACGCATCTGTTCGCCGTGGAGGACATGCAGATGGTACCCTATATCGGCGGGTATCAGAGCTACCTTGACGCCAAGGAAGCTCGGGAGTCTGCCGTACTCCCTGCAAAAGTGCAGGACGTTCCGTCTGCTGCGCCCCAATCCCGCCGTCAGCATTCCGCACTGAAATTCTCCTACAAAGAGCAGCGTGATTTTGAAACCATCGAGGATACCGTCATGCAGCTGGAGGAGCAGCTGGAAGCCCTCGCCGCCGATATCGACAAGAATGCCGCCGACTATGTAAAGGTCAGCGAGCTGATGGCGCTGCAAACCGAAACCCAGCAAAAGCTTGACGAAGCGACTGAACGCTGGCTTTTTCTGCAGGAAAAATGGGAGCAGATTCAGGCCCAGAAGACTGAGAGCTGATCTCACCCCTCTGATCCAGAAGTCGTACAACCGCATCACCAATGCATCGGAGAGCGCCGCATGAGCCGGATTATCTTTCAGAAAACCTATATCATTGTCCTGCCGTCCTTTGAATCAACAGCTGTGCACAAGCATCCATTCCTCCACCTTTTTTACAACGCTGCCGGATGCAGGATCAGTACGGAGCATCAAGTTGTTCAGGGAAGCTGCATCATGACCGGGCCGAATGTACTGCACGCAGTCCCGGCAGGAAACGCGATTTCCTTTTTTCTGCTGATTGATCCCACCAGCCATCTGGCAGAGCTCCTTCAAAACAGGTACTTACAGGGCAGCTCCTGTTTCAGCATCCAGCTGCCGGAGTACCCGCCAGCTGATCGCCTGAACAGCGTGCCTGATGACCAGATCATTCAGATCGTGGAAGATTTTCTGGCACAGCTTGGTCTTTTCTCCGAACCGGACAGCATGCTGGATGGGCGCATCCAACAGCTGATTGAGAATATCATTTCAGGTCAATGGCTGGCTTGCAGCGTCCGGGAGATCGCAGCAAGCATGTACCTTTCCGAAAGCCGGCTGACGCATCTGTTCAAGGAAAGCGCCGGCATTTCCCTCAAGAGCTATTTGGTGATCCAAAGGCTGGAACGGGCCTACCGCTGCATCACTTCCGGAGAAAAGCTTACCCGCTCAGCGCATGAAAGCGGGTTTGCCAGCTCCGCTCACCTCGCCTACACCTGCAAGAAACTCACGGGCATTTCCGTCAGTGATGTATTGAAAAAACGCAAAACAGCAGAATTTTGAAAGCAAAATCAGCCCCTTTGGTTTATCATGACGATGACGCAGATAAACCAAGGGGGCTGCTGCTGTTTAACGGTTTCTGATACAGCTGCTGCCGCACCATCATTTGGGGAGGTATGATCATGGAACATTTGCTCAAGGCGACCGCGATGCTGGACTATCTCGATCCTGCCATACAGGCGCTGGTTGAACAGCGTGGCTGGCGCAAGCTTGACGCTTTTCAGCAGATCAAGGAAATCTACAACTACGTCCGGGACGAAATCGAGTTCGGCTACAACGTTGACGACAACATCCCTGCCTCACAGGTTTTACGTGACGGGTACGGCCAGTGCAACACCAAAGGTACGCTTTTCATGGCTCTGCTGCGCTGCGTCGGAATCCCCTGCCGGGTACATGGCTTCACCATTGACAAGAAGCTGCAAAAGGGCGCAATGACCGGCTTCGTATACACAAATGCACCGGTGCACATCTTTCATAGCTGGGTCGAGGTGCTTTATAACGGCCAATGGTATGAGCTGGAGGGCTTCATTCTGGACATGGTATACCTGACCAGCCTGCAGCAGCTCTATGCAGACTGTACAGGCGCATTCTGCGGGTATGGCGTCGCCGTTGCTGATTTTCAGCATCCCATTGTTGATTGGAACGGTAACAGCACCTATATCCAGAGCAAGGGGATCACGCAGGACTTCGGCGCATATGATTCGCCGGACGAGCTCCTTCAGGCTCATCATCAGGATATGTCTGCCTTGAAGCGCTTCCTGTACCGGAATCTGGGCAGGCATCTGATGAATCGGAATGTCCGCAAGGTTCGCAACAGCTCTGTGTGATCTTGCGGACATCCGCCATTTTCGCCAGTATATCCGGATCGCCCGCGGTTATGTACCGCAAATCCGGCACAGGGGAAACCATGTTATGTTTTACGCTGTCTTCGCGTCGTATTCTCCCCTGAACAGCTTGCTGCGCCGATAGAATATGATCAGCAGCACAGACGCCAGCATCCAGCCCATCGGGAAGGCCAGCGCCATCAGGAAGAAATGCTGATCGGACAGATGGGCGATCACCTCCAGCCGGACCAGCAGGTTTGTGAAGGCCAGATAAACCTGGCGGAACACCACAAAGGAGCTCAGGAAGATGAACATGGGCGTACGCGCACTGCCGATGCCGCGCAGCGCTCCTGCATAAAGCTGATTGAAGCAGATGGTCACATAAAAGGGCGTAATGATGCGGATAAACCGCTCTCCATATGCGATTTCATTGGGATTGCGGGTGATCAGATGCAGCAGCGGATTGGCAAAGATCAACATGACTGCCGCAAGGGTAATCAGGCACGCCAGCGACATCCACACGCCATAGCGAACACCCCGCTTGGCGCGTTCAGGCTGGTGTGCGCCCCAGTTCTGCCCGACAAAGGTGGTTGAGGCCTGCGCAATGGCCATAACCGGCACCATCAGGAACATGTCCAGCTTGTTGTAAGCGCCCCAGCCACTGGTGCAGTATTCGCCGAACTCATTAACGTAGCTCATCACAAACACATTGGAAAAGCTGGTCAGTCCCTGCTGGACGCTGGAGGGCAGTCCCAGATTGAAAATGGCGCTGAACTCCGCTTTGTCAATCCGCAGCTCCTTCAGCCGCAGCCCATAGGCCTGAGGCTCCCGAAGCAGCACATACAGCACAAGCGCCGCCGAAGCCGCCTGAGCGATTACCGTTGCCAGCGCTACACCGAATACGCCCATATCGAATACAAGCACCAAAACCAGGTCCAGCACCGTATTGAGCAGCGCAGAGAAGATCAGGAAATACAGCGGCCGCTTTGAATCGCCCACAGCACGCAGAATCGCGCTGCCCATGTTATAGATCAGCAGACCGGAGATGCCTGCAAAATATGTTGTCAGATAGGTCGAGGACATGTCCATAATGGCCTCGGGCGTTTTCATCAGCATCAGCGCCGGCTTGACAATCGCCAACCCCAGCACCGTCGCGATGACGCACAGGATCAGCGTAGCCATGATGGTCGTATGGACAACCTTGCCGATTCGCTTTTCATCATGCGCGCCGTAGGCCTGACTGAGCACCACGCCCGTACCCAGTGACAAACCGTTAAAAACGCCGATAAGCATGTTGACGATGCTGCCTGTGGAGGTTACTGCGCCAAGCGCATTCTCCGGCCCAAAGTTGCCGATCACCGCCGCATCGACCGTATTATACAGCTGCTGAAAAAGAAGGCCGAGCGCCAGCGGCGCAGCAAAGGACAGGTAATGCTTCAGGATATTGCCCTGTGTCATATCTACATCTTTACGTGCCAACGGGAAATACACCTCCAATCATTCATATTCAGGATAGCACCATTCCTGAATGATGTCAAAGGATTGCAGGTGTTATTTTGCCTTACCAAACTTAACTGTCAGTCGTTTCTTCCACGGTGATAACGGCTCCCAGCGCATTGAGCATACCGGGGAGATCCTCATATCCGCGGGCAATGTGTCCGCAGGGATCGCGCAGAATCGTCTCCCCTTCCGCTGCAAGACCTGCCAGCATCATCGCAGCACCGCCGCGAAGATCCGTGCTGGTTACGGCAGTACCGGCAAGGATGCGTCCACCGTTGACAAGCGCGATGCGGTCCTCTATACGGATGCTCGCGCCAAGCCGGGCCATTTCCCGTGCATGCATGAATCGATTCTCAAACACGGTTTCCAGAAATACCGATGTTCCCCGCAGCCTGAGGGCAAGCGCCATCATCGGAGCCTGCATGTCCGTCGGAAATCCCGGATACGCTAATGTACGCACCTGCACAGGCTGGCTGGCGCGGCCTGTCAGACGCAGCCCCGCCGGCGATTCACGCAGCGTCACGCCCGTTTCTGACAGTTTGAAAAGCACCGCCCGCATATGATCCGCCCGCACTCCGCGCAGCAGCACACTCCCTTCCGTCATGGCAGACGCGCACAGGATGGTCCCGGCTTCAATGCGGTCAGGTATGGGCCTGTGCGTACAGCCATGGAGCGCCTCACGTCCCTCAATGATGATAGTACCGGTGCCTCCGCCGCTGATATGCGCCCCCATCGCATTGAGGAAGGTGCACAGATCAATGATTTCCGGCTCCTTGGCTGCATTTTCGATCCGTGTTGTGCCCTTGCACAGCACAGCCGCCAGAATGATATTCTCCGTCGCGCCAACGCTTGGAAAGTCCAGATACACATTGCCGCCGCGGAGCCTTCCCTGCAGCGTAACGGAACCAGGTGTAAGCTGCACCTCAGCGCCAAGCGCCTGCATGCCCTTGATATGCAGATCAATCGGCCGCTGCCCAATGGCGCATCCTCCCGGCAGTGCCACGCGCGCGTACCCCGTCCGGGCCAGCAGCGGCCCCATCACCAGCACTGACGCTCTCATTCTGCTCAGCAGATCAGAGCTGGTGGGCGAATGCGGATCATCCGACCACAGCGTCAGCGTTGACACAGGCGCATGACGATCGCCGTCCCGCCTGACACATGCGCCGCAATCTGTCAGAATCTCCAGCAGCGTATGTACGTCCGTCAGCTCCGGCACATGCTCAATGGTCACCGGCTCCCGTGTCAGCAAACCCGCGCACATCAGCGGCAGCACAGCGTTCTTTGCCGCATGGATGCTGACCTCACCCGATAGCCGCTCGCAATGCCGGATGCGATATGTCGCCATGGTCTCATCCCCCTTTGGAGGTTAGCATGCGCGGTGTAATCCGCTTCATGCATGAGGGATGAAAGTGGCAGCAGATATTTTCTGCTTCAAAGGGATTCCATGCGGGATTTTCTTGACTTTTGGGCGTTACTTAGGCATAATAATGTATGATACGCATATTATGCGCATCGCTTGTTTTTGTTGCAAGCACCACCCGACGGCCAAAGGAGGCGCCGTGCTATGTCCACTGCTATCACTCACGTACAGCCGGGCTCCATCGCCGACAGGCTGGGGCTTGTCGAGGGCGACCTGCTGGAAGCCATCGCAGGCGAGCCCATCATCGACCAGATCGACTATCAGGCGCTGACTGCTCAAGAGCGCTTCGATATGCTTGTCACCCGAAAGGACGGCACGCAAAAGGTGTTCCATGTCCGCAAGGAGGACTGGGAGCCGCTGGGCGTGACACTGGATCAGACCATCGTTTCCAAGCCCCGTCCCTGCCGCAACCACTGCATCTTCTGCTTCATCGATCAGATGCCGCCCGGCATGCGAAAAACGCTTTACGTAAAGGATGACGACTGGCGGCTCTCATTGATGATGGGCAACTATATCACCATGACCAACATTGATGACAAGGAGCTGGACCGCATCATCCGCCGCAAGGTCAGTCCGCTGTTCATTTCCGTACAGTGTACCGATCCTGACATGCGCGTGAAGCTCCTGCGAAACCCGAGCGCCGCGCTGATCATGGACAGGCTCCGGCTACTGAAGGACAACGGCATCCGGTTCCATTGTCAGGTGGTGCTGTGCCCGGGGTGGAACGACGGCGATATCCTCATGCGTACGCTGGAGGATCTGGCAACGCTGGCCCCGGCTGCGCAATCCGTTGCGCTGGTACCCATCGGGCTGACGAAGTTCCGCGAGGGCCTTCCCTGCATCAAGCCATATGACAAGGACATGGCGGCTGATTTGATCCGCAGCGTTGAACCGATGCAGCGGCGTTTCCTGAAGGAGCTTGACACCCGCTTTGTCTTCCCGGCTGACGAGTTCTATTGCCTCAGCGGTCTTCCCCTGCCCGAGGATCAGGAATATGAGGATTACCCGCAGATCGAAAACGGGGTAGGCATGCTGAGAATGTTTGAAACCGACCTGCGCTATGCGGCAGAGGATTATCCTGTTGCTCAGACGCCCCCACGCCATCTTGTGATTGCAACAGGCACCTCTATCGCTCCTTTTCTGCAAGAGCTGGCAGATCAGTATGCCCCCAGCGGCACGACCGTCGAGGTTCGGCCCATCATCAATAGTTTCTTCGGCGAATCGGTCACCGTTGCCGGCCTGATCACAGGCGGCGACCTCGTTGACCAGTGCAGGAACGTGGTCGCGGACGAGATTCTCATCGTCCGAAGCATGATCCGTGCCGAAGGCGATATGTTCCTTGACGACATGACCGTCGAAGAGGTGCGCAATGCGCTGCCCGCACCGCTTCATATCACCGAAAACAGCGGTGAAGGCTTCTGGCGCGCAATTTCCGGATTGGAGGAATGTACTCATGGCTAAGCCTCTTGTTGCCATTGTGGGCCGTCCCAACGTTGGCAAATCAACCTTTTTCAACCGCATCACCGGCAAAAGGATCTCCATCGTCGAAGATACCCCCGGCGTGACGCGCGACCGCATCTACTGCGACGTGGAATGGCAGAATCGCCGCTTCACCATGATTGATACCGGCGGCATTGATCCCCGCAGCGAGGATGTGCTGCTCTCCCAGATGCGCCATCAGGCGGAGATCGCCATGGATACAGCAGATGTCATCTGCTTCTTCTGCGACGGCCGCGACGGCCTGACCGACGACGACCGCGAGGTTGCAAACCTCCTGCGCAAGACCAAGAAGCCTCTGCTGCTGGTCGTCAACAAGGTTGACCATATCACCATGGCCGACAACATCTATGAGTTCTATGAGCTGGGTCTGGGCGACCCCATCGGTATCAGCGCAGCAAACATGATGGGTCTCGGTGATCTGCTGCAGGCCATCTGCGAGCAGCTGCCCCCGCCCTCTGCTGATGAAATGGAGGATGAAGCGCACGTTCTGCAGCTGGCGGTCGTTGGCCGCCCGAATGTAGGCAAGTCCTCGCTGGTGAACAAGCTCCTGGGACAGGAACGCACCATGGTTTCCGACATCGCCGGTACCACCCGTGACGCCATCGACACCCGCTTCACCTGCAACGGCACGGAATATAACATCATCGACACCGCCGGCATTCGCCGCAAGCGCGTCATTGAGGATGAGAGCCTCGAGCGCTACAGCGTCCTGCGTTCCATCGCTGCCATCCGCCGCTGCGACGTGGCGCTGCTGCTCATCGACGCGCAGGACGGCGTTACTGAGCAGGATACCAAGATTGCCGGTCTCATCCGTGAGGAAGGCAAGGCTGTCGTGGTCGTTGTGAACAAGTGGGA
>JAFTWV010000015.1 GCA_017465155.1 Clostridia bacterium
CCCTTCGGCGTCGCGGCGCGGCCGGAACTCCGCGCTCCTTTGCGGCCGGGCGGGGGTGTTACGAAAGGGGCTGAGTGTTGCGAAGTTGGATATGGTGGCTACTCGATCATGTTACTACCCGCCAAATTCACGTTTATCGCTTTCACTCTATCATAGCAGTACAAAACCGCAAGCCAGTCAGGACTTGCGGTTTCGGTTTGTTTCGATTGTTTGCCATAAATCAGCTGCCGTCATGACGTAATACGAAGGATAACTCCTTCCTTTACATCATACATACTGCGGGGCCATTTTACTGTGCTGCAATCAGGAGCGCATCGCGCCGTCAACGGAGAGCACTTCACCGGTAACGTAGGAAGCCATGTCGCTGGCGAGGAACAGGAAGGCGTTGGCCATGTCCTCGGGAGTACCAATGCGGCGCAGCGGGATGGCATTGATCATGGGCTGAATCATCTGCTCGGGCAGGGCAGCGACCATGTCGGTGCTGGTGATGCCAGGCGCCACAGCGTTGACACGGATGCCATCCGGGCCCAGCTCACGGGCAAGGGACAGGGTCAGGCCGTTCACCGCGAACTTCGAGGCAGGATACGCCACGCCGCTCTTCTGGCCGGAGATGGACACCATGGAGGACGTATTGATGATCACGCCGCTGTGCTGCTGCTTCATGACCTTCACGGCAGGCATGATGGCATACATCACGGAGTTGACGTTCAGCTTGATGACCTTGTCGAAGTGCTCAGCAGACACCTTATCGGTAGGCATACTGTCGGAGATGCCGGCGTTGTTGACCAGGATATCCAGACGGCCATACTTCTCGGCCACAGCGTTGACAGTGGCTTCCACAGCAGCAGCATCGCCCAGATCGGGGCAGGCGCCCTCCACAGGCCAGTCCGGATTCTCGGCCTTCAGGGATGCAAGCGCCTTATCCACCGTCTCCTGACGGGAGCCCAGCAGCACGACCGTCGCACCGTTCTCCAGATACTTCTTCACAATCGCATAACCGATGCCGCGCGTACCGCCGGTGACGATGGCAACCTTATTCTTCAGCATGGGAATTCCTCCTTGTGCACATGTGTCTTTTCAGGCGCATTTTACGCCAACACGTCCATTATATCAGGCTGCGATGTTCCTGACAATTGCTTTTTGATAATTTTTTCACAGATGCAGATTTTCCCCAAGCATGCTGATCTGCCCGTCCCGCCATCGCTCCTGCCGGGCATCGTGAATGCGGTCTCCGGGCTGCACATGTCCCGTCAGGAGAGGCGACGCCGGATCATGCTCTGCCATCGCCCGCCGCACGGACGCTGCATCGTGGTTGGCATAGCAGTAGCGGCACAGATGGGCGCAGGTGTTGTAGGCTCCGATATCGCAGGTCAAATGGCAGGCACAGCCGCGCACGGCAGCACGCTGCTTCGGAGCGTTCAGGCGGCATTGCAGCGCCGTCTCATACACCGCAAGGGTCATGCAGCCGGTGCAGTCCACCCCATATGCCGTCAGCGCATTATCCTCATGACAGGCACGGATGCGGATATCGTGCCTGGCTGCAATGGCGGCCATTTCCCGGGCCAGCAGATGCTGCTCCTCCCGGCTGACAGCCCTGACCTCCGGGAAATTCCGCTTCACCTTGGCATACAGATCAATGAAGCTGATCACACAGACATGCGTTGCGCCCTCCAGTGCTTTGCACATGGACGCAAATTCGGACAGATGGCGCTCCACCGTGTATGCTTCCGTCAGCAGGATGGGATCATACCTCCATGCAGTGCAGGCGGGCCCAACGGCGTCGGACAAACGGCGGAAATCGGCCATCACCTGCTCCCTGGGCGGGACATTCGGCTCAATGTCCCGGCCGTATGGCGTGATGGTCACGAACCAGTACTGACCATAGGGAGCAAGCGCGTCCATGTGGGATAGCATGGGCGCAGGATTCTTGGTGCAAAAGCCGATGCAATCCACAACCTCCGGCGAAAGACGATAGCGTGTGACGAGCGTCGGGTTATAGGGGCTCCTGACAAGGACATAGCCCTCCTGCAGCCGGCGGAGAAACCATGGCGTGTAAAAGGCTGGAATATCCGTACGCAGCCCCGTCTGGATAATCATCCTGCTTACCTCCAAAAAAGAACATCCGTTTGCTTATTATAGCATCATATCAGCTGCAGCACAAGGGGAACAGCACAATCTGCACCGGCAGCGACGTCTGCCGGAGGCGGCAGGTTCTGCTGCTTCACCGGATTTAATCTGCAGATGAATAATTCCGTGCATAATGTTCCTTCCGGTGGATTGCATGTCCCGGCTAAAAGTGCTATCATGTTCGCGAAATCAGCCCTTGAGGCGCTGCTGAACAAGGAGGTATCCCCATGCCGCCCATGACCTTCTGCTGCCTTGGCGACAGCATCACCAGCGATCAGGTAACAGGCATCGGCACCGTCGTGGCCCGCAAGCTGCACGCTGCACATCTGCTCAACGCTGCCTGCGGCTATGCCACCTGCACCGACTGGCACGACGGCGATGTGAACATCACCCCCATCACCCTCATTGAACCGCCAAACACCAATACCGCCGACAATGTATTGTCCAATCAGGTGCGGCGCGTGCTGCAATCCATCACTCCAGCCGGGGAGATCATCCGCTGGACGGCAGATGGTGCGGATTATGCGCTGAACCCTTCCGTTGGCCTTGGCACCGGAACGCTGCCCTGCCCGGATGTGATCTACATCGCCATTTCCACCAACGACGGCAACCAACCCTATAACGCCGTCACGGATGATTTTGAGACTGTGGCCCGCCAGTCCTACGCGCACCTGACACGCAACAGCCTCGCCTCCGCCCTGCGCTGGGCTATCGAGACGCTGCAAGCCGCCTGTCCCGGCGCGCGCATCTTCGTCGCCACACCACTGCAGACGTATACCGATCTGCCGCACATGTCCCACGACTCCGGTCTGCTCAAGCGGCGGCTGGTAACAGACGTATGCCGTCTGTGCGGCGCAGAATGTATCGACAGCTTCATGGAGAGCGGCTTTGACCGCACGGTGGCGAAGGATCACGGCGAGGTACATCCCGACGAGGAGTGGAAGGAGCGCATCGCCTGCTACGTCACAAAGAAGATCGCCTCCCGGTTGTTATAAAAGAACATCTGTTTTGTCCAATTTGACCGGAAGGATACCATTTAAGCCGTCGCGTACGCAACGTTTCCATGCTATACTACCCGCGAAATCATACCCCCGTTCCCAAGTGCTCACGACGGACCTTACGGAGGAAAAGAGCTGCCATGGAAAACATCAAATGGCTATGGTCCATCATGGACAAAAAGTACCACAAGTGGCACATCATAGCCCTGTGCATCAGCGCTGTCACCTCGCTGATGCTGCTGATCAACCCCACACTGCAGAAGCAGCTGGTGGATGACGTGATCATTGCGCAGAACCCTGACCCGCTTCTGGGAATCCTCTTCACCATGCTGGCGGTACGGGTCTTCCGGGAAGCGCTGCGCTACCTGATGATCATTTTGCTGGAAAAAGGCAGTCAGAACGTGATCTTCAACCTGCGTGTGCGGCTGTTCACCCGCCTGCAGCATCAGGATACCCGCTTTTTCGACCGGCATCGTACCGGCGATCTGATGACCCGCATGTCCGCCGATACGGACTGGTGCCGTCATTTCCTGAGCTTTATCGACTATTCCGCCATCGACAGCGTGGTCATGTTCCTGTCCACGTCCATCTACCTGTTCTGGATCAACTGGAAGCTGGCGCTGCTGCTGGTGTGCGTCACGCCCATGCTGATGCTGATCACCAAGGTATATTCGAAGGGTTCGCGCAAGCTTTTCATGGCCATGCGCGAGCGCCAGAGCGAGATGAATGCGGCGGCGCAGGAGAACATCGCAGCCAACCGCGTCATCAAGGCCTTCGCCCGTGAGGAGCACGAGAAGGAAGCCTTCGACAAGCGCTCCGCCGCCTTCCGTGACGCCCATCTGGCCATCAACAAGCGCTGGCTGACATTCTTCCCCCTCATCGAAATTCTGGCCAATGCCATGACCCTCATCACCGTTTTCTTCGGCGGCTACCTGATGATCCAGGGCGAGATGACCGCGGGTGATCTGACGGTGTTCACCAGCCTGAGCTGGGCGCTGAGCGTGCCCATGCGTCAGCTGGGCAACCTGCTCAACGACTGGCAGCGTTTCATCACCTGCTCCAACAAGGTGATGGAGCTGGAGATGTCCAGGGCGGATATCGTAGACGCGCCGGACGCTGTGGATCATGAGCGCGTTCAGGGCGGCATCGAGTTCCGCAATGTGAGCTTCAACCACGACAGCACGACCGTCCTCAGGGACGTGAGCTTCAAGGTCGAGCCCGGCAAGACGCTGGCCATCATGGGCCCCACCGGTTCCGGTAAAACCACCATCATCCAGCTGCTGGCCCGCTGTTACGAGGTCAAGAACGGCGAGATCCTGGTGGACGGCTGCCCCATCAAGCGCTGGAAGCTCCAGCAGCTGCGGGATGGCATCGGTACGGCGACCCAGGATGTGTTCCTCTTCTCTGACACCGTGGAGGGCAATATTGCCTTCGGCGATCAGGAGCTGACCGAGGAGCAGGTGCGCGATTTCGCCCGCCGTGCTGCGGCAGGGGACTTCATCGAGAAGCTGAGCGACGGCTACGACACGATCGTCGGCGAGCGCGGCGTGGGTCTCTCCGGCGGCCAGAAGCAGCGTATTGCACTGGCTCGTGCGCTGGCAGTCCAGCCTGGTATCCTCATCATGGACGACACCACCTCCGCGGTGGATATGGAGACTGAGCAGTACATTCAGCAGCAGCTGCGCGAGCTGCCCTATGACTGTACCAGGATCATCATCGCCCAGCGCATTTCCTCCGTCAAGGATGCTGATGAGATCCTGATCCTGAAGGACGGCGCGATCTCCGAGCGCGGCACCCATCAGGAGCTGCTCCAAAACCGCGGCTACTACTGGGAGACCTTCTGTCTGCAGAACGGCATTGATGCTGATAAAGGCCCTTCTGACAAGGAGGTGAAGTGAGATGGCACGCAACAAGTTTGACGTGGACGAGTCCCTGGAAAGCCCCTTTGATGCAAGTCACCTGAAACGCGTTCTCCATTACATCGGCCGTCACAAGTGGAAGATGCTGCTGGCGCTGCTGCTGTCCGCCTTTGCTTCCGTGGCGGGTCTGTTCTCTCCCAAGATCACCGAGCATGTGCTCAACGTGATTGTTCCCAACCGTCAGGTGGATGCGCTGCTGCCCATGGCGCTGGTGTATCTGGGCATCATTGCGGTGTCCATCGTCTTTACCGTGATCCGTTCCCGCATGATGGCCCATGTATCGCAGGAGATCATCTACGATATCCGTAAGGATCTGTTTGCGCATCTGCAGCGCCTGCCCTTCTCCTACTATGACAGCCGCCCCGCAGGAAAGATCCTCGTGCGCGTGATCAACTACGTCAACTCCGTTTCGGACATCCTGTCCAACGGCATCATCAACTCCATCCTGGAGATCATCAACGTGATCTTCATCGTGGTGTTCATGTATGCCACCGAGCCCACGCTGGCAACAGTGGTTGTGGCGGGTCTGCCGGTCTTCGTGACCTTCATCATGATCATCAAGCCCCGCCAGCGCAGGGCATGGCAGCAGCAGTCCAATAAGAATTCCAACTACAATGCCTACCTGGCCGAGTCCATCGACGGCGTGCGCGTATCGCAGATCTTTGCCCGTCAGGACGTGAACATCTCCATCATGAAGAAGCTGGCAACTGCCTGCCGTCAGGTGTGGATGCGCGCTGTCTATATCTCCAACACGGTGTGGCTGACCTCCGCCCTGACAACCCAGACGGTGTTCACGCTGCTGTACATCGCCGGCGTATACTGGCTGGGCGGCGACATCATCGCCTTTGGTACCATCCTGGCGATGGGGCAGTACCTGAACCGCTTCTGGCAGCCCATCACCAACCTTGCCAACATCTACAATTCCTTCGTCAACAACATGGCCTACCTCGAGCGCATCTTCGAGACGATGGACGAACCGGTCGTGGTGGATGATAAGCCCGGCGCTGCGGAGCTCCCGCCCATCACCGGCGAGGTAGACTTCGAGCACGTCAACTTCGGTTACGAGGAAGGGCAGACCGTGCTGGAGGATCTGTCCCTGCATGTGAAGGCAGGCGAGTCCATCGCACTGGTTGGCCCCACAGGCGCAGGCAAGTCTACCATCGTGAATCTGCTGTGCCGCTTCTACAACCTGCGCGGCGGCCGCATCCTCCTCAAGGGCGAAGATGGGCAGCAGCATGACATCACCGATGTGACCATTCACTCCCTTCGCAGCCAGCTGGGTATCATGCTGCAGGACAGCTTCATCTTCACCGGGACACTCATGGACAACATCCGCTACGGCCGTCTGGACGCGACGGATAAGGAAGTCCGTCAGGCCGCAGAAGTCGTGCGCGCAGACGATTTCATCCGCGAGATGCCTCAGGGCTACAAGTCCTCTGTCAATGAGCGCGGCTCCAGCCTGTCTCAGGGCCAGCGTCAGCTGATCGCCTTTGCCCGAACGCTCCTGAGCGACCCCCGCATCCTCATCCTGGATGAGGCCACCTCCTCCATCGACACCAAGACAGAGAAGCTCCTCCAGGACGGCATTCAGGCGCTGCTCAAAGGCCGCACCTCCTTCATCATCGCCCACCGTCTGTCCACCATCAAGAACTGCGACCGGATCCTGTATATCGGCAACCGCGGAATCATGGAGGCCGGCAGCCACGATGAGCTGATGGCAAAGCAGGGCGCCTACTACGATCTGTACACCGCACAGGCCCGTGACCAGGGCATGGACGCATAACGCTCGGACAATTGAATCCATGGGAGGCTGTGCAAGATGCACGGTCTCCTTTTCTGCTGCATATAAAGAGCCGCCGGCAGCAACCGACGGCTTCAGACTGTCAAAATAGAGTGAAAGCGAGAAACGTAAATTTGTTTTTGTGGATATGCATTTTTTCCATGCAGGATTGATATGCAGCAGGGAGCCGCTTTCGCGCGTCGAAAGCGGCGCAAAGCCGCCGGGGGGAAGCAAAAAAGTGCTTCCCCCCGGACCCCCTCTGTCCTCTTGGAAGTTGGTCGCGCGGCTGCAAAGCAGGGCGGCTCCGGTTGCAGAGGATTGCCTGAATTTCCGCTTGCAGCGGAAGCAATCCTCTGCAAAGTCGCCGCATTGCTCCTTTGTGAGTTGAGCGGCAGCCGCATCGGCTTGGAAGAACGCGTGCGGTGCATGGAATGCGGAAGCGCCGCTCACGCAGCAAACGGATAAATTC
>JAFTWV010000128.1 GCA_017465155.1 Clostridia bacterium
ATACCCAGGCCCGTCTGGACACCCAGCTGGCACTGATGGAGCGTCTGCAAGCCCTGATCACCGAATCGGCCGACCTGAACGACCTGCTGGCCCTCGAAAGTCAGATCGCCGATACACAGTATACCATCGACACCCTGCAGTCCTCGCTGAACGCGACCGACCGTCAGGTTACATACGCCACGATTTCCATCACCCTTCGCGAGGAAACCACGCCCGCTCTGACCGACACAACCGTCTCTCTCAGCGAGCGCATTACCGCAGCCATCCGCATGGGCTGCCGCATCCTGACTGACTTCACGCAGGATGTTCTGGTATTCCTCATGGCAGCAATTCCCTTCATCGGCGCTGCAATCGCCATCGCGCTGATCACGCTGATCATCCGCCATATCAAAAGGAGGAAATGACATGAACAAGCTGCTCTCCATCATTCTTGCGCTGCTGATGCTGACCCTGCCGGCACTTGCTGCCGCAGAAGGCTCGCTTTCCGCGGCAGACGCGGCTACCCTGACGGTCACCGGCAGCGCCGTCGTCACCCTGAAAGCCGATTACGCCCGCGTATCCGTCGGCGTGAACACACGCGCGGATACCATCGACGCGGCCACGGAGCAGAACGGAGCAGCAATCCGTGCCGTCATCGCTGCACTGGCTGCTGCAGGCGTGGCGGAGGAGGACGTTGCCACCAGCAACTACTCCGTCTATGCGGAATATGATTATTCCACGGGCGTCGCCGTACAGAGTGGATACAATGTATCCAACCAGCTGACGGTCATCCTCAAGGACATGACCCGCATCGGCGCGGTGCTCGACGAAGCCAGCAAAGCCGGCGCGAACACCATCCACAGCATCGAATTTCTGTCCACCAGCAGCTCTGCCGCGCAGGATGAAGCCGCAGGCCTTGCCGTTCAGGAAGCCATCCGCAAAGCCAATCTGCTGGCCGCAGCTGCCGGGCTGACCGTCGGCGGCGTAATCTCCATCAGCGAGAGCAGCACGGTTGTCTATGCCGCCACCCAATCCTTTGACTCTGCCAAGCGCAGCGCTGCCAGCAACGTCATCCTTCCGGATGATCTGAGCGTTACGGCCAGTGTCACGATGGTGTTTGAACTGAAGTGAATCCATTCAACAGAGCAGCCCCGCAGACGTCACGCCTGCGGGGCTGTCTGTATATGCGATTGCCAATGTTGGGCGCGGAAGACGACTCCGCAGCCCGTCCAGTCGGGCGGAAAAACGGGACGAAGTCCCTTACCAAACGACTTCCAATGTTGGACGCGGAAGACGACTCCATAGCCCATCCAGTCGGGGGAAAAACGGGACGAAGTCCCTTACTTGAGCACCTTGCGCAGGAAGTCTTGCGTGCGGGGCTGCTGCGGATTGTCCAGCACAGCTTCCGGCTTGCCCTGCTCCACAATGTAGCCGCCATCCATGAAGATTACGTGGTCGGCCACGGAGCGCGCAAAGCCGATCTCATGCGTCACGACGACCATTGTCATGCCTTCCTTCGCCAGATCAGTCATGACCGTCAGCACCTCGCCGACCATCTCCGGATCAAGGGCGCTGGTGGGCTCGTCGAACAGCATGACCTTGGGATCCATCGCCAATGCACGCACAATGGCAATACGCTGTTGCTGGCCGCCGGAAAGCTGGCGCGGAAATGCATTTGCTTTCTCCTGAAGGCCTACGCGCTTGAGCAGCTCGATCGCCTTCGCCTCTGCCTCATCCTTGTCCATACCCTTAAGCTTCATCGGGCCAAGGGTGATGTTTTTCATAATGGACAGGTGCGGGAACAGGTTGAACTGCTGGAACACCATGCCCATGCGCTGACGCACCTTGTTGATGTTGCAGCCCGGGGCAGTGATATCCTCCCCTTCAAAGAAGACCTGGCCGCCGGTAGGCTGCTCCAGCAGATTCAGGCAGCGGAGCATGGTGGTCTTGCCGGAGCCGGAGGGGCCCAGCAGCACGACCTTCTCGCCCGTCGTGATATCCTGATCCACACCACGCAGCACATGCAGATCGCCAAAGGACTTCTTCAGGTCGCGCACAGAAATCAGCGGATTCTTTTTCTGCGCGGAAAGGACAGCCTCGCCCGTCATGGTCTTATCTTGCATCACTCTGACGCAGCCTCCTTTCCAGAATACCGACCAGCTTGGTCAGCACCATAACGATCACCAGATAGATCACCGCAACGGCAATCAGTGGCATGAAGTCGGAGAACGTCTGGCCACGGATTCGGTTGCCCGCCATGGTCAGCTCCATCACACCTGCATAGGCGGCGATAGAGGTTTCCTTGATCAGGGTAATGAACTCATTGGCCAGCGTAGGCAGCACATTCTTAATGACCTGCGGGGCGATAATGTACCACATCGTCTGCGCATAGGTAAGGCCGATGGAGCGTCCCGCTTCCATCTGCCCCTTATCGATAGACAGGATGCCGCCGCGGAAGATTTCCGCCACATACGCGCCGGAATTCAGGCCAAAGGAGATAATCGCCACCAGCATGGCATAGGGAATACCCTTGAGGATGACGAAGGTCATCAGAAGCAGCTGCACCATCATGGGCGTACCGCGGAAAACCGTCGTATACACCGTAAAGAAGCCATCCAGCGTGCGCAGCAGGAACTTGCCGACACCGGGCTGCATCTTGGCTCCGTTGGTTTCCCAGACGCTGCGGGTCACAGCAATGATGATGCCAATCACCACGCCAATCATCAGCGCGCCGACAGTCATCACCATCGTGTTGCCCAGACCCTGCAGCAGAAGAAGCCAGCGGTCATACTCGATGATGTTCTTGTAGAAGTCCTCCGCCAGATTGATGAACCACTGCTGGAACGCGCTGTTCACCAGCGGCTTGACAGACGCATCGTGGACATATACACTGCCCACTTCCATCTCCACAGGCACGAGACCTGCCTTCTCCGCCTGATTGACGATGTTGGTTTCCTTTTGCGGATTCTTCACGGCAGCGCGGTCGATATAGACGGACGTGACCTCGCCGCCCTGCTTCAGCCATACCTGCACAGCGCCTTCCGCCGTATAGGATGTGGCCAGCAGCGTCACCTTCTTGCGCAGGAAGCCGCAGCGGCTCTCCTCCGTCAGGCTTTCGTCCGCATAGAAGATCGTCGCCTCCGCCGCGGTAACATAGGCGTATCCGCTCTCGTCGATGGCAGCGTACAGCTTATCCGTCTCGGCGCTGCCCGTTTCAGCGATGGCCGGAACCAGCGCTCCGCAGATCAGCAGCAGCGCCGCCAGCAGCGCAAGGATCCGCTTCTTTCCGATGATGCTCAATCGTATATCCTCCTCAGGGTCGGGACAGGTGCTTCGCAAAACTCAAGAAAGAAGGGAACGGCGGAAACCGCTCCCTTCTGCATCATTGTGCAATTACTCCTCGGCGGGGATGTACTTCTCGATGATGGCGGGGATGGTGCCGTCAGCGATCAGCTCCTGCAGCGCGGCGTTGAACTCAGCCAGCAGGGGATTGCCCTTCTTGAAGCAGGCAGCGTAGTTCTCGGTCACGTACTCGGTCTCGAGAATCTTCAGGCCTTCGTTGGCAGCAACATATGCCTTGGCAGGCTCATTGTCGATAACCACGCAGTCGACCTTGCCGGCTTTCAGCGCCATGACAGCCTCATTGCCGTTGGGATAGCGGTTGATGACGGCCAGACCGGCGTCCTCCAGATCCCAGGTGGTGTACAGGTCGCCGGTGGTGGTCAACTGAACGCCGATGGTGTGCATCGCGCCCTCAGCAAACAGATCCTCAACAGAGGTGATGGGAGAATCCTCGCGGACGATGACAACCTGCACGCCAGTGGCGTAGCTGTCAGAGAAGTCCACAGACAGCAGACGCTCCTCAGTCACGGTCATGCCAGCCAGGCCGAAGTCAGCCTTGCCCGCATTGACGGCGGAGATGATGGCGTCAAACTCCATATCGGCAACCTCGAAGTCATAGCCCAGCTTCGCAGACACCGCAGCGGCGATCTCCACGTCGATGCCGACAATCTCGGTGCCCTCGTAGTACTCATAGGGGGGGAAGGATGCGTTGGTCGCCATGATCAGCGTACCCTTGGTCTCGGCCAGCACAGCCGCGCAGGACATAATCATCATCAGGGACAGAACAAGCGCAATCAGCTTCTTCATGTTTGTTTCCTCCATTTCTTGTGCTTGGAAAGTACAGTACGAATTATACGCTTATTCGGTCTTCTTGTCAATGGGTGGAGTGCATAAAAATTCACAAAATCATCCCAATTTTCAGTGTTATGCACTCTTTTATCCAATCGACTGCAAGAAGATCACGCGTCGATCACAACCTCCGATGAATGCCGCGCCTGCCATGCCGCCCTGTCTATGCAATAGACGCGGGTAATGGTATTGACAGGGTCGTCGTATTCCTCCACAAAGCGCATGCCGTTCTTCATGGCAGTGCGCCATGATGCTTCATTGCTGCACTTCATATAGGAATACACTGCCGGAAAGCCGTGCTTCTCAAATGCGATCCGGATACAGGCTGCTGCCGCTTCAGAGGCATAGCCCTTGCGCCAGTGCTTTTTATGAATGTGGTAGCCGATCTCCGGCAGCCACTCCCCGTGAATGGGCTGCATGGTTATCCCACAGTCCCCGATGAACTCCCCGGTTTCCTTCAGCATCACAGCCCACAGGCCAAAGCCGTGTTTCGCGTAGTTATCCAGCGTCCATGCAATCCAGCGATGAACGCCAGCGGCGTCATAGGGCTCAGGGTAGTGCTGCATGGTTTCCGGGTCAGAGAGAATGCCATAGAGGCTGTCGAAATCATCCTCCGTCATTTCGCGGAGGATGAGGCGTTCGGTTTCAATCTGCATAGGGGTTCCTTTCAATGCGGTTTCTGAATCGTTCAGGCCAAACCATATAGCTGCAGCGGATTTGTCTCCAGCTCCCGCTCATAGATGCTCACGACGTCCCAGATATCAAAGAACATATATTTGCAGCAGCCGATGTATCCTTCTTTGACCAAACCATGCTCACAGGCCATCTCCTGAATCGTGTACCACGCCTTCACCGGCGGCTCGCCTGCTTCAATCAGCCATTCCTCCGGAGGGTATTTCATACGCATCTCCTCTGACGGCGCAAAAATGTCCCCGATTTCTTTCGGCAGCAGGTCTTCCACATAGTGCATGGCCGTCAATTTGTAAATATCCACACCCAGCAGCAGCGCCTTTCCTCCGTGATGAATGACATAATCCAGGCCGCCTTTGGCCGCTTCCTCTGCATGGCGCCCCCAACCAGCGGTGCGGATAATCCCGGCGCCTGTAATCACATCGCGTCTCTGCCGGAATGTATCTGCAATCACGCCCATGGCCGTACGGGGCGCATCCTCCGGAAGGATTCTGATTTTCGTGGTGATTCCCATGGTTTTATCTTCCTCTGTCAGCGCTATGGCAGGACTGAACCTCATGGCGGGCATGAAGATGCTGCCGCTCTCTCCCACGCATTCGATCAGTGCATCAATGACCGTTTCTGCCCCGCCCTCGACATGCCCGAAGCTGCTGAGAGAGCTGTGCACTTCGATGCTCATGCCTTCCTGCAGTCCGATCTGTTTCAGGGCGGCAGTCAATTCTTCTTTTTTCATGTTCTTTTCTCCGTGAAGGATTTCATAGTGGTTATGTCGTGGCTTCTTGCCATGTGTTTATGGTGCCCTGCGCTTTTGGGCGGAAGCTGGAAGAGTACGTAACTGCCTTGCGGACTCGGCAGCTTATTCTTTTTCGGAGCGGTGTGGATTGGAGTTGCTTGTTTGCTGTGCCTTTTGGGGAAACGTGAACTGTTTGACGGATCGAAGATTCGTCAAAGATGCTGTGTTTCTTTGCGCCTGTGGGTGTTGAGGGCTCCGACGGGGAGGGGCGCCGCCCCTCCACCCCGCAAGGGACATCCTCCCTTGACCCATTTTTTGCCCAGCTGGTCTTGTCATGTGCCGGTTGAGCGGTAGTGTTTGGCCCCGGCATACCAGATGGCGGCCATCAGAGCAAAAAATACCAACCCCGCCAGCGGCGTCACATAGTACCATCCCTGCGCCAGTACCACCATCGGCTGCCCCAGCACCCAGCTTATCGGCCAGTGCATGCACAGCGCCACCGGTGCCGCATACGTAAACAGTAACCTCAGCGGCGTCGGAAAGATATCCACAGGATACTGACAAGTCGACCTGCCCCCGTAGGTCAGCACATTCACCATCTCAATCGACTTTACAGAGAAGAAGCACATCGTAGCCTCAATCAGGAATAAGCCCAGCAGCAGCATGACGCTGCATACGACAACCTCCGCCATCAGCAGCGCCTTTGCTGCCGTCCACGCGATCTTCAGCTGCACCGCCGCCATCCAAATCGCTGCAAGACCCACAATGAACGAGCCCAGCCGCCGCGGATCAAGCTGACTGCACATCACCTGCAGCAGCAGCGGCCGGGGCCGCAGGAGGACCGAATCAAACTCCCCTCGCCCGATGAAGCCCTGAAACGCAGCAATCCCGCGACCAAACAGCTCCGTCAGTGCAAAGGTAGACTGCATCACACCAAAGAAAAACATGATTTCCGCCGCGCCCCAGTGTCCAATGACCCGAAAGCGGCTCAGCAGCACCGTAACTGCCATCAGCTCGCCGCCAGTCATTACAAACTGCGCGATCACCTGCATCAGAAGGCTGGAACGATACTGCATCGCTGACTTCATCAGCATCTTAACCGAATGGACCACATACCGCATCATCCTTACCCTCCCTGTACCGTCATATCGTTCATCCGCTGCTGCCACATCCATCGGCCCAGCAGCCGCAGCACGACAATCCACGCAATCTGCACAGTCACATTCAGCAGCCACTCAGGCAGACCCGCGGCATGCTGGTACATGCGGATGGGCGCATCCAGCGCCTGCGCAAAGGGCTGATAGCGTATCAGCATCTGTACCGAATCAGGGAACAGCGTCAGCGGGATCACATTGCCGGAAAAAGTCATCATCGTCAGGTTCAGAATAGCGGAGATACCGCGCCGGTCAAGGGTTTTCATGTTGATCGCATCCACAATGGCCGACAGCTCGCACAGACATACCGCCCCCAGCCCCACCGACAGCAGAAACTGCGCCAGTGCCGCCGGACTATCCGGCAGGGCCATACGGCAGCCCTTGGGAAGCAGCAGCTGCACCAGCAGCATCGGGAGCATGCGCATCCCCGCGCCTACCAGCCGTCCGCCCACATCCCTGCACACCCAGAACCGGTGCTGATCCAGCGGCCGCACCATCATATAGGCCACGCCGCCAGACATGATCAGGTTCGTCAGCTCTCCATCATTGGAGAACATCATTCGAAAAAACATCTGCTGCAGCCACACATAAGTGATGGTATCCTGCAGAGCAGCGGCGTCGGCGCCATCGTAGAGCACCGTATACAGGCAGACATACACCAGTCCGAAGAACACCTGCGTCACAAGGCCGCCAAGCGCTGCAGCACGGTACTGCGTCTCCATCAGCGCCCGCAGCCGGAAAACCATCAGGTAGGGCTTCCACGATATCCACAGCCTGTTCACAACGCCATCTCCTTGTACATGCGGGCAATCAGCTCATCCACATTCTGTTCCTTCAGCGTCATTTCACGCACCCGTCCGGCTGACAGCACCTGCGGCAGCAGCACGCTGGTGGCAAGCTTTGCGGGCTCATAGGTCAGGATGTACGCATCGCCGTCGCGGGTGACTGACGCAGGAACAGCCGACAGATCCGGCGTTTTCTCGAACATCACCCGCAGCGTGTGCACAGTGTCGTAGCGCTGCAAGAGCGCATCCAGCCCTCCGTCATAAAGCAGTTTTCCATGCCCCAGTACCATCACGCGGCTGCACAAGGCCAGCATATCCTCCATGTCATGGGTAGTCAGCAGAATGGTGGTGCCGTGGGCATGATTCTCCTTCTTAAGGAAGGCGCGGAGCTTCAGCTTGCTCACCGCATCAAGGCCGATCGTCGGCTCATCCAGGAACAGCAGCTCTGGTTCATGCAGGAGAGAGCCGCACAGCTCCGCCCGCATCCGCTGACCAAGGGACAGCTGTCGCAGAGGCGTATGCAGAAAATCCGCCAGATCAAGCTCTGCAATCAGCTCGTCCAGCCTTCGCTGCCATACTGCATGATCCAGGGCATAGATATCCCGCAGAAGCAGGAAGGAATCACGGATTGGCACATCCCACCACAGCTGGGTCCTCTGGCCGAACACTGCGCCCAGATGGCGTACATAGGCCTGCCGGTCCTCCCAGGGCATCCTGCCATTTACCGTGCAGGTGCCCTCTGTAGGCGTCAGGATACCTGTGAGCAGCTTGACCGTGGTCGATTTGCCCGCGCCGTTGGGACCGATCAGGCCGACCAGTTCTCCCCGCTCAATGCTGAAATTCGCGTCCGTCAGCGCCGGAATGTGCTGCGTTTCCCGTTTCCACAGGCGCGAGATCCCGCCCGTTTTCGGCGCGGCATGGCGGACATAGGTCTTCCCCAGACCCCTGGCTTCGATGAATGGCATGGTTTTACCCTCCTTTTGTGTGCCCGGAATCTGCCCCCACGCGAAAAAACGCCATCTGAATGCGGATGGCTTTCCCGCAGTTCAGACAGCGCTGCATCGTGGCAGATGTCGATTTCGAGCAATATTTGGAGCGCCATTATAACACTGGGAGGGGAGCATGTCAATGGCGAATCTGGCATATCTCTGTATTGTCAAATCCCCGCTGCGTTAATAATCACCTCCTCACGTAGGAATCACGAACAAGACGTCCGTCTTTATACATGGTGTACACCGAAGTAACAGTCACAGCATCTGTTGTGAACTTCCAGAACAGGCCAAGCTTGACAGTCCACGTTGTACGAACAGTAATATAGTCCGCACACTGATACAGAACCTTTGTGCCATCTTTTGAGATCAAACATAAAAACCCCGTATCCCTCTTACTCTGGTATACATCACTTTCAACAATCTTTCCTGTCAGCCCGTCTACAACAACAGAGATATTGTCCTTCATGTAATACGGCCACTCGGAAGCAACAGTGTAGCTTTTTGAGTATATCTTGGTCTTAGGCACAGTTATCTTGCAGGTTGCAATCTTATTTCCTTCCTTGGATATTGCTGAAATGATCGCTGTGCCGTAGCCCTTCGGAGTCACCACACCCTTGGACGAAACAGTTGCCACCTTTGTATTACTGCTTTTCCACGTTACGCTCTGATTTGCAGTTGCGGGAGAAACCTTAGCCTTCAATGTATAGCTTTTTCCTCCAACAAGCTCCAAACGAGTCTGATTCAAGCTGACGCTACTCACCTTTGGCGAAGTAACCGTGATCTTGCAGGTCGCTTTCAACTTCGAGTTGGATTTCGATGTTGCAGTAATCGTAGTAGTACCAGCTTTCTTGGTAGTAACCATTCCGCTGCTGGAAACAGATGCGACCGAGCTATTACTGCTTTTCCAGGTCACACCCTTGTTCGTTGTATTGGTTGGGGTGATTGTAGCTTTCAACTGATAACAGGTACCCAGCGTAAGGGTTACGCTCGTCTTATTCAACGATATCTTCTTCGCTTTCACACTCGCTGCCAATGCAGGGCTTACAATCCCGAGCAGCATACACAACACCAGCAGAACAGCACCGATTTTCCGTTTCATGCAGAAACCATCCTTTCCTTCGATCCTCACGTAATAACAAGTGCCAACATTGCCATCTGGAAATGTATGTAAAACAATTATACTCAATCTTTGAGTAATTGTCAATACTCAAAAGCTGAGTCGTTATCATAATTCTCGAGGTGATGGAGATGGACTATCGTAAACGACTTCGAGATGTACGCGAGGATCATGATCTTTCGCAGGCTGATGTAGGAAAAGTAATAAACAAATCTCAGCAAGGCTACAGTCATATTGAAAACGGCCGAGCAGAGTTAAAGATCGAAGATCTCATTACTCTATGTCGCTTTTACAATATAACTGCTGACTACTTGATCGGTCTAAGCAATGACGAAAGAAAATAACCATTGAACTTGCGCATAAAAGCAAAATGCGTTACAATATGATTGCCTATTAAACTATAGAAAGAGGTCGAAGACCTTGAGCAGACTCGGAGACCTGATCCGCACGGAACGACTCCGTGCCAAAATGACCCCCAAGCAAGTTGCAAAGAAGTGCGGCGTGGCAGAGAGTTACCTTGTCGCCGTTGAAGCCGGTACGCGTATCATCGCGGATGACCAGGCCCGCCGCATCCTGAAGGCCATCGGCCTGCGTGAGCAGACGGAGGCTGACTTTTCTCTGGACGATATCGCCGCGACGGTCGATCTGGCCGCAGTAGCCTCCCCTGTCGCCAAGACAGTCGCGGCCAGGCCTGCGCCCAAGCCTCAGCCGGAAGCCGAGGTGGTCGCCTCCACCGATGAGAAGGGCGTTGGCGGCAGCATCTGGCTGGACGCCCTGACCAGCGTGCTCAAGCGCGTGCCGGTCATGAACGCCGTCATGAAGCCCGTCGATTATCGCCTGCTGCCCATCCAGTCCGGCAAAATCGAGGGCGCCAACCCTGACAAGGTGTTCTATTACCTTGCTCCCGATGACAGCATGCGCGGCTTCCGCATCCATCAGGGTGATCTGGCTCTGATCGTCCCCGCCCACAGCCCGATTGACGGCTCCGTGATGCTGGTGGAATACAACAGCCACCGTTACCTGCGCAAGGTCAAAAAGCTGGCAGACTTCACCGTGATCCTTCAGTCCTTCGACAAGGAATACGACGCTGTGACCGCTCAGATCAACGAGTGCACTTTCCTCGGCCGTGCGGTGAAGCTGGAGGTTTCGCTGTAACAAGACACATGTTCCCTTCAGAATCCCGTATCGCAATTGCGCCGGACGGTCTCTTCGTGCAGGCGCACGCGGTTTCTGCTTCCGCTGACCGCGAGGTACTTTCCTCCTGTCATATATTCCGTTTCAGAAAGGACTGGTTCATCATCTACGCGGGGGTAACGCCCTCACTGCACCATCTGTGCCCGAAAGGATGACCATCGTCTCGGCATAAAGCCGGCAGGGATAACCTGCACCCATCAGCTCTGTTCAGAAAGGAAAATGTGTAAGTATGAAGAAGGCTACCGCGTAAACCGGGAGGTCTGCCCCCGGCATTCCTCCCACGATCATTCACCTGCTGCACCGAATGATTGAATTGTGAGGAAGAATATCAATGAACCGCGAAAACAAGCGCAAGCAATACGACAAAGGTTACTATAAGCATCATGCCTGCAACGAAAGCTTCACCTGCAAAAACTGCGGCCGTCTGTGCGTACCGCAGGGTGCAGGAAGCGACCACCGCAACCACTGTCCCAACTGTCTGACCTCCCTCCACCTGGATATTGAACCCGGTGACCGCGAGGCCGACTGCGGCGGACAGATGGAACCCATCGCCGTCTGGGTACGCAAGCACGGCGAGTGGGCCATCGTGCATCGCTGCCGCATCTGCGGATGGATTTCCTCCAACCGCGTCGCCGCAGATGACAATCCCATGAAGCTCATGTCCATCGCCATGAAGCCGCTGTGCAACCCGCCCTTCCCGCTGGAACGCATCGAAGAGATGACGGCGCTGATGGGCGGAGCGGGCAGCATCAGGTAACCTGAAATCAAGCAGCAGCCGCAGGAACAGGCCTTCGCCTTGCATCCCTGCGGCTGCTTATTATTCCGTTATTTTACCTTTTCGATCTTGCAGGGCCATATACCGTCCAGCTCCTTTAGCGACTGCTTCTTGCCGCCCAGATCAATGTATCGGTCATAGATCCATGCTGCATCGTCTCCGGGTATGACCACACGGCCCGTCATCATTTGTTCGCCGCCGGAGGAGAAGCAGACGGTAATCGGATCATCCTTCTTCTGCTGCGCCAGCGCCTTGAGGAAGGGCAGACTCTCATCCGTCAGACAGAAGGTGTAATCATCCATATACACGCCGTCATACTCGGACTGGCGGCAGTCTGCCGTGAAGGTATACGCCTTACCCCCGACGGTGAAGGTAACCTCCTCCGCCTGTGCCGGTTCGTAGATCATCATGGAAACCATCACCCGCACGAGGGTCACATCCAGATCGATCTTCTCTACATAATCAATAAACACGGCAAGCGTGCCATCATCCATCTCGCCCATGAAGGGCTGGTTCATCGGCCGGACAACGGTATCCAGCGTGCCGGGATTTTCAAACACTGTGCAGTTTTCCGTCCGCAGCAGCTCCTCCGTATCAAACGCCAGCGCAGCAGCAGGCAGCATCAGCAGCATCGCGATGGTCAGGGCAATCAGCTTCTTCATGGGAATCCTCCTTTGGCTCTGTCTTATTCCGCATTATACCACAAGGCGCGGCCTGCTTTCAACCGTGAAGCGCACTCAGCCATCCTGCACAGGAAAATGTTACAGGAATCACATTTGATTCCCCAAGCCGCTGCCGCTGCTATTCCATCATACAGGGAAAAGGAGAGGCACAGAATAACATGCAGAAACACACGGAAGCTGGTACAGGAGCAGATGACCATCGTTATCCGCCAATTGTTACAACTGTAAACCGCCGTTTCCAGAAGATTCCCTGCCCCATGTTCGTTATGTAGACGGACAACACGTCCGGAAAAGGAGGAATCATCATGAAGAAAAAGGCTGTTTTCGTCCTGCTGACCGCCATGCTGCTGTGCGTGTCCGCAGCCATGGCTGCAGAAGGGCCCGCGTACAGTCCGGAAATGCAGGCGCTGCTACAGGCAAATCAGGCATTGACCGACCGTTACGGCCTGACACGGGGTACCCTTGGTCTGTTCAACACCAACGTGGAGCAATACGGCGACACGTTCATCGTAACCTACACAACGACTGACGCCATCCACGAATCCCTGACGGGCACATATGCCGTTATCGTGACCGACGGTAAGTCATCCGCCTACTGGACGCATGACGACCTCGATCCAGCCCTGTGGCAGACAGGATCGCTGACCAGTCCTGCGTGGGGAGTGAAGCAGCTGCAGGCTTATCTTGATGCAGGCCCGGCTGGCCGCAATGGCTTCTGCCTCCCCTATCTGTCCGATGAAGCCATTGCCAATGACGATCCGGCTGAGCTCGCCCGTCTATGGCAGGATGAATATGTGTACCCGCTGGTTACCGCCGACGGTACCGAAGCCATGGACAGCACAAAAGCCCGGGCCCTTTCCAAAGCAGCGTTGATCAACGCCTACAGTCTGACCGAAGCCGAGATGAACAGCGCCGCCTTCCTTTGGTGTGACCTCTACCTGCGCCCCAATGGCAGCCTCATGTGGGAGGTCGGTTATTATCTGGATGCTGATGAGGAATACAATTTCTATGTCACACTGGACGCCGTGACCGGGGAAATTCTCTCCCTCAGCCACGGCACCGGCGGCATCGGCTAAGCATATACGTTAAAGCCCGGCAGTCCCCCATTGCGGCGGGATTGCCGGGCTTTTTATACATGATGGACGCTGACTCTCGCTTATCGCAGCGCTTTGGACTTACGCTCTGCGTCGCAGAACATGCAGCGGTATACGCCGCGCTCGCGATCCTTGAGAATGAAGTGCTGATCCAGTGCAGATTCCACGGTCGTGATGCAGCGGGGATTCTTGCAGTGGATGACATTCACCAGCTTTTCAGGCAGGGAAAGCTTCTTCTTCTCGATGACAACGCCATCCTTGATGATGTTGACGGTAATGCCGGGATCAATGTAGCCCAGCACATCAAGATCAAGGTCGATGGCCGCGTCAATCTTGATGATATCCTTGCGGCCAATGGCGCCGGAGCGCACATTGCGGATGTAGGCAACGGGACAATCAAGCTCATCAAGCTTCAGGTAGCGGTAGACGTCCATGCCGCGTCCGGCCTTGATATGATCCAGCACAATGCCCGAGTAGATCGAATCGATGTTCATGCGTTTTCCTCCCACTCCAGCAGCGTCTTGATCAGCGCCATGCGGACAAAGCGGCCATTGCGCACCTGCGTGAAATACACCGCGCGAGGATCGTCATCCACCTTCGTGGAGATCTCATTCACGCGGGGCAGCGGATGCAGGATGGACATATCCGACTTAGCCGTCCTGAGCTTTTCAGGATCAAGGATGTAGGTATCCTTCAGGCGGATGTAGTCGGCCTCGTTGAAGAAGCGTTCCTTCTGCACACGGGTCATGTAGAGCACGTCCAGCTCGGGCATGACCTCCTCCATCGTCTCCACCTCGCGGAAGGGAATCCCCTTGCGGCGAAGCTCCTCGGTGATGTAGGACGGCACCTTCAGCTCCGGCGGAGAAATCAGCACGAAGTTCACGCCCTCGTAGCGGCTCATTGCTCCGATGAGGGAGTGTACCGTACGGCCAAACTTCAGATCGCCGCACATTCCGACGGTCATATGATTCAGACGGCCCTTCTCGCGACGGATGGTCATCAGGTCGGTCAGGGTCTGTGTGGGGTGATTGTGGCCGCCGTCGCCCGCATTGATGATCGGCACGAAGGACTTGAGGCTGCCGGCCATGGGCGCACCCTCCTTGGGATGGCGCATGGCAATGATGTCCGAGTAGCAGCTGACCGTGCGGATGGTGTCCATCAGACTCTCACCCTTGGCCGTGGACGAAGAGTCCGCCGAGGAGAAGCCCAGCACGCTGCCGCCCAGACTCAGCATCGCCGACTCAAAGGAAAGTCGGGTACGGGTGCTCGGCTCAAAGAACAGCGTTGCCAGAATGCGGCCCCGCAGGCTGTCACGATAAGCGGAAGGATCGGCTATCATCCTGTCGGCAAGGTCGAGAACCTTCTCGATCTCTCCGACCGTAAAATCAGTGATGTCAATCAGGTGGCGCAAGGGTATCGCTCCTTTATCTGTCATCAGTCATGAGTGTTACAGAGATACTTTTTTATCCAGCATCCATGCACAGCCGAAGAGGCTGATCAGGATGGTTGCAAGGCTGACGCCCATCGCGGGGAGCATCGCAGTCAGGATGTCGTTCAGCGTTGCCGTCTTTGTCAGACCGTACTGGGTCGTAATCTGGATGGTCGCAGCATTTTCGTAGATGACCAGTTCATCAATGGCTGAAGGCAGCAGGCCTGTCAGCTCACGAACGCCCCAGTTCAGCAGGAAGAAGATACCCAGCGCAGCCGCACCTCGCCATTTTTTGTCCCGGAACAGCGTGTGGCTGAGGGTAATGGCCAGATACGCGATGGCAAAGAAGGACAGCAGGGACAGGAAGATGTCCAGCACAATGATCAGCACGGCCAGGCCAAGCTGATCCATATGAAGCCCGTAGCTCAGCAGAAATTCATTCAGCTCTGCCGCGAAGCTCTCATATTCCCCCGCTTCCTTGAGGATCATTACGATGTCCAGATAGGCAAGCAGCGCGTATACACCCGCGAACAGTACGCCGTTGACAAAGGTGTACAGATACTTCGAGCCCATGATCTTCAGGCCCGAATTGGGCGTCATGAAGATCAGATAGGCGCTTCGGTTCTTCATCTCTGCGGAGTACGTCGTTACGCCGCGGATGAACACGTAGATCGCTACCGCATAGGTACAGCACATCAGCATCACAATGGAGATCATCAGATGCATGGCATTCTCCATGTGCATGGCAATGAGGAAGTACGCCTCGATACCGGCGGTGATACCCAGCAGCACCAGCATCGCCGTGAGGGCCTTGCGGAATTCGTACTTGATCAGCTTAAGCATGCACCGTCACCTCCTCCGGCTCGTGGCTGCCGTAGATGCGCAGGTACAGATCCGTCAGCGTGCCTTCGACGGCCAGCTCGTCACGGCTGCCCATGCGTTCGATCACGCCGTACTTCATGAAAATCGCATGATCAATATAGGGATCCAGCTCATCCACCAAATGGGTGGAAATGATCATGGAGCGCCCCTGCTGCCGGTTGCGGACGATCTCGCTGACCACCTGTGCGCGAGTCAGGATATCCACGCCGTTAAGAGGCTCGTCAAACATCATCAGCTTCGCATCACGGGAGAGCGTCAGGGCCAGACGCACCTTGGCGTTCATACCGCTGGACAGGGTACGGATCTTGTCCTTGGGATTCAGCTCCATCCGGACCAGGGTTTCCTCAAATCGGACCATATCAAAGTCATGGAAGAAGTCTGCGTAATACTTCCCTGCATCCATGATGGTCATGTAGTTGTAGAAGTAGCTTTCTGTGGGCATATAGGCGATGGCCGCCTTGGTTGCCGGGCCAACCGGCAATCCCTCAAAACGGATGTCGCCCGAGGTAGGCTTGGTCAGACCCGCGATCATCTTCATCAGCGTAGTCTTGCCGCTGCCATTGGGCCCCAGAAGTGCGTATGTCCGGCCCGGCTCAATCGTCAGCGATACATCGTTTACCGCCAGCTTGCTGACATACTTGCGGGTCAGGTTGGTGATTTCCAGCATGATTGGCTCCTTTTCGGAGGAGCGGGCGCAGGCTTATGCCTTTGCACCGTTCACTTCCAGATAATTCTTGATGCGCTGTACATTCTCGGCGTTTTTCTCGTCCTGCTCGAGGTACTCGATGATGTCGTACACATCGACCACCGCATACACCGGGAAGCCGAACTCATCCTGCACCTCGGCCATGGCAGACTTCTCGGTCTTGCCCTTCTCCTTGCGGTCGACCATGATGAAGGTCGCGGCGACCTTCACGCCCTCCAGGTGGCTGAGGATAGCCATGCTCTCGCGGATGGCCGTACCGGCGGTGATGACGTCCTCAACGATGACGACTTCCTCGCCCGCCTTCGGAACATAGCCGACGAACACGCCGCCCTCGCCGTGATCCTTCACTTCCTTGCGGTTGAAGAAGAAGGGCACGTCCAGGCCCTGCTTGGACAGCGCCACAGCGGAGGACACCGCGATGGAGATGCCCTTGTAGGCAGGGCCGTACAGCACGGTGCGCTTGTTTCCAACCTTCTCCATGTAGGCCTTGGCGTAGAATTCGCCGAGCTTGGCGATCTGGTCGCCGGTCTTGATATCGCCGGCGTTGATGAAGTAGGGGATCTTGCGGCCGGATTTGGCGGTGAAATCGCCGAACTTCAGCACGCCCGCGTCCTCGAGGAACTTAATAAACTCATGCTTGTAAGCTTCCATTGTTACATTCTCCTTTTCATTATGAATATCATCATTGCCGCAGAAGGCTCCCACCGTCATCGCCTTACGGCGATGCCACCTCCCTCAGAGAGGGAGGCTGGGGCCTCGCGTACCAAAGGCCTCCCTCTCTGAGGGAGGTGTCGCCGTCAGGCGACGGTGGGAGTTCACTCGCCGAGGAACTCACGCACGCAGCGATTGTACGCCGCCACAGGATCGGCAGCAGCGGTAATCGGGCGGCCCACGACGATGTAGTCGCTGGCAGCCTTGGCCTTCTCGGGGGTCATGATGCGCACCTGATCGCCCACGTCGCCGTCAGCGAAGCGGATGCCGGGGGTGACGGTCATGAAGTCCGCGCCGCAGGCTTCCTTGACCAGCGCGGCTTCCAGCGGAGAGCACACCACGCCGGAGAGGCCCGCAGCCTTCGCGTTCTGGGCGTACTTCTTCACGGTGTCGGGCATGGAGGCGTTGATCAGCAGCTCGTTCTGCATGCGCTCCTCGCTGGTGGAGGTCAGCTGGGTCACGGCCAGCAGCACGCCGCAGGTGCCGTCCTCCTTGGTCAGGCCTTCCTTGGCGGCTTCCATCATCGCGATGGTGCCGGAGGCGTGCAGGTTGGTCATGTCCACATCAAGGTGGCGCAGCACCATCATGGCCTTCTTGACGGTGTTGGGAATGTCGTGCAGCTTCAGATCCAGGAAGATCTTGTGGCCGCGCGCCTTGATCTCCTTGACGATGGACGGGCCTTCGGCGTAGTACAGCTCCATGCCGATCTTCACGAAGGGCTTGCGGCCGGTGAACTGATCGAGGAACGCGAGGGTCTTTTCCTTATTTTCAAAGTCGAGGGCAATGATGACGTCCTTAGCCATTGTTATGTGTCCTCCTTATGTCGTCGTATATGTATATCTACATGCGGAATGCATGCGGATGACGGAAGTTTGTGGACTAATGTTCTATCCCTTGATGATTCATGAGCTGTTTTCCGAATCCAGAGATTCGGAAAAGACGCGTGTGGCGTTGCGCTCCGGCGTGGACGCCTTCCGGGGTGCTGGGCCTCCGCGGCCCTGCACCCCGGAAGGGGCATCGCCCCTTAACCCTTTTTCCCGCTTCCTTGTTACACTCTTGTGATGTCGCTCAGCTTTTCGATATGCAGCTTCTCCATCTCGATGGGCAGCTGCTCGATGATCTCCTTGCAGGCGTAGGGATTCACCAGGTTCGCCGCGCCGACCTGCACTGCCTTGGCGCCGGCCATCATCATCTCGATGACGTCGCGGGCCGTGCTGATGCCGCCCATGCCGATGACCGGAATCTTCACCGCGCCGGTCACCTGATACACCATGCGCACCGCCACCGGGAAGATGCCCGGGCCGGAGTAGCCGCCCATGACGTTCGCCAGAATGGGCTTGCGGCGGTTGAGGTCAATGCGCATGCCCAGCAGGGTGTTGATCAGGCTCAGGCCGTCCGCACCTGCATCCTCGCAGGCCTTGGCGATGGACACGATGTCGGTGACATTGGGGCTGAGCTTGATGTACACGGGCTTGGTGGCGACTTCCTTCACCGCGCGGGTGACACTCGCCGCAGCCTCGGGGCTGGTACCAAAGGCCATGCCGCCGCCGTGGACGTTCGGGCAGGAGATGTTCACCTCGAGGATCTCGACCTGGTCTTCCTTCGTCAGCTTGGAGACGCAGTTCACATACTCCTCGATGGAGAAGCCGCTGATGTTCGCCACGATGGGCTTGTGGAACACCTTGCGCAGTGCAGGCAGCTCGTGGGCAATGACGTGATCCACACCGGGGTTTTGAAGGCCGACGGAGTTCAGCATGCCATTGGGGCACTCTGCGATGCGGGGCGTGGGGTTGCCGAAGCGGCTCTCGGCAGTCGTTCCCTTGAAGGACAGGGAGCCGAGAATGTTAATGTCGTAGTACGGCAGGAATTCCTGACCGAAGCCGTATGTGCCGCTGGCGGGGATGATGGGGTTGTCCAGCTTCACGCCGGAAAGGGTTACGCTCAAATCCTTCATATCATCAAGCCTCCCACAGAACTTCGTCACGATCCAGAATCGGGCCGTCCTTGCAGATGCGCTTGTAGCCGCCCTTGACCTTCACGGTGCAGCCCATGCAGGCGCCGAAGCCGCAGCCCATGCGCTCCTCGAAGGAGAGCTGTGCGGGCTTCTCGCTGGCGTTCATGATGGCCTTGAGCATCGGCAGCGGGCCGCAGGCGCAGATGTCGGTAAAGTCGAGGTCCGCCATCGCATCGGTGACCAGACCCTTCACGCCCGCGCTGCCGTCCATCGTGGCCAGCACGAATGCCGCACCCATGGCCTCCACCGCGTCGCGCAGGAAGACCTCGCTTTCGGTGTTGAAGCCCGCCAGCACGGTGGGGTGCTTGCCTTCCGCCAGCAGCTGACGGCACAGGCCGATCATGGGGGGCAGGCCCACGCCGCCGCCGATGAGCAGTGGCTTATCGCCGCAGCGGGAGGTGTTAAAGCCGTTGCCAAGGCCGTTCAGCACGTCCAGCTCCATGCCGGGCTTCATCACGGACATGGCCTCGGTGCCCTGACCGACGACCTTGTAGACCAGAGTGATTGTGGTGTCGTCCCAGTCGCAGATGGAGATGGGGCGGCGCAGGTAGAAGCCGGGGACGGTCAGCTGTACAAACTGGCCGGGGTTCTTGATGGCGCTGGTATCGCCCTCAAGCCTCATGCGCCAGACGGTTTCTGTCAGCTGGGTATTTTCAATCAGGCGGTAGAGCATGATGTTCCTCCTCCTTCATTGTTGTCACATGTTCTGGTAGGCGACCTTGTCGCCGCAGATCGTCAGCTTGCACTCTGCGTGCACCTTCCATCCCTCAAAGGGCGTAGCCTTGCCCTTGGAGAGGAAGTCGTCAGGGTCAATCACCTTGTCCGCATTCAGGTCAAAGACGGTGATCTCCGCGCGGTCGCCAAGTTCGATGCCGCCGTCCAGCCGGAAGCGGCTGCGGGGTGCATAAGCCATGCGGTCGATCAGCGTTTCAAGGGACATCCGCCCGTTCTCCACAAAGTAGGTATACATCAGCGGAAAGGCCGTTTCGATGCCCACCACACCCATGGCGGACTTGGCAAGGCCCTTCGCCTTTTCCCCGGCAGAGTGGGGCGCATGGTCGGTGGCGATCATGTCGATGGTGCCGTCGAGGACGCCCTCGATCAGCGCGGCCTGATCCTCCCTGTCGCGCAGGGGGGGATTCATCTTGAACCGGCCCAGATCCTGCAGGTCATCCTGACAGAGCAGCAGGTAGTGCGGCCCGGTCTCGCAGGTAACATTCAGGCCCTCCGCCTTCGCCCTGCGGATGATGTCCACGCTCTCCTTCGTGCTGACATGGCAGACGTGGTAACGGCAGCCGGTTTCCCGCACCAGCTCCACGTCGCGGGCAATGGGCGCCCATTCGCTTTCGGAGGGGATGCCGGGAATGCCGTGTTCCTTTGCAAATGCGCCGTCGTGGATCGCGCCGCCGGCGGGGATCAGGCTCATGTCCTCGCAGTGGGCCGCGATGATGGAATCCGCCGCCGCGCAGCGCTTCATGGCCTCCTTCATGGTCGTTTCTTCTTTCACGCCGCGCCCGTCGTCAGAGAAGCCCATAACGCGCTCCGCAAGGCCCTTGATGTCCGTCAGCTCGCCCTCGCCCTTCTGGCCGATGGTGATCGAAGCATAGGGCAGCACGCTGATGACCGCCTGTGCAGCGATCATGTCCTCCTGCACCTTCAGATGCTCGTCGCTGTCGGGAGCAGGATTCAGGTTCGGCATCGCGCCGACCACCGTATAGCCGCCGCGTGCGCAGGCCTTCGTGCCGGTTTCGATCGTTTCCTTATAAGAAAATCCCGGCTCACGCAAGTGCACATGCACATCCGCAAATCCGGGAAAAACTGCCATACCATGGCAATCAAACACTTTATCCACATTGTTGGACACAATAGCCTGACCACGGCCGGTGACGATACCGTCCGTAACCTCAATATCCATGGGGATGAGCTGACCGTGATCGTACACCCGACCGCCCTTGAGCAGCATTCGCACGTGGACATCCTCCTTGTTGCTGTATTGAGATCAATCATTGACCGACTTGGTTATCCAATTGATTATAGCAGATTTCCCACAGTTATGCAAGCCTTTTTTGTGATGTTTTTCTCTGCAGGCCAGACATACAGTCCCTGCCTTGTAAACGATATGAAAAAATGTCCAAAACGGGTAACAAACCTGCGAAACGCTTTGCATTTTTCCTGTAAGTATGATACAATACTTGAAGCGACCAACCACACAGGACGGGAGGTGTTCCCTGTTGACAACGCGAATGCTGCCCCGCTGGTTCCGCGTGCTGTTTGTACTGGTGATGCTGACACTGAGCGCCGTGATGGCAACGCAGCTTTTCCGTCAGGCTTCGCTGCGTTCCCAGATTGTCCAGCTGACAGACGAGCTGTCCATCAGTCAGCAGCGGCTGGCCAAACAGCAGCTTGAATATGATCAGGCGCTTGCTTCGCTCCCTCAGATTCAGCAGGAGCTTGCCCTCGTCGCCCCCAAGGCGGAAGCTGTCTACCAGCAGGAGCAGACGCTCCGCGATCAGCGCAAGACGCTGCGCGCCCAAAGCAAGGAGCTGCAGAGCACTCTGGCTGCCCTCCAGCCTGAGCTTGACGCCGTCCGTTCCGATTTGTCCGGCGTTCAGTCTGCCATCACCCTGATGCAGTCTGCGCTGACCGATATGCAGGCGCTGATGCAGCTCCTGAAGTAATCTTTCTTCGTCTCCTGCGCGCTGGCAAAGCGCGTCTGGTATATGCCGAACATTCAATTAAGGAGGTTTTCCCTGATGTCCCAGAAAAAGAACGCCAACAAGAAGAGCACATCCTTTATTGCGCTGATCGTCGTACTGGTCGTTGCTCTGATCATGATCGTGGTGCTCTTCAGCCAGTCCAACAGCCTGAACTCGCAGGTCGATACGCTCAACACCGAGCTGTCCGAGAGCCGTGCCAGCCTGCAGCAGACTATCGCTGACAAGACCGCCATTCAGGAGCAGCTGACAGCTGCCGAGCAGAGCCTGAAGGAAGCTCAGGCCACGCTGGAGGAGTCCACCCTGAAGGTGGCTGATCTGGAAAGCCAGCTGACCACCCTGACGGCGGAGAACAACGCCAACAAGGAGCAGATCGCCGTCCTGACTGCTGATCTGGAGACCGCCAAAGCCAACAAGGCTGCCGCGGAGGTTTATCTGGCCAATGTGTCCAGCAGCATCCAGATGGCACTGAACGCCCTGAACGGCGTGACGCCCGCCCCTGCTGCTACCGCCGAGCCCGAAGTTACCGCCGAGCCCGTCGTCGAGGAAGCTACCGAGCCCGAAGTTACCGCCGAGCCCGTCGTCGAGGAAGTCGCCGAGCCCGAAGTCACCGCTGAGCCCGTCGTCGAGGAAGTCACTGAGCCCGAAGTTACTGCTGAGCCCGTCGTCGAGGAAGTCGCCGAGCCCGAAGTTTCTGCTGAGCCCGTCGTCGAGGAAGTCGCCGAGCCCGAAGTTACCGCTGAGCCCGTCGTCGAGGAAGTCGCCGAGCCCGAAGTCACCGCTGAGCCCGTGACCGAGGAAGTCGCCGAGCCCGAAGTTACCGCTGAGCCCGTGACCGAGGAAGTCGCCGAGCCCGAAGTTACCGCTGAGCCCGTGACCGAGGAAGTCACTGAGCCCGAAGTCACCGCTGAGCCCGTCGTCGAAGAAGTTACCGAGCCCGCTGTGGACGAGGTTGTTCTGCCCGTCGTCACCGTCAACGAAGACGGCAGCACCACCGTTGTGACCGAAACTGCTAATGTCACCGTGACGCTGGATGAGACTGGCGCAATCGCCACCATCAAGGCCATCGTCAACGAGACCGAAGTGGTCGACGCCTTTACAGCTCAGTTTGTCGGCAAGCTCCTGCCCCTCGATGCTGCCGCCATCGCGCTGGATGATACTGGCGTTGCGCAGGCGATCATTGATGCACTGAATGTTCTGGCCACTCCTGTGGAGGCCGCTGCCTGATTCACCTGCCCCAGGTCGCTTATGACCCGGGGCATTCTTCATATCAGAAAGGAAGCCGCGTGAGCAACCGCCTGCATTACAAGTCCTGGTCTGATCTCCGCAAGCGCCAGTTGGAACTGCTCGCGCCCTCCCTGCAGGGACGGGTGGACTACTTCCTCACCCGATACCACGAGGTACACAATGCCTACGGCCTGGCCTGCATCCTGGTCGACGGCACAGAAGCCGTGTGCTTCTCCTGGGTCGAGATGTACGAGCAGGAAATGTACAACTATGACGAGGTACACCTGCCTCGCTGGGAGAACGACGCAACCTTCTGCGACCACGACTTCATCAACGCCCTGACAACCTGCCGCAGCCTGTCCATTACAGACGCGCTGGCGCACAAGGATTTTATCGTGCGGGTGCTGGCGATTCTGGACAGGCGCGTGGGCAGGCGCACACTCCAAAGGTTGGTGCATGAGGACGACTGGAACGGCTTTCCTCCGTGGGTGCATCGGTTTTACATGCTGCGCTTTGATGCGGAAGGGATCGCATACGAGGACAAAGCGCGGCCCTATCCGCACCCGCCGGCGACGCAGGAACGCTACAGCATTCTCGACGAATGCGCCCAAATAAAGAAGGAACGCGGCCTTGGTGGGGCTGCGTTCCTTTTGCTTGTTGGTTTAGTTTGTGTTTTGGTACTTTTCCTCTGTTTCTTGCACGAACTGTTTGTGGGCTGGTGCTTTTCCTTTGTTTGTTGCGTGAACTATTTGAGGGATTCTCCGTTTCGGAGAATCCCTCAAAGTCGTTATGGGGTTATGGGGGCTTACTTTGGTTTTTCCTTTTTTATTGTCTTTTTCGTGGCGTGCCTCCGGCGGGGAGGGCTTACGCAGCCCTCCACCTGCGCCAGGTGCTTCACCCCTGGACCCTTTTTGGCCCCTGCTTGTCTTAGGCTTTGCAGTAGCGGTTCATCAGGGCCTCCAGCGTGTCAAGCGTCAGCTCTGCCGCCTTTTGATCCGCGCCCCTGGCAAACAGATACGCCTTCAGCTTGGGTTCTGTGCCGCTGGGACGCACAATGATCTTGCAGCCGTCCGCCAGCGCAAAGGACAAAACATCGCTCTTGGGCAGACCCGTCTCGTCATTCTCATAGTCAATACGCCCAGCCGTCTGGAACGCCTCATCCGCAAACTCGCCCAGCGGCTTGCGCAGATTCGCCATGATGCCCGCCATCGTCTTCGCGCCGCTCTCGCCCTCATATTCGAAGGTCAGCAGGCGCTGGGCAAAGAAGCCATGCTCCTTGCGCAGCAGATCCAGCTTGTCCAGCAGCGTCAGTCCCTGAGCCTTGTAATTCGCAGCCATCTCGCACACGAGGACAGCAGCATTCACAGCGTCCTTATCGCGCACATCGGTACCGCTCAGATAGCCGTAGCTCTCCTCGAAGCCAAAGATATAGCGCTCCGGATGACCCTCCTGCTCCAGCAGACCAATCTGCTCGCCGATGAACTTGAAGCCCGTCAGCACGTTGCGCAGCTCCACGCCGTACTTCTCACAGATCGGCACGGCCATCTCGGTGGTCACGATGGTCTTGACAGCAACAGGCTTCAGTTCGGTGGCCTGACGATGGCTGCAGATGTAGTCCAGCAGCAGCACGCCCATGTCATTGCCAGAAATCAGCGTGACATCATTGCCCACGCGCACACCCGCGCCGATGCGGTCGCAGTCCGGGTCGGTGGCAACGCACATATCAGCACCAGTTTCGATGGTCTTGGCAATTGCCAGGCGCATCGCCTCGCGGATTTCGGGGTTCGGATAGGGGCAAGTGGGGAAGTTGCCGTCAGGCAGCTCCTGCTCGGTCACGATTTCCACGTCGATGTTGCCCATACGCTTCATCATTTCGCGTACAGGCACATTGCCGGTGCCGTTCAGCGGGCTGTAAACCAGATGCAGGCGCTCCGTAGCAGGCGCAATACGCAGGCCCTCCATCACCTTGTAGTAGCTCTCGATGGTTTCCTCATCGATCCAGCTGATCATGCCTGTGGCCATCAGCGCATCGAAATCCGGCAGCTCCGGCACAAGGGTTTCTTCGGCGCAAATGTAGCCATAGATGCGATCGGCAGCTTCGATGGTGATCTGACAGCCGTCCTCGCCGTAAACCTTATAGCCATTGAACTTGGCAGGATTATGGGACGCGGTGACCATCACGCCCGCGCTGGTGTGCAGGTGGCGCACAGCGTAGGACAGCATGGGCGTAGGCATCAGCGTCTTGTAGATATGCACACGGATACCCATCTGGGCCAGCGTCGCAGCCGTCAGGCGGGCAAAGTCCGTGGAATGGATGCGGCTGTCGCAGCTGACTGCACAGCTGGGGTTCTCGAAGGTTTCCAGCAGATACTTGCCCAGACCGCGCGTCGCCTTGGACACAGTGTACAGGTTCATGCGATTCGTGCCCGCGCCCAGCACACCACGCAGACCGCCGGTGCCAAAGGCCAGCTCACGGTAGAAGCTGTCGCTGATCTGTTCCTCGTTCATCGCCTTGAGCTGGCTGAGCAGCTCCTCGGGCATTCCGGGGCAATCAAGCCATGCCTGGTACTTTGCGTTCATGGTCATCTTCCTCCTTGAGATTGATTGAACAGCGGATTATTCCACTGCCATAAAAACGGCAGCATCGCCGCACCATGAGCTTCTCCGTGCGCTTGCCGATACTGCCGGTTTACAAACTGTTTGGTTACATGACGTTGGCGTAGTCCTCCGCATCGGCGACGGGCATCTGCTCCGCCGTAGGCTGCACCATCTGGGCAGTCTGCTGCGACAGGGGGCTGATCGGATGTATCATCTGCCAATTCCAGACAAAGCTCTCCACCGTCAGACCAATACCATAATCATAGAGCATCTCTGCGATGCTCTCCAGCATCATGCGCAGGCGGCGGGCATACATACCGCGCTGGCTGTTGAAGGGTGCGAGGATCAGCGTATTGATTTCATCACAGATGAACATCGGATGTCCCGCAAAGCCGAACATACAGGAATACTGCGGTTTGCCGCTTGCCTTGATATTCAGCGGAATCTTTCCCATCCACCAGGCCTGGCTTTCCAGGATCATCATATAGCGGCCCAGCACATCCGGCGGCAGCTGGAACGTGCTGTCATCCACAACCTGCCCAGCCCCGTTGAAGCGGCGATAGGTCAGCGTATTGTCCGGATACAGGGCCACGTTGAAGCCCCCGTCCTCACTGCCCGCTGCCACTCTGCCGGGCCGGTAAATATACCAAAACAATGGGGCCATACCCGTGTTGACGATCACGAAAGCCCCTCCTCTCCAGTGGTTACTGATACATATGTAACATGATAAATCCAAATCTACATTTCGTCAATACCCAACAGCATTATTCCTGCAATTTCGGCAAAAACGACAGGAAAACGGTTCTGATTTGTTCATATTTGTGAGCCGGAGCCGGTCACCCCAAAGGCCTCTCTTTTGGGAATTACAGTTGCTCTACATACGCACAAAGCCCATCGGCAACAAAGTCAATATTACCCTGATCGGCCTTCGTATCACGGCTGGTATGAATGTCACCGGTAAAGAAGCCCACGCCCGAAACCTTCCGATACGCCGAAACGCCCACGCCGCACTTGAAGGAACGGAAATCTGAATTGCCGCGGGTCGTCACGGCGCTGAAGAAATGTACCGTCCGCCCCTTCTGCTCCGCCAGCACACGCTCCAGCAGCACATATGCTTCCATGTTTCTTGCCAGTCGCGGAACAGAGAGAATAAAGTGCTCGCCCACACCAACGCAATCAAGATTCACGATCAGCGAGGTATGCTGCACCTGCAGATGATCCCGTGCATAGGCCTTGGAGCCGCGGCAGCCCTTCTCCTCGTTATCAAAGAAAATGAAGGCCGTTTTGCCGCGCTGCTCCTCCGGAATACGCGCCATCAGTTCCAGAATCGACGCCACGCCAGAGGTATTGTCATTGACATTATGCTTGTTCGCCGGGCCATAAAGCATGAGCAGCATCAGCACCATATACACGCCAAAGTAACCCAGCATCATTGCTTGCCGATTCTGCAGCAGTGCGCCCAGTCCCAGACCCGCCGCCAGTGCAATGGCCAGCATGCCGCCCACTACCAGCATCTGGTACAGGAAATAGACCGGCCAGTTTCGCGGAATCATCAGGTTCGGGATACCAATGCAGGCCGGCGTATCATAGTGTGCAGTGAAGATGGTTCTGGCCTGCTCCGGATCGCCGATGACGATGTTCCTGTGCTTGCCCTTATCATGCTCCTCCACACGGGCCTGATAGCCCATTTCTGCAGCCTGCGCGACCACCCATGTGCGGAACGCCTCCTTTTGCTCTGCGCTCCGGCGGATGGGAAACTGCTCGTTGATCTGTTCAAGGATGGTCATATTTTCCTCCCAAATACCTTACAGCCTGCTGACGAAATCCGTCAGTCCCTCCGCGAGGAAGTCCAGATTGACCTGCTCGCAGATGGTGTCCTTCTTCGTGTGGATCTTATCGCAGTAGTAGCCGATGACCTTCATCTTATTGCAGGCGCACACGGCGATGCCGTACTTGTAATTCGCCTGATCGGAGGGATAGATGCAGCTTTCCAGCTTATTCATCAGGAAATTCCGGCCCGTCGCGGCATGCATCGCCTCCTCCAGCTGCGGGAAGCAGGGCAGATTGCGCGTGCGCTTGTTGGCAAAGAACAGCATGTGCTCGCCGTCGCCCACGCAGTCCATGTTGATCAGCAGCTTCTCCTTCTTGACCGCCTTGTGCTTGCTGGCGTAGGCCGCGCTGCCCAGCATGCCCTTCTCCTCGTTGTCAAAGAGGATGAACGCGGCCTTCGACCGATTTTCAGGAGGAATTCGCTCCATCAGCTCCAGAACCGCCGCCGTGCCGGAAGTGTTGTCATTGACGTTGTTCCTGTTCGCCGGGCCAAACATCATCAGCCCCAGCGTCACATACACCATCACAAAGCCCAGCAGCCCGCCGATGGACGCCGCCAGCTCCGCATTTCCGGTCAGGAGCTTGAGCACATAGCCGCCCAGCGCACCCGTCAACAGTCCCGGAACAAGGAGCACCGGCACCAGCAGCAGCTGGTACAGGAGGTACACCAGCACATTGCACGGCGTGATGAAATTCGGGATAGGCATCGTCGCCGGGGTATCATAATGCCCGGTGAAGACGACCTCCGCCGTCTCCGGGTCGCCGATGACGACGTTGTGGCACCTGGCAATATTGCGCGCCGTTTCCACATGCGCCTCATAGCCCTGCTCCTGCGCATATGCCACCGCCCACTCCCGGAAGGCCGCCTTTTGCGCCTTGCTCTTGCGGATGGGGAACTTCTCCACCAGCGTTTCAATGATGCTCATTTTCTGTCACTCCTTGCGTATTTCTGCGACGGTCAGCGTGCCGTCCTTCACGGTAAAGCGTACGTCCATGCCGGCATAGGCAAAGCCATACACGCGATTCTCATCATGCTGATAGGCCGGGCGGGGGTCCTGCGCCAGCACGCCCAGCAGCGCCTCCCGCTGCTGCTCCGGCACGCAGGCCATGAGCGCCTCCGGGAAATCGACGTTCAGGTGATAGTCCGCCGTCTCCTGCGTGAACCCGCCCACCGCCTCCGGGATGCTGTCCACATAGGGCAGGTAGGGCTTGATATCGTAGACAGGCGTGCCGTCCATCATGTCCGCCCCGCTGACGACGATCACCTTGCCCTCCGTTGAATCGGCCACCGACAGCAGCTTCACGACGGTCAGCCCCAGCGGATTAGGCCGGAAGGGCGAGCGCGTCGCAAACACGCCCATGCGGGTGTTGCCGCCAAGCCTCGGCGGACGAACGGTGGGCCTCCACGCTGCCGACGCATCTCCGTCCCTCACCGCCTGATGAAATCCCCAGATGATCCACAGGTGCGAGTACGTTTCAATGCCCCGCAGCGCCTCGGGCACGCGGAATTCCGGCTCGAACACGATGGTCGACACCAGCTCCGGCACAAGCCCCGACTGCCTCGGCAGCCCGAACTTCGTCGGGAAATCATTGCGGATATGGGCGATCGGCTGCATCCGACGATGCTCCTTTCCAAAATAAGAATCCAGGATACAGGATAGCACAAATCCTGGCAGAATTCAACCCAAAGTGCGGGCTGGTCGCATTACATCCTCCGCGAATACCACGCCTTGAGCGCCAGCGTCACCAGCAGCACCGCCAAACCTGCCGCAATCAGCGTGAGCGCCACGGTCATATCGAAGAACGTCGCCACCAGACCGGCAGCCTGCAGCCCCGCGCCCATGAGCAGCGTCACCGGCACGCCCGCCTTGGCGCGGATGGCCTGCATGCGCTCGTCATGCTCCTTGTTGTACAGGCGGCGCAGGGCAGTATCATCCTTGAGCGCCTTGTGCAACTTGCCCATGCCGATGATCCCCACCAGCAGCCCGCCGACCATAAAGCCCATCAACCCCGAAAAGGCCGGATGCTCGGCGAAGCGCTCATTCGCAAGGTTCCTCGCTGCAACCAGCAGCACGTAGAACAGCCAGCCTGCACGGAACGCATTCATCCGGCGGCGGATTTTATTACGGTATTGTTCAAGACTCGTGGCATTCATCATTCTTCCTCCTCCAGCAGAAACACATCCTCGATCTTCAGCCCGAAATACTTCGCGATCCGGTACGCCAGCGGCAGCGAGGCGATGTACTTCCCCGTCTCGATGGACGTGATCGTCTGCCGCGTCGTCCCCACCGCATCCGCCAGCTCCTCCTGGCTCAGCTTCCGTGCCTTGCGCAGCTCTTTGATGCGCGTGTTCATATGCGTAACCTCATTTCCCCAAAATGCAATGTCGACTTTGCAAATCCAGCATAGCACGCTTTGCATTTTTTGTCAAGTCCGCTTTGCATTTTTCTTTTTTCGCCATCATGTACCAATAGGCTTCCATTGTCCTGAAAGCCTTGCAAGTCCCATGTTTTTATGCTATACTGATATTTGGACGCCAAACGACACACAAGATCGAGAGGTACTGAACATGAAGCATTTGAAAGCACTTCTGCTGATGCTGCTGGCGCTGATGATGGCTATGCCCTGTGCGCTGGCAGATGAGGTTCCCTACGCTCCCCTCGAGCCGTGGCTGATCAACAAGCAGCCCGCGCCCGCGCCCTACACCCCCAACCCCGACTGCTACCTGCCCAATAACACCGGCTACATCGATGATTCTCTGTCCATCACCATCGAGACGACCTACTGGGACCGCAACGTTCAGCAGGTGGAAGGCCCCGGCGAGGGCACCACGACCGTCATGGCCATCCGCATCAAGCTGGCAGACGTGACCCAGTTCCGCACCGCGCTGGCCATGCCCTATCCCTCCAAGAATACCACCCGCGTCGATCACATGGCCCGCACCAACAACGCGGTTCTGGCCGTCAACGGCGATTACTTCAATTATCATTCCAGCGGCATCGCCTACCGCAACGGCCGCAAGATGCGCTTCAACGCCAATAATCAGCGCGATCTGCTGATCATCGACGAGCAGGGTGATTTCCACTTCCTGCGCCCCACCAGCCAGCGCGCCTGGGATAACTACATCAACAACGGCGGTACCGTGCTGCACACCTTCTGGTTCGGTCCCTGCATGCTCAACGAGGACGGCACGCCCATTGAGCGCTTTACCGAGGACAAGGTGAACAACGGCGCATGGACCAAAGCGCAGCGCATGGTCATCAGCCAGACCGGCCCGCTGGAATACCTCATCCTGTGCAACGAGGGCCCCGAAAGCGTCGAGCCCCTGTCCGAGGGCTATGATCTGGCCCAGCTGTCCAAGCTGTGCTACGCCTTCGGCATGACCAACGCCTACAACCTTGACGGCGGCTCATCCTGCACCGTGACCCTTAACTGCGAAAAGATCAACTCCCCCTCCAATCCCAAGCGCCGCGAGGTGGGTGACTGCATCTACTTTGCCACCCTCATCCCCAACTAAGGAGACTTTACTCCATTTTCCGGGGGCGCACTGCGCAAGCTCCTGGCAAACACAGAATACATCCCAACACAAAAACCGTGCATGTTCGTATTGACCATGCGCGGCTTTTTCTGTATCATATAGGTATCACCCTACAGGAAGGAGACTGCTGCATGCGCCAGACAGAACGCACCGCCATTGTCCTGCGGTATGCCAATTACCGTGACAACGACCGCATGCTCACGCTCCTCAGCCCGACGCAGGGACGCATCGAAGCCCTTGCCCGCGGCTGCCGCAGACCACGTTCGCCCATCCTTAATGCCAGCGAAATGTTCGCGCTGGGAGACTTTGAGCTGTACCAGAAGGGAGCGCACCTGACGGTCATCAACGCAACGCTGATCGAAACATTTTATCCTCTCCGGCAGGATTTTGATCGTCTTTCCGTGGGAACCTATCTGCTGAATGTAGCGGAATGCATCGCACAGCCGGGCGTAGCTGCACAGGAGCTGTTCATGCTGCTGCTGCATACCCTGTCCCGTCTGACCTTCTCCGATCAGCCCTGGCGCCCTCTGACAGCAGGTTTCCTGCTGCATTTATCGGCATGTGAAGGCTTCAGGCCGCGTCTGCAGCATTGTGTGCACTGCGGCCGCAGGCTGGAAGAGACCGAGTCTACCTGGTTCGACCATGCGGAGGGCGGCCTTGTCTGCCGCGAATGCCATCAACAGGCGCATGTGCCGGTTTCTGCCGCGCAGGTACGCTGGATGAAACATATGCTGCAGGCAGGTTCCGCCGCATGGGTGGATTCGCCTGAGATGACCGTACCCTATCAACTGCTTCGCAGCTATGTGGAAACCCGTCTGGACAAGCCCGTCCGGGCCGCTGCGATGCTCCCGCGAGATTGAAGCAAGGAGGAATTCATCATGCTGTTCAACTGGTATCCCGGCTGCATTTCCTGTCAGAAGGCCAGGAAGTGGCTCGATGAGAAAGGCCTTTCCTACACCGTCCGGCATATCCGGGATGAGAAACCTACCCTCTCCGAGCTCACTGAATGGTACCATCGCAGCGGACTGCCGCTCAAGCGTTTCTTTAACACCAGCGGCAAACTTTACGCCGAATACGGCCTGAAGGATAAACTGCCCACCATGACCGTGGAAGAACAGCTTGCCCTCCTCGCCTCCGACGGTATGCTGATCAAGCGGCCGCTGCTGGTCACAGCGGACAAGGTTCTGGTTGGATTCAAATCAGCCGAATGGGATACGCTGCTGAACGCGTGACTATGGCATTTGCAAATCCATCCCGATTGCGCAGGAATCCTCCCTGACACAAATCGCCCCGTTGCACCGGCAATGGTGCGACGGGGCGTTCTTTCATTTGATCAGATCAGGGATGCAAAATACGTCTTCGCTTCCTCTGCATCCATGGCAATCTGAGTCTGCAGTGCCTCCTTGGAGTCGAAGCGCTGCTCAGGCCGCTGATGGCGCAGGAACGACAGCCGCACTCTCTGTCCGTACAGATCAAGCTGCTCGTCCAGTACATGCGCCTCCACGGTCACATGCCCTTCCGGAAGCGTCGGGTGACGGCCCACATTGACCACCGCAGGGTGATACGAGCCATCCGCAGTCTCTAGCCAGCAGTCATATACGCCGAAGGCCGGGAGCGCCTTGCCCTTGGGGATGGTCACATTTGCAGTGGGGAAGCCCATCGTCCGTCCCAGCTGCTTGCCGTTCTCGACCTTACCGGACAGGGTATAGGCATGACCCAGCAGGCGGCTGACCATAGGGATATCGCCCTCCGCCAACAGCTTCCGGATCCGGGTGGAGCTGACCGTCGCCCCCTCAATGATAACCTCCGGTACGATGACTGTGCGGAATCCATGCTTCTTTCCGTATTCTCTAAGAAGCTTGCCGTTGCCCGCGCCGCCCTTGCCGAAGGTGAAATTATACCCGCAGACCACCACAACCGGTGCATAGACCTCTACCAGCTCCGCCATGAAATCCTCCGGCGTCTGATCAGCCCGGGCACGGTCAAAGGTGGTGATGCACAATCCATCCACACCGAAGGTCTGCATGATACGGGCCTTTTCCGGCAGCGTCGTCAGCAATGCCGGGGCCTTCTCAGGCTTCAGGACACGCAGCGGATGCGGCTCAAAGCTGCACACCGCCAGAGGGTATACCATCTCCTGCGCCAGCTCGTCGCCGCGCATGAGCAGCGCCTGATGGCCGCGGTGCACGCCGTCAAACATGCCCAGCACCAGCACGCAGGGATTCAGACGCTTGGGGTCACGCAGGATTTTCATGCTTCTCCTCCTTGATGGAGACGGGATTCTTGGTGGACTCAGCCTGCTCCGGAGGGATCTGGCACTTCCACACCAGCATCTCGCCTTCCCGGACAGCCATGCCCCAGAACTGGTCTTCTAAATAGATGCGCACGGCCTGCCCTTCCGCCGTATCTGCTGCGGATGCAACGCGTTTCACGGGCAGCTTCACGCCGTTGGCCACCTGCTTTTTCAGGAATGACGGCACATCAACACGCCGGATGTGCTGAATCGGCCAATCCAGCGGCAGGAGATTGTCCGCGAGGGTGCCTGCATCCCGATGGTCCGTCATTTCCTCAATGGTCATGCCGGTATCCAGGGTGAATACACCGCTCTGACTCCGCAGCAGGAAACGCATGTGGGCCGGACAGCCCGTCAGCTTGCCCAGATCGTCACAGATGGAACGGATGTATGTTCCACGTCCGCAGCGAACCGTCATGAGCATGCCATGATTGGGCGTTTCCTCATGCAGGGTGATGGATTCGACATGCACCTGACGCAGCGGCACCTCGACCGTTTCACCTCTGCGGGCACGCTCATACATGGCCACACCGTCCTGCTTGATGGCGCTGTACATGCTGGGCCGCTGGAGGATATCACCGGTAAGCTGATCAGCAGCAGCGCGAATCTGCTCCCTCGAGGGGTAATCCGTTCCGGCTTCAATCACAACGCCGGTTGCATCCTGCGTGTCCGTTGCATAGCCAAAGGCAACCTCTGCCACGTAGGCCTTCTCCTTATCGACAAGGTAGTCGAACAGCCGGGCTGCACGGCCGATCATAACAGGCAAAACACCTGCCGCTTCCGGGTCAAGGGTGCCCGCATGTCCCACGCGCTTTTCCCCCGTCAGACGCTTCACCACAGCAACCACCGCAGCACTCGTCATTCCCGGAGGTTTGAGGATATTCAGGAATCCATTCATTCTTCCTTCTCCAGTTCCGCTTCCATCAGGCTGACCACTGCGGCAACAGCCTCTTCCACGGTCATCTGCAGCGTGCAGCCTGCTGCCTGCGCATGGCCGCCGCCGCCAAAGGCCAGCGCAACCTTGTCCACTGCCGCAGGCTCTACCGCCCGCAGCGAGCACTTCACTGTGCCCGGTACACTGGTCTCACGGGCAAACACGCACATGCGGACGCCCGCCATGTCAAGGCCGACGTTGACAATCGTATCCGTATGCTCAGGAAGCGCATTGCACGACTGCATGTCCTCCTTCGTCAGCTGAAGGGAAACGATCTGTCCATTATGATGGAAGGCAAGCGTATTCAGTGCACGTCCAAGGAGCTTGATCTGCCTTGGATCACGTTCGCGGTAGATTTTGCGATGTGCACCGCTCAGGTCGAAGCCCGTCCGCATCAGATCACCCATTGCATCAAAGGCTTCAGCCGTAGTATTCGGGAAGGAAAACTGGCCCGAATCAGTACAGGTGGCCACATACAGGCATTTGGCGATCTCCGGCGTGATGGTGCAGCCAAGACGCTCCAGCAGCTCCTTCACGATCAGCGCACAGGCTGTCGCAGTACCGTCGACGCAGTTTGCCTCGCAGAAATTCGGGTTCGTACCATGATGATCCACCTGCGCGGTGTGCTTCGCCAGCTTCATCAGCGAGGCGCAGCGGCCCATCCGGCTTTCGTCAGACACATCCACGCACATCAGCAGATCAAACTGTTCGCCCTCCGCAATGTTTTCCGGAAGACGGAAGCCCTCTGCACCTGGCAGGAAAGCCAGATCATCCGGAATTTTATCCTGACAAAACAACGTGACCGGACGGCCCAGCTGCAGCAGGCCCTGCCGAAGGGCCAGCACGCTGCCGACCGTATCTCCATCAGGATTCACATGAGACACCAGCGCAAAGCTCTTCGCCGTGCGGATTGCCTCCATGACGGACTCAAGGGGTCTCGGATTCGTTCTCCTCATTGGTAACACCCTCCGTTTTCTGGGCGTCAGCAAGCACCTTGGCAATGTGTACGCCATAGGCAATGTTCTCGTCGCTGACGAAGGTCAGCTCAGGGCTGTAGCGGATGATGATGTTCTGACCCAGCGCCCGGCGGACATAGCCCGCAGCACTCTTGAGTGCCTTCATCATGCCTTCGCGCTTGTCATCCTCCAGCACCGACACATAAATCTTAGCATGCCGCAGGTCGCGGGTGACCTCAGCACGAGTGACGGAGAAGGTGCCGGAAACACGAGGATCGCTCAGCTCCTCGCGGATGATACGGTCGACCTCGCGGCGTACCTCCTCGGAAATGCGGTCAATACGGTTATAGCTCATTTTATCTCCTTTACAGCAGGGATGCACCTGCTGCTTCGCCTCAAGGGAAAGCCTTTGAGGCCGTCCTTACAATCAAGCAAGGGGAAGGCACGGTTTACGTGGCCCTCCCCTGCCTAATGATTATATAGTTTCCATCCCCCATACTTCCACGCGCACTCAACCCCAACCGAAGGCACTCAGCTCAATCGCGAAATGGGTGTCGAGAGGGCTGAAAGCCCTTCGCGGGTGCAGGGCA
>JAFTWV010000129.1 GCA_017465155.1 Clostridia bacterium
ACCATCCTGCGCAATGCGCCGGTGAAGTTTGACAACGAGGCGAAGTACGGCGAGGATATCTTCAAGGAGCACGAGAAGTACCTGTGCGACGTGCACTTCAAGTCCCCGGTGTTTGTCTACGACTGGCCCAAGGACATCAAGGCCTTCTACATGTACCAGAACGACGACGACAAGACCGTCGCTGCGGTCGACCTGCTGGTGCCCGGTTCCGGCGAGCTGATGGGCGGCTCCCAGCGCGAGACCCGTCTGGACAAGCTGACCGAGCGCATGGATCAGCTGGGCATCTCCAAGGACAGCCTGGACTGGTATATCAACCTGCGCAAGTTCGGCGGCTGCACCCACGCTGGCTTCGGCATGGGCTTCGAGCGCCTGCTGATGTACCTGACCGGCGTGGACAACATCCGCGACGTCATCCCCTATGCCCGTACGCCCATGAACTGCGATTTCTAAGCAAAATGAGACAAAGCCCCCTGCATTCCCTACTCCAGAAACGCCGAAAATCAGAGAGGCAAAAAAGGAGCTACATAGAGGGGCAAGAAAAAAGGGGCAAGAAAAGGGGCGAAGCCCCCCCTGCCGCACGCATGATGCATCCATCGTGCGTGCGCCTTTTCATTTGGAGGTGAACCCGTATGTCCGCCGCTGAGCAGACCGCCATGCCGCTGTGGAAGCGTGTCATCCGCAGCATTTTGACCGCCGTCGCGTCCCTGCTGCTGATCGTCGTATTTTACGTCGCCGTGATTATGGGACAGCCGCAGGATGACGGTGCGGCTGTCGTTGAAGCACGCATGGATCAGCCGCTGCTGTCCGCCATGTCCTCCGCGCTGCTGATCACCAGCGAATCCGATATGTCCTACATCCTCGAGGCCTTCCCTGCCCCGGTGATGTATGCCTCCTACGGCAATGCGCTGACCTTTGTACAGGGGCTGTGCAGCGACATATCCTTTGAGAATGGTCTGGGTCGTGTCGTAACCCTCACCTATCTTAATGAAAACGGCGATGAAATGACTGTCGCCAGCATTTATCCAGCCCGCGCTCTGTCCCTGATGGGCAAGGGAGACTACACCATCTCCGGCACAGCAGGCTTGTCGCTGGCAGGTCTGCGCTCCGTCCGCATGGAGAACGCCGGCTCTGTCCGCATGCATGCGCAGGGAACGGACGCGCTCTATGTCGTCACAACCCCAAAGCTGGACGCTGCTGTGCTTCGTCAGCTGACGGCGGCGCTTCAGCTGCTGGAACGCGCCGCGCAGTAAGTCGCAGCATCCGGTCAAAAGTCGACGCTGCGTCGGTTGCTGGCAGCTGCATTCCATGCTATGATGCGCTAAGGAGGTGATCCCCATGGATCAACAGACGACCGCCCAGCTCATCCGCCGCCTGCGCCTTGAGCAGGGATTGACGCAATCAGGTCTGGCACAGCGTATTCATGTCAGCGCAAAAGCCGTTTCCAAGTGGGAACGGGCCGTTGGATTGCCGGATGCGTCCATCATTCCCGCGCTTTCCCACGTCCTGGGCGTGAGCAGCGAAGCCCTGTTGAACGGGCAGTTCGCCGCCAATCCACACGACGGAGGCAATATGGAGCGTATCAGGTTTTACCAGTGTCCGGATTGCGGAAACATCCTCACCGCAACGGGCAATCCCGAGATCAGCTGCTGTGCCCGCAGACTGGCGCCGATGAAGCTGCAGCCATCAGACGACGCGCACCAGCTGACCATCACGAACATTGAGGATGAGAAGCTCGTCCAGTGGCAGCACCCGATGGACAAACCCCATCATCTGACCTTTCTGGCCGAGATTGGTCACGACAGCGTGCACATCGTCCGCCTGTACCCTGAGGGCGCGCAGGAGCACCGCATGCCCCGGATCCCATGGGCGATATTCTGCTGCGGCTGTTCGGAGGCGCCGGGGACGCTGTTCATCAGCAAGTAAGGAGGTCCCATGAAAATCATCCTGCTCATCGGCCGCATCTGCAGCGGCAAGTCCACCTATGCCAGGGCCCTGCCCGGCACAATGCTCATCTCCTGCGATCAGCTGATGCAGATGATGTTTCCCGGCGGCTGCGGCGAACACCACGACGTTCTCGCTCAGCGTGCCCGCGGATATCTGTACGGCATGGCCAGGCAGTGCGCCGACGCAGGCGTAACCCCGGTGATCGACTTCGGCTTCTGGAACCCCGGCACCCGGCAGGAAGCCATCGACGCACTTGCCGGATACGAGCTTGACTGGCGCTATCTTGCCATCCCGCACGATGAATGGATGCGCCGCATTGAAAGGCGCAACGCAGACATCCTTGCCGGCCGCTCTGATCCATCGAATTACTATGTGGACGAAGGGCTGCTGGACAAGGTGAACCGCCTGTTCATCGAGCCTACGGCGGAGGAGCTGCCGGGAATGACCGTCATCGGCGGATAACCCGGCTTCCGCCCGGTTTCCATGCATCCCGTGAATTTTTCTCTCCCCGCGAGACCTGTTCATGCTCCCTGCGATATGCTATCATGATCGCAGGGAGCTCCACTTTTTATCCGGGGGGAATCACATGAATCTGTCAACGAACCTTCGCCGGCTCCGTCTGCAATGCGGCCTGACGCAATTTGCACTTGCCGAACAGCTTGGCGTATCCGACCGTGCCGTCAGCCGCTGGGAAAATGGTACGTCGTCGCCTGATATCACTCATTTGTCCCAGCTTGCAGTACTGCTGCATGTATCAGTGGACGCACTGCTTGGCGTGGACGATCTGCAGCGGCAGTCTGCCATCGAGCAGGCTCTGTCCGCATGCAATGATGCAATGCAGCAGGGAGACTGCTTCCGTGCGGTCGGGCCGCTGCGCCGCGCGCTGGCTGCATATCCCAACGAGCCGGAGCTGATGGTTTGCCTTGCCAGAGCTCTCCTGGCCCAGCATACAGAGGAAGCCGCCCGCGAAGCCCTGTCCCTGTGCCGTGCCGCAAATGGGAAGCCTGCACGCCTCTCAACCACCTACGGCTGCAAGCAGACCATGGCGCTGGCACTGCATCAGTTGGGAAAATCGGAGCAGGCCGCGCAGCTGGTCAGCGACGAGATGCCGTCCTTCTGGGTCTGCCGCGAATTTCTCTATCCCCGCGTTGCGCCGCCGGAAAAGGCTGAAGGGCAGCGGCAATTCAACCTGCTATGGCTGGCCGATCATCTTTTCTTCACACTGCGGGATATCGCGAAAAACACGCAGGATTCCGCCATGGCCGTTACGCTGCTGGAGAAAGCTGTCCGCATTTACCGCGAGGTCACAGACGGACATGCAGGACTCTACGAGGAGCGCATCTGTCAGGCATATCTGCGCATCGCCGGGCTGTACCGGGCCATGGGGGAGTCCTCTGCGGAAGCAGCTGCACTGGAAAAGGCCCGCGATGCTGCCGAAGCTTATGCAGCCCATGACGGCTCCTACCATGCGCCTTGGCTCGCCCGTGTCCATGACAAGCCTGTGTCCTCTCATGAGGCGGATGCGCTGCGTTATCATGTGCAGACGCGCAATGAATGATTTTTTCGCAAGTGCTGCCCATCTTGCAGGGAATGTGGCTTTGATGTCGAATAGACAAAACAGAGGGCATTTGTCCCAATTTTAACAAGCTATATATTACAGGAGGTTGATTCCCATGGCGAATCGTATCGTTCTCAATCCCATCTCCTACCACGGCAAGGGCGCCATCGAGTCCATTGTTCCCGAGGTGCAGTCCCGCGGCCTGAAGAAGGCTTTTGTCTGCTCCGATCCTGATCTGCTCAAGTTCGGCGTGACCGCGAAGGTCACCAAGCTGCTGGATGCAGCTGGCTGCGCATACGAGATCTACTCCGACATCAAGCCCAACCCCACCATCGAGAACGTGCAGTCCGGTGTGGCGGCCTACAAGGCTTCCGGCGCTGACTACATCATCGCCATCGGCGGCGGCTCCTCCATGGATACTGCCAAGGCCGTAGGCATCATCATCAACAACCCCGAGTTCGCCGACGTGCGTTCTCTGGAGGGCGTTGCTCCCACCAAGAACAAGACCGTCTTCACCATCGCCGTGCCCACCACCGCCGGCACCGCGGCTGAGGTCACCATCAACTACGTCATCACCGACGTGGAGAAGAAGCGCAAGTTCGTGTGCGTCGACGTGCACGACATTCCCGAAGTGGCCGTCGTCGATCCCGACATGATGTCCACCATGCCCAAGGGCCTGACCGCCGCCACCGGCATGGACGCGCTGACTCACGCCATCGAGGGCTTCACCACCAAGGCTGCCTGGGAAATGACCGACATGTTCCACCTCAAGGCCATCGAAATCATCGCCAAGTCCCTGCGCTCTGCCGTTGCCGGCGAGGCCGAGGGCTTCGAGGGCATGGCACTGGGCCAGTACGTGGCCGGCATGGGCTTCTCCAACGTCGGTCTGGGCATCGTGCACTCCATGGCGCACTGCCTGGGCGCTGTGTATGACACCCCCCACGGCGTTGGCAATGCCATCCTGCTGCCCACCATCATGGAGTACAACGCTCCCGTGACCGGCGACAAGTACAAGTACATCGCCGCCGCCATGGGCGTTGAGGGCACCGAGAACATGACCGTCGAAGAGTATCGCAAGGCTGCCTGCGACGCTGTGAAGCAGCTATCCAAGGACGTTGGCATCCCCGCCGACCTGAAGGACATCGTCAATCCCGCCGATCTGGACTTCCTGGCCGAGTCTGCCTATGCTGACGCCTGCCGTCCCGGTAACCCCCGCGACACCTCTGTGGAGGAAATCAAGGAGCTCTACAAGAAGCTGCTGTGATTGTAAGACCCTCCAATGCATTTTTCAAGCAAAA
>JAFTWV010000130.1 GCA_017465155.1 Clostridia bacterium
ACACGACCGGCCTTGCCAATCCTCTGACAGGTCTCGACTATTGCGCCGATTGCGGAGAGAAGATGTATAACTCCCGGCATCGCCGGAATCCCAATGATGATTCGGGCTGTCTGGATGCAGACAGCTACAACTGCTCAACGTATTCCCGGACACGCAGTCGGGAAACCAAAGTCTGCTGTAACCAGTACATCAGCACCAAGGCTATACGCACCCTGCTGCTTGATGCCATCCGTACGATCTGCCAGCGTGCTGTTGCTGATCCGGAAGCCTTCGCCAGGCAGATGCGCGCCGAAGCGCAGATCCAGCACGACGCAGCCGCCAAGGAGCTGAAGAAGAACCTTGCCAGGGATCGGAAACGCTGCACCGAGCTGGATGCGCTGTTTCAGAAGCTGTATGAGTCCTACGCCACGGGCAAGATCACGGAGAAACGCTTCGAGCTGATGTCTGCCAATTATGAGGCCGAACAGGCTGATCTGGAGCAGCGCATTGCTGACGGCCAGCAGGAGCTGGACAAATACAGGCAGGATGAAGTCCGTATCGACAAATTCCTTGAGCTGACGAAGAAGTACACTGACTTCACGGAACTGACCACGCCCATGATCAAAGAGTTTGTGGAGAAGATCGTCGTTCATGCTCCGGATCGCAGCAGCGGTCAGCGCATCCAGCAGGTAGATATTTACCTCAATTATATCGGCAAGTATGATATTCCCGATGAAGTGGAGGAGCTGACTCCGGAAGAACAGGCTGCGCAGGACGAACTGGAAGCCAAGCGCGCCGGCTACCGGAAGAAGTATCAGCGTCGTAAGGAACTGAAGGCGCAGCGTGATGCCGAAGCTGCCCACATAACCGATCAGGAAACAGACGCAACTGCATAACCCGAAAGGCGATCTGCACATCTCACGCAGGCCGCCTTTTCAGGTGCAATCAACTTCGCGCCAACTTGGGCTTGTTGACAAACCTACCACCTGGCGCTCAAATGTGGTAGAATAGAGAAAAGCCACAAGGGGCGAAGGACATGCAGCTCAAGCTACACATGGTCACCATCGAAGATCTTGTACCAGCCGACCACTTCCTGCGCAAGCTGGCCGCGGCACTGGATCTGTCATTTGTGTACGAGGAAACTGCGCATATGTATTGCCGACGGTATGGCCGCCCGCCCATCGATCCGGTGGTGCTGGTGAAGTACCTGCTGGTTGGGTATCTGTATGGAATTCCGTCCGAGCGTCAGATCGAGGAACGTATCTCTGACAGCATCGCCCTGCGCTGGTATCTGGGGATCGATCTGGATGAGCGTGTGCCGGATCACAGTACCATCTCGCAGCTGCGCCGGCGGAAGCCTTCCTTCCGCAAGGTGTTCCGGCGGCTGTTCGAGACAGTCGTACAGCAGTGCATTGAATTGGGACTGGTCAGCGGACGAATGACGGCCACCGATTCGACCCATGTGAGGGCCAATGCCTCCCGAAAATCTGAGTATCTGGTGGCCATGCCCGAGGAACCCGGTGTGTACTGGGATCGGCTGGACGCCTACGAAGAGGAAGGCTTGGAAGAGCTTGCGCAAAAGACCGGTAAGCGTCGTACGAAGCGAACCCGGACAGTGAAAAAAGAAACCCGGAACGACAAGAAGCAGGTCAGCCGTACCGATCCGGATGCA
>JAFTWV010000131.1 GCA_017465155.1 Clostridia bacterium
CAGCGCCGTCAGCAGCCCCGCCGGAACGCCCACTACCAGCGCGCCCGCCGTCACATACACCGAGCCGAGAATGAAGGGCATTATGCCGAACACCTCCTGGCCTGGCTTCCACTTTTCGCCGGACAGGAAGTCCCACGCACCGATTTTCGCTATGCCGGGAATGCCGTTGGCAAACAGGAATATGCAGATCAGCGCCACCGCCAGAATGGAAACAAGGGCTGTGAAGGTGAACATGGCTTTCGCCATGCCCTCCTTCACAACCTGTACAGAAACCTTACTCATTGACCTCGCTCCAGTCGGTGATCTCGCCCATGTAGATGTCGCGCACCTGCTCGCTGGTCAGGCCGTTCACAGGATTGTCCAGGCTCACGATGACCGCGATGCCGTCCATGGCGATGGTCAGGCCGGTGAGGCCCTTCTCGATCTCGGAATCCTTCAAGGCGCGGGAGGCCATGCCGATGTCGCACACGCCGTCGATGGTGGAGGTCATGCCGGAGGAGGAATCGCTCTGCTGCAGTTCGATCTCCACCCCGGGATTGATGGCTTCATAGGCCTCGGCCAGCTTCTCCATCACGGGGGTCACAGAAGAGGAGCCGGCAATCACGATCTTGCCGCAGATAATCTTGCTGCTGAGTTTGCCGCCGGCGAAAGCGGGAGCATCCTCCACCACGGCGATGTAGCCGTTGGCCTCGATGACCGCCTGGCCTTCCGCGCTCATGATGAAGGCGATGAAGTCCGCTGCCGCATCACTCACCTTGGCCTTGGTGGCGATGTTGAAGGGGCGAGCCACCTTGTAGCTGCCGTTCTTGATGTTCTCCACGGAGGCCGCCGCGCCGTCGATGGTCAGCGCCTTCACGGTCTCGTTCATGGAGCCCAGGCTGATGTAGCCGATGGCGCAGTCGTTGCCGGCCACGCTGGTCATCATAACGGAGGTGGAGTTGGTGATGTCGCAGTCGTCGGTGGTGTAGTCAATCTTCTTACCGGCAGCGTTTTTCTGCTCAATGCCGAACAACTCGATGAATGCACCGCGGGTGCCGGAGCCGTCTTCGCGGGAAATAACATTGATCTCCTCTGCAAATACAAAAGCAGTGGTAAACAGCATGGTCAGGGTCAACAGAATGGAAACAAACTTCTTCATGATTTTCAACTTCCTTTCTTCGTTTGGTACGCCTGTATCATAACGCAGCCATATTTGAAACGAATACCGGGAAAGTAAAAATCAAGTAAAATGTTCGGCGAGATCAGCTACCCTCCTGCGGCTTTACACACATTTAACACAGGCTTTGCATAGCTCTGCTGGTCTTGATAAAACCCTGTGATTATAATATTGGCTGTTGAAATATGAAAGGTTTATGTAAAGGAGAATCACCAATGACGGCATACATTTTCAAGGTTATTTCTCTGCTGGGCGGTCTGGCGCTGTTCCTGTTCGGCATGGATATCATGGGCAAGGCACTGGAACGCCAGGCTGGCGGCAAATTGCAAACAATTCTGGCTAAAATGAGCGGTAAGGTATGGAAGGGATTCCTGCTGGGCATGGCTGTAACAGCAGTGATCCAGTCTTCCTCCGCTACTACGGTGATGGTGGTGGGCTTCGTCAACTCCGGCATCATGACGCTGCAGCAGGCTGTGGGCGTCATCATGGGCTCCAACGTGGGTACCACAGTGACGGCGTGGATCTTATCCCTGTCCGGCCTGGAGGGCGACAGCTTCTTCATCCAGTTGTTCAAACCCTCCACTCTTGCGCCGCTGATCGGTGTGATCGGCATCATTCTCTTCATGTTCACCCGGAGCGAAAAGAAGAAGGGCATCGGCACCATCATGCTGGGCTTCATGGCACTGATGACCGGTATGGATCTGATGAGCAAGTCGATGGCTTTCCTGAAAACCGAAGAATGGTTTGGCAACCTGATGCTATCCTTCACCAACCCGCTGGTGGGCATCCTCTTTGGTGCAGTTCTGACGGCCATCATCCAGTCTTCTTCCGCCTCTGTGGGCATCTTGCAAGGCCTGAGCGCCACCGGCGTAGTCACCTACGGCGCGGCTATCCCCATCATTCTGGGTCAGAACATCGGCACCTGCGTCACCGCTATGATGGGTGCCATCGGTGCGAACCGCAATGCCCGCCGAACGGCCATTGTGCATCTTTTGTTCAACGTGGTGGGTGTGGCGCTGTTCGTGATTGTGTTCTACGGCCTGGGGATGTTCATTGACTGGGCATTCCTGACCCAGCCGGTACAGGCCTGGGACATTTCCGTCATCCACACCGGCTTCAACCTGGCGGCCACGGCGGTGCTGCTGCCCATGAACAAGCTGCTGGTCAAAATGGCCTATGCCATCATTCCCCGTGAGAACACGCCCCAAAAGCAGGAACTGCTGGATGAGCGTCTGCTGGGCACCCCTGCCGTCGCCGTTCAGCGTGCCCAGGAGATCGCTGCCGTGATGGCAGCCGATGCTGCCAAGGCCCTGCGCATCGCCATTGGCCTGACGCGGAAGTTTGAACCGGCTGCGCTGGAGGAAGTCATAGAACTGGAAGAGCGTACCGACCGCTACGAGGACGCTCTGGGCACTTACCTGGTCAAACTGTCTGATATGCACCTCTCTGTGGCAGATAACCGCATTCTCAATACACTACTCTACACCATTTCGGATATCGAACGCATGGGCGACCACGCCCTGGCTGTTGCCAAAGCTGCGCTGGAAATCGAAGAAAAGAAGATCAACTTCTCTGCACAGGCCAAGGGCGAATTGGCCGTGCTGGAACGCGCTGTACTGGACATTGTGGATCGCACCGTATCCGCCTACACCAGCTTTGACATGGAGCAGGCCATCCAGATCGAACCCCGGGAGCAAGTGGTGGACGCCCTTGTCCGTGAGGTCAAGTCCCGCCATGTGCGCCGCCTGCGCGACGGCCTTTGCACGGTGGAATACGGCTTCGTGCTGGAGGACCTGCTGACCGCCTGCGAGCGCACCGCCGATCACTGCTCCAACGTGGCGGTGGAGATGCTGCAGGTCTCCGAGGGCAAGCTGGAAGCCCATGAGTACCTGAACGCCCTCAAGGCCGGTGAACTGCACGAGAGCGCTGCCTTCGCGGAGCAGTTTGCGAAGTACAGGGCGCAGTATGCGTTCCCGGAGGAATAAACATCAGCATATGCAAAGAACCAGGACTGCAAGGTGCAGTTCTGGTTCTTTTGCATTTGGGGAGGAAAAAAGATAAATTTTCCCTTGACAAATCACATCCCAAACATTGATGGCAATATGCGTCAGCCATGTCTTTTCGCTGGCGCCGTTGCGGCGTTCAAACCTGTCCATGGCACGCCATGCCTTCAGAAACGTTTCCTGCATGGCGTCCTCCGCCTCCCTCGCGTCAGACAGGCAGATGAAGCACGTGCGCAGGATTGATGTACCATAAATGCGGATCCAGCCCTCCAGCAGCTGCTCCCGGGCGCTGACGTCATTCATCCGCTACTCACCTCCTGACCGGCAGAAAGCCTGCCGGGCTCATTCCTTTGCTTCTCAGCAAATCCGCCCCGGCCGTCCGGCGGATTTGCTGCTTCCGTTCATATAGACGCGCCGATGCTGTGTTTTTTCCAGCCATACGCCATTTTTACCTGTGTTCGCCTTTTTTGTCCCGATTCCCTCAAAAGCGGCAAAATTCGTCATTTATTTACAGAATTCATCCCGCGTTCGCTTGACATTCCCCGCGAACTTGGTTTATCATAGCTTGAAATATGGTTTGACGAAACCGTATTCAGGTTTTATCGTATCGCACGCAATTTGAAGGGAGAACTGCCGCCCATGGTTCGCATCGTATCAGACACCTCTACCATGTATTCCTCCGAGCAGGCACGTCAGGCCGGTTTTGCCGTGTCGCCGCTGTCCGTGACCATCAACAACGCCAGTTACAAGGAGCTGGACGAGATCACCGCTGACCGCTTCGTTTCCATCATCGGCGAAGGTCACATGCCCGTCAGCAGCCAGCCCGCCATCGGTGATGTGATGGCACTGTACCAGGAATATGAGGGCGAAGAAATTCTGAACATCGCCATGGCTGATGGTCTGTCCGGCACCTATTCCACGGCCGTTGCAGCAGCAAATGCCATGGTCGACGGCGGCAAGAACGTCACCGTCATCAACAGCGGTACCCTCTGCGGACCCCACCGCTATCTCGTGGAAGCCGCCGCCAAGCTGGCCGCTGCCGGTGAAACACTGGAGGCCATCAAGCAGAAGGTCCATGCACTGATGGAGACAGACGTCAGCTTCCTCATCCCCTCCGACTTCGATTATCTTCGCCGCGGCGGCCGCCTGTCCCCGTTAGTCTCCCTGGTGGGCAAGACCATCAGGCTGGCCCCTGTGCTGACTCAGTCCAAGGATGGCCGCCAGCTGGTGATGTCCGGCGTAAAGCGCAGCTTCAAGCAGGCCATCAGCCACGTGTCGAAGGAGCTGAGCCAGTGGGGCGTCGGCAGCGGCTGGCGCATTTACATCACCCATGCCGCTGCGCCCGGTTTGGCAGAATCCGCCAAAGCGATGCTGCTGGAGGCCTTCCAGCATGCCACCTTTGAGATTCACCCGCTGACGCCCGCTTTCGTCACGCAGGGCGGCCCGGGCTGCGTCGCCGTTCAGGCGATCCGGGAGCTGTAATCCCCGTCAACAAATCAAGCGGCAGTCCCCCTCAATCGGGCAGACTGCCGCTTTTTCATGTCATTACCGCGAGTAAACACCCGTCAGCACTTCTTTGATAAAGGCCTCCCGATGCGGCAGATGTACATCCTGCCGCGCGACCTCTGCCGCTGCAGCGTTGTCATAGGGCACGGATAGAATACTCATGCTCATGGGCCCGTTCTCCCTGCTGCCCAGCTCGCCGTCGATGATGATGCCGTGGGCCTTGGGCACGCCCATGCTGTTGCCCACGCTGCCGGTGTTGAGGATATAGCCCTCGTTCAGCGTCCGCAGGAAGGGACGGTGACTGTCGGCGAAAATCACGCCGGTATAGGTCGTACCGTTCGCCTGAAAGGGTGCAGCCAGAATACTCTTGTCCTCCTGCACCAGCATCAGCGGCGTCACCGGACGGCCATGGAACAGCCGGAAATGGGTGCCGCTGATGTACACATCCGCCTCGCGAGGCAGCGTGCAAAGCCACTCCATGCGTTCCTCGCCCAGCTGATCCCAGAAGTAGCCGTCCTCGGCAAGCTCCCTGCCGCCGATGCCATAGTCCCAGTTGCCGCCGATAAAGTGCGTGCAGTTCGCGCGCACCCAGTCGCAGGTTTCGCGGGATTGAGGGCCCTTGCCTACCGCATCGCCCAGGAACCAGATCTCATCCGTCTGCTGACGGGTCAGCTCCTTTTCCATTGCGCGGGTCGCGACCATGTTGCCATGCAGGTCGCCGATGAAAGCAATTTTCATGCAGATACCTCCCCGTCAGTCAGGATAGACGAGCGTCTCCGGCGTACACGCTGCCAGCACACGGACATATGCAGCCGCCTCTGCCTTTGCGCCCTCCAGATCATGCTCCAGATAATTCCCGCATTCGATCTGCTTCGCGCCAGGGATTTCTCCCGTGAACTCCGCCGCAAAGGCAAACGCAGCCTTCACAAGATCAATCGCCTGCTGACGGCTGACCGCATCGCGCAGGATGAGGTAAAAGCCCGTGCGGCAGCCCATGGGGCCGAAGTACACCACCTGATCCGACCAGTCGGACGAACGCACATAGGTTGCCACAAGGTGTTCGATGGTATGCAGGGGCTTCTGCGCAAGGTAATCGCCCCGGTTGGGCCACTTGCAGCGCAGGTCATAGGTCACGCAGTCTCCGTCCACACGGGAGACGTACATACCGGGCGTCAGGGTATCGTGATTGATGGTAAAGGATGCTATCTTACGCAGCATAAAGGATTCCTCCTGCATTCGTCGTTTGATGAACAGTATACCACAACCTGCGGACTTGCACAAGCGCCGCAGGTGATGTACAATGGACGCAGAGACATCATTGAAGGAGGTTATCTCATGACCCAGAGTGCCAAAGAGCTCATCCATCGTTTCAATCTTGCACCGCATGTAGAGGGCGGCGCATTCCGCGAGCTGTACCGCGAAGGCGAACGCGCAAAGGACCGCCCTGCTCACGGCGTGATTTATTATCTGCTGGATGAAGGCGAGGTGTCTGACTTCCACGTTCTGGACGCCGATGAATACTGGCTCTACCACGCCGGCCCGGACATTGAGCTGTGGTCCTTCGGCGAAGACGGCGTACTGAAAGTCGAGCGCATGGGCATGGGCGAAGGTGCGCAGCCCTGTGTGCTGATGCCTGCCGGGGTAACCTTCGGCGCGCGTCCCGTAAAGGGAGCCTCCGGCGCCATGCTCTGCTCCTGCGTATGCGTCCCGGAATTCATGTACGAGCACTACCATATTCTCAGCAAGGACGAGGTGCGCGCAAGGTGCCCCGAAGCCGCAGCCTTCTTTGAATAACAGATCAGGGTCTTCCGACGAAATGCCGGAAGACCCTTTGTTTATCTGATGAGCGGTTCACCTTTTTCTTTTATTCCAGCGCGTCATTCCTGCATGCCCTGCCAGACGTCGCGGAAATCCATGTCGTGTGCGTAGTAAAATGACGGATAGACCGGCTGATTATAGCAGTTGTTCTGCCATGCCACGCCGCAGCGGTACTGCACATCATGCAGCAGCGTATGCAGCTTGTGTGTGGTTGCGTCCGTGGACATATAGATGCGGATGGCTGTGGAATCCTCCGTCCGCAGCAGCAGCTCCTCACGGAAGTCTCCCATGATATCCGCCACCAGACCGGGATTGCCCTTCGTGCCGTTGTTCGTCAGCACGCCTTCCGGACGCAGCATCACGCCGTGACGGTGATCGCTGATCAGGCCGCACTTTTTCTCCTTGCCCAGATAATCCGGCGTATCGGTAAACTGCGTCGTCAGATCTCCGGCCCAGTAGATGCGCATATTGGTCGACGGATTCTTCACATCCAGGAACTCGCCCTTGACGTTGCGCATCTGCATCGCCCACATTTCAAGCCCGCGCCCATCTGTCACGTCGCCGATCATGCAGCGGCCCAGATCGCCCTCGTAATATTCGCCAAAGAGCACCTCGCCGGTCTTTGCATCGCGCAGTGCATAGCCGTAGGGAACAGCTTTGCCTTCCTCAAACACGTTGAAGATCTGCAATCCTTCGCGGTCAGGATCAATCTTCGCCACATGCATCGCATCGCCGTGACCGAGCTTTACTACCTTGCCGTCAGGGCGGGCGCCGGTGGACGAATACAGGACGCTGCCGTCATGATCAATGGTACATGCGCCGTAGATAATTTCCATGCACCCGTCTCCATCCACATCAGCGGCAGACAGGCTGTGGTTGCCCTGACCGCTGATGCAGCCATACACAGGGTGCGTGCCATTTTCCGCATCGCCGGGCGTACGGCAGAAGGGATTCTGCATGGGAACAAAGCCGGAATCGACCTTCCATCGCTCAATGAACACGCCGTCCTTCCAATCGTAGGCGGCAATGCAGGCGCGGGTATAGTAGCCGCGGCAGATGATTACCGAGGGATGCACGCCGTCCAGATAGGCCACGCCGGACAGGAAGCGGTCAACACGGTTGCAGGGCTCGATGCGTACCCACGCGTAGTCGCCCCACAGGAGGCCGTCATCCTCGCGCGGAAAGGGGAAGGCGATGGTTTGCAGCTCGCGGCCGTCTCCGGAGAACATGGTCAGGTACTCCGGGCCCTCATAGATGAAGCCTTCGAACTTGTCCAGCTGGTTGCGGGGAGAGCGGGAGGGCGCGTATTCGCCGATGAACACATCCGCAAGGGCCTCTGCATCCTCACGGCTCAGGGGGTAATCATAGCGGGGCTCCATACCCCAGCAGGCCTCCAGCGTTGCAGGCCAGTGACCCGCCTTCACCTCCGGATGTGCATGCCAGCCCATGAAGACTTCTGCCATGTGACGACGGTAATCCCCGGCTGAGCAGACATAATTGTCCTCATGGGTAACGCCCGCTGCTGCATCCTCCGGCAGCAGGGTGATGTATTCCGTTTCAGCCGTGCCGTCGGCATGATAGCGGGTAATGCAGGTACCGGGCGCAGTCTTGACCGCCATTTCAGCCTTGCCGTCACCGTCAAAATCGTACACCATAAACTGCGTGTAATGCGCACCGGCGCGGATGTTCACGCCCATATCCAGCCGCCACAGGAGCGTACCATCCAGACGGATGCAGTCAATATAGCATTTGCCGGTATAGCCCTTAATGGAAACATCCTGCGAGTTGGTGGGATCCCACTTGACGAACAGCTCCAGCTGACCATCCCCATCCACATCGCCCACAGACAGGTCATTGGCTGTGTATTCGTAGGGGATGCCCGCCGGCGTCACGCCGCCTTCAGGCTTGTGCAGGGGGATATCCAGATAGCCGTTTGCCCAGGGCTTCACAGGCGCACAGGGCGGAAGCATCTCGCCGTCAAGGCAGGCCGCAACGGCATATTCCGCGTCCGCAGCGCCGTTCCGGTCGAGATAATTGGTGCTGTCCGTGACCTCCGCAATGGGCTCTCCGTTGCGCAGGACGGCGAAGTTCGCGCCAGTCAGGCGCTCCTTTTCTGCGCCGCGCACCTCATCGCGCAGCAGCCGCCACGAAAGATACACACCTTCAGAGGTCTTGACAGCAGCAAGGCCGCGGTCAAGCTTTTCAATCTGGGGACGCATGGGCATCCTTCCTTTCATATGCAAACGTTGATGATCGTTGGCTCCATTGTATATAATCATTCGCGGCATGTCAAGGGAACAGCGAAATTCCCCTTGCCAAACACGGCGCAATATGCGACAATAGACGCAGCAATCAAACGTCATATACAGGGAGGTGTTCCCATGCTCCGACTGACGCCCTTCGGACTGACATGGCCGGAGGACTGGAAGCTGTTCTGCCGCCTGATGGAGGCTTATCTCCAGGAGGTCTGCACACCTGAGGACTGCCGCCGGGAGATCGCTGAGCTGCACGATGCACAGCTGACCGCCGGGCTCATCCGTCAGTCCTTGCGCAAGCAGAATCCTTACTGCGTGACGAAGATTCTGCTGGACGACCGCTGCATCGGCCTGATTACCTATGATTACCGGGAAGCCTCCCGGCAGGGCTTCGTCAACAATCTCTTCATCCTGCCTGAAATGCGCCGTCAGGGTCATGGCAGCGGTGCCTTGACGCTTGCGCAGCGTCATCTTCGTCAGCTCGGCGCACATGCCGTCAGCCTTGCGCCGGAAACTGACGCGATCCCCTTTTATCTGCACAACGGCTTTGCCCCGGATGGCATATCCGAGCGCGGCGTTCCCCGGTACACAAGGCTGTTTGCCAGCCCGAACAAAGGAGGCTCCTCCATGAAGCTGCTCTACTACACCCGTCATCCCCTTGAAGACACGATTTATGCCCCGCGCCTGGCTGACAGCCTGCATCTGGCGCTCATCGAACAGGACGGCTCCTGCACGCCGCTGCTGCACAATTCCGGCATCGTGTATGCCAGGGCGGTACCCGGCCCGGACGGCGTTCTTCATCCTTACAGCCTTGCTCAGCCGTGGATGACCCATGACGAAAACGGCTGGCATGTGCTGGCCCGGCGCATTGAGGTGGACGGCTCGCCCGACGTCACATCTGACGGCCACCTGCTGCACTTCACCAGTACCGATCTCATTCACTACACAGAGCAGCCTCTTCTGCCCGACACAGCCCCTCTGGCCGCTGCCTACACCGCCCGCAGCACCGCCGATACTGACGGTCTTGACCTCCCCGAGGGCTGCATTCCCTGCGGCATTATCGACGTCCCTGAGGATGCAGCTGCCCGTCTGCGCTGCCGCTTCACTACCCCCGTGAATGTAGCCAATGACGTGCCTGCCGAGGTGGAAGCCGCCTCCCCCGCCGATCTTGCCGCCCTGCGTGCCGTCGCCCGCTATTCCGACGGCAGCACGGTCCAAAAGCGCGTAGACTGGTGCGCCGATCACATCGACTGGTCCAAGCCCGGCCGCTATCCGATCGAAGGACGCATCCATCAGGACAGGTATGAATTCCCCATGGCGCAGCACAAGGCCGATCCTGCCATCTGCCGCTGGAACGGGAAATACTATTTCATCTCCACCAACGATCTGGACAACAACCACACCATCTTCATCCGTGAATCCGACACCATCTCCGGCCTCGCAACTGCGCAGCAGGTCTGTATCCTTGATACGACGATGTACCCCCATCTGGGCAACCTGCTCTGGGCGCCGGAGCTGCACATCATCGGCGATCGCCTGTACTGCTTCCATGCCGGTACGCCCGGCCCCTTTGTACAGGAGCAGAGCCATGTGATGGTGCTGCGCAAAGGCGGTCATCCCCTGAAGGCCGCCGACTGGGAGATGTCCCGCCGCGTCTGCAAGGCCGACGGATCGCCCATCTACGATGAGCGCGGCATTACGCTGGATATGACTGTTTTCTGGTCGGGCAGCAGGCTGTATGCAGTCTGGTCACAGCGGCAGTTTCAGCCGGTGGATCAGGGCGCATGGCTCTTCATCGCCGAGACAGACCCCGAAAACCCGTGGCAGCTCAAAACCGAGCCGCAGGTACTGACCGTGCCTGAATACGGCTGGGAGAACAATCACACCTTCGTGGTGGAAGGGCCCTTCGCGCTGTACCGCGGCGGAAAGATTCTCCTGACCTATTCCGGCGCGCTGGTGGACGCCACCTACACCGTGGGTCTGATGTCCATCGACGACGGCGCAGATCCCCTTGATCCTGCCAACTGGACGAAGGAGAACTGCCCGCTGCTGTCCTCGCGCAGCGTTCCCGGTGAATACGGCCCCGGGCACAATGCCTATGTCACCGATGAGGACGGTCTGGTCTGGAACACCTACCATGCCCGCCCCGGCATTCAGGCAACACAGCAGGGCTCCAGCAGCGCGGCGCTCCCCGGCAGCAAAATCCTTTTCGGCGCCCGATCTTCCGGCATCCGGCGCGTGCATTTCAACGTGGAGGACTTCCCCATTCTGGACATGACCGAGGAGCTCGACCTGAAGCCTGAGCTGACCTGGGTCCAAACGGTGGTAATCGTCAAGTAAGCGCACATAACAGCCGCGGGCTTGCTCCATCAATGAGCAGTCCCGCGGCTGTTTGTTTTCATTCATTTACCGGTGGTTGCCATGGCAAAGATGCCCTCCGCCTCTGCCATGATTTCCTTCATCCGGGCTTCATCCACCTTGCACACCTGCCGGTCGTAGGTGTACAGGCCGTTGATTTCGTCCTCCACATCGCTCAGCTGCGTGTATACCACGCCGCACAGCCCCTTGGGAATCGCCGGATTGACCATCTCCGTGTACATCCGCGCGATGGCAGCGGTCAGCTGCGCCTCCGTATCCGTCTTGCCATAACCGTACTTGGCGTCGGGCTGAAAAAGATGCCCGGTAACAGGCCGCGCATAGCCGCCGCATTCACTCAGGAGCATTGGCCGCTTGCCAGGCTGCAGCCGTTTGTTCCGGAAGTAGACGTGCACGCTGTCCACGTCCGTTTCCTGCGGCTCGAACCAGCCGGACGCCGCATCGTAAAAGCGGCTCGGATCAAGCTCCCGCAGCAGCCGGTACAGCCGCTCCGTGTCAAACTGGCCCCAGCCTTCATTGAAAATGGTATAACCGATCACACAGGGATGATTATACAGGTGGGCCTGCGTGTCCCTTGCATGCTGCTCGAAAATCACCTTCCGCTGACGGCTGACAGGCAGGTGGGGAGTGTATTTCATGCCTATGGTAGGCAGGGCGGTATCGAGGATGAAGTTGTAGCTGCCGTTGTTGACCATATCCTGCAGCACCAGCATGCCAAGGCGGTCGCATGCATAGTAAAACGCCTCGGGCTCCACCTTGATATGCTTGCGGAGCATATTGAAGCCCAGCGCCTTCATCCGCAGCACATCACGTTCGTATTCCTCCGGTTCAGCCGGCAGATAAATGCCGTCGGTGAAATAACCCTGATCCAGCACGCCGTTCAGGAATACCGGCTCGCCATTCAGACAGATGCGCTGACGGCCCTGTCCGTCTGCATGAACGTCCACCGTACGCAGGGCGAAGTAGCTGTGCACCGTATCCGCCCCCGCATGAACAGTCAGGTCATACAGCTGCGGCGCATCGGGCGTCCAGGAGCGGCGATGCTCCTGGGGAATATCAATCCGGCGGGACTTCCCAGTCTGTGCCCACGATGCACGGGCGATCTCCGTGCCATCCAGCGTAACAACCGCATCGCAGTGGGCAGCCTCGCTGTCCACCGTCAGCTCAATCCCCTCCAGATCCGGAAGAATCCGCAGTCCCTCAATGCATTTGTCCGGCACAGCCTCCAGCCACACCGTCTGCCATATGCCGCTCACGGGCGTATACCACATGCCGCCGCGCTGTTTGCTCTGCTTGCCATAGGGGTAATCATGATCCAGCTTGTCTACGGCAAGGACGGTGAGCTGGTTTTCTCCGGGCGTCAGTACCTCCGTCACATCAGCATGAAAGGGCAGATAGCCCCCCTTATGGCGCGCCAGATGCTTACCGTTGACGAACACATCGGCAATCTGATCCACCGCCCCCAAGTGCAGGCGCAGCCGGCAGCCCGACGGCAGGAAGCCCTCAGGCAGTTCAAAGGTTGTTTCATACCGCAGCGTATCGCCTGCCTCGCCCTGAAAGCCGCTCCCGGCGCTTTGCGGTGGAAAAGGGATGTTGATCATCTGCCCATTCAGCGTCCACGGGCCCTGCAGGGGCAGGAAGCTCTCCCTGCGCAGCTGCGGACGGGGATAGTGGTTCATCCAGCTCGACATAAAGTCACCTCAGCGTGTTGTTGTGCCGACATTATAACACGTCTTGCCCGCAGACGCAAATTTTCGTCCGCATTCAGGAGGATTTTTCCAGCGTCGGATGGAATATGAAAGGGGTATGTTTTGTGCGTTTCATCACTTCCTGTTATTTACCCCTTCCATCTTTAGCGCCATACACAAGGAGGCCCGCCATGCTATTCCAGAACATTGAGTTTCACAACGTCGCAGAAATTGTTCCCTATGAAGAAGGCTGGAAGCTCTACCGCATTCCCGCTGCTGTGCGCGCACAGGCCAATGCAGGCCTCGCAAACAGTGCCGCTTACAGCACGGGTATCGAGCTGCGCATGCGAATCCTCGGCGATTACGCCGATGTGCACCTGCGATCCGTACCCATCGCCGAGGGACAGATGGCCTATCTGTACTACGGCTCCATTCAGGGCGGCTGGCAGCAGTCTTCCTTCATCATCACGCCTGAGCGCACCACCATCCGCATTCCGCGGCCCGGCAACCTCGCTCAGCTTCAGCAGATCACCGACAGCGCCAGCCTGCCCTTCTCCCCTGAGGTTGTGCGTCTGGTTCTTCCCTACGGCAACATCATCTTCCTGGGCATCGAAGGCGATGTCGCGCCGCCCATGCCCGAGCATCTCCCGAAAGCCACCCTGCTTTCCTATGGTTCCTCCATCACCCACGGTTCGCTGGCCCTCGCCTCTCCTTATACCTACCCCTTCCGCATTGCTCAAAAGCTCGGCTGCGATTACCTGAACCTTGGCTGCGCCGGTACCTGCCATTGCGAAAAGGCCATGGCTGACTGGCTTGTTTCCCGCAAAGACTGGCACTTCGCCACGCTGGAGATGGGCGTAAACATGCTGGGCTTCACAGAGAAGGAGTTTGAGGAGCGCATCGACACCTTCACCGGCATTCTTGCCGATGATGGCCGTCCCGTTTTCGCCACAAGCATCTTCCACTTTAACGGCGACCAGTCCAAGGCAGACGTCTTCCGCGCCATTGTCCGCAAGTATGCAGCCCCGCGCATGCATTTCACCGACGGCCTGGCGCTGCTGGAGCGCCCTGAGTACATCTCACAGGACATGGTGCATCCCTCCCTTGAAGGCATTGAACAGGTCAGCCGCCGCTGGTATGAAATCATCCACCGCGAGCTTCCCCAAGGCTTCATCACGCGCAAAGGAGAATCCCGATGATTACAAAGCAGGACATTTTCAACCTCCTCAGCAACTTTGGCGTCCGTCATGACGATACGCTGACCATCCATGCCTCTCTGCGTGCTGCCGGCCCCATCGAAAATGGCGCGGATGGTTTGATTGATGCGCTGAAGGAATACCTCTGCGATGGTCTGCTGCTCATTCCGACGCACACATGGGCCGTGGTCAACAAGGCCAATCCCTATTTTGACGTACGCCAGACCATTCCCAACATCGGCACACTCGCGCGGGTGGCCGCCTTCCGTCCTGACGCGATCCGCACGCTTCATCCTACCCATTCGCTGGCCGTCTTCGGCAAGGAGGCCAGCACGTACATTCAGGGCGAGGAGCGTTCCAGCACACCCGCGCCCATGGGCGGCTGCCTCAGCCGCCTGTATGAACGCAGCGGCAAGGTGCTTTTGCTGGGCGTCGGCCATGAGCGCAACACCTACCTTCATGCTGTGGACGAGCGCATGGATCTGCCCAATCGCCTCCGCCCCGAAGGCTTCACCGTAACCATCACCGATTGGAATGGTCATACGATGCAGTCTCCCGAATTCCACCCCCATTACGTTGAAGGGATCCCGGTCGGCTGCTCCGAATACTACCCCAACTACAAGCGCGCCCTTGAAGCAGCAGGCGCAGTCACCTACGGCCAGCTCGGCAACGCACTGGTTTATTGCTGCGATGCACGCCGCATGACAGACGCCGTCATGCACCTGTGGCAGCAGGCGGACCGGGATATCTGCCTTGGCGACTTCGACATTCCGGAAGGGTGGTATCCGCATGGCTGAACCAATGAACCTCGCCGCGCTTCAGCAGGCCTGCGACGAAACACAGGATCTGCTGCAGAATCTGACCAGCCAGCTTGATGACGCCCGGCAGCAAAAGGCTTCCAAAGCGCGGGCCCTCACTGCCGCACAGGAGGAGCTTCGCCGTGCCCCGCTGCTTAACTTCGCCCGCAGAAACCAGCTCAAGGCTGACATTACCCGCCTGACCAGCGAATACACCGCAGCCAGCAAGCACGTCAGCGACCTGCAGGCCCAGCTGGAACAGCAGCAGCTCCAACTGACCATCCGCAAATCCCAGCTTGCCAAGGCCAAGCGGGCCGCTATGCAATCCACCCCTGTCACTGCCGACGCTCCTGCCGGGCGAGCTGAGCCGGTTGAAATCAGCATTCCCGTGCAAGACATGCAGTCAGAGCCGGCGAACATTACGTCCTCCCCTGCCATGTCCGAAGCACCCCTCCCTGCCCCTGCTGCCGTAAAGTCTGCCCGCAAAACCCCGCCTGCGCCCCGCCCCACTGTGTCGAAGACATCGCACGTCCCGCAGACGTCGCACGTCCCGCGCCAGACCTCCGCTTCACCCCAGAGCCTGCAGCAGCAGACCGAACGCTTTTTTGCCCGGTTGGAGTCATACTACCCAGAGCATCGGGTCTATGCGCTGGACAGCATCAGTACTGGCCTGCGCGCAAAGCTGGCGTCTCTGGCTGCTCAGCATGGTCATGCAACCTCCGCGGCTTTTCTGGCTGCATACGGCTGGCAGGAGATCCGCGGTGAGGAAGTCCTGAAGCTCCGTAAGGGCAAACACTGCATTCCCGGGCAGGAGCCTGAGATCATCCGCCCGCAGGTGGAGAGCATGCTGCGCCGTCTGGCGGCCTGCTATCCGGCGCATGTCATTCCTCGCAGCATCCAGCATGATCACAAGAGCCTTGCGCAGGACGTTACCGGTCTGTATCAGTGGCTTGGCTATGAAAGCGCCCGCGATATGCTGTCTGCCTATGGCTATCAGTGCCTTGCGCCGGCTCGCGGCGGCCGCCCTGCCGTTGACACAGACGCAGTGATCTCCGCGCTGACCGCCGCATATGCCGATATACCCAAGCCCGTCTCCATCAGCCAGCTCATGCAGGAACATCCTGAGTACGCCAGCGCGCTCAAGACACTGCAAAACAAGGCGCCCGCCCTTTACGGCACACCCCTGCGCCAGCACCTGCTGAGCATCGGCCTGCTGTCAGGCCATTCTGATGCAAACGCATAATCCCGTCAAAAAGGAGCCCCGCAGCAGATATGCTGCAGGGCTCCCCTTCATTGTTACAGCTTGCGCTTACTCCCAGACCACCACGCGCTGCTTACCGGGCTTCAAAGCAGCCAGCGGACCAGGCTTCACCGTTTCGCGGCACTCATCCAGCAGGTCACGGGTAAAATCAACAGGCGTTCCGTCCGGATTTTCGAAGGCCTCCTCCGTAATGCGGGGCATACCAAGACGCTCAGTCGTCACCGGCGTACACTGCCACGCGGCGGCCTCCTCCGGCAATGTGATCTCCAGCACGCAGCGTCCTTCCTCCTCAACGATCACCACAGGAATCTCTGCCGTCTCAAAGGGTGCGCTTTCACCGCGGAAGGGCTTGGCATGGCCTGCATAAGCATTACCGTCCGCCCAAACAGGCTGGGGAACCTTGTAGAACTTCGCCTCATCCGTATTGCCCTCGGCCTTCAGGCGCTCCGGATATTCCCCGGGCGTGGAGAAGCCATCGTAGCCTGCCGTACCGACAGACTTCCTGTCAGGCTCTGCGGGGTTGTAAACGCCGGCATAGATATTGTTATACATCCTGTCATCGCCAGAGTAGACCACTGCACAGCCTGCCACTGCCGTCGTATGCGGGAAGTGATAGGGGGTGGCGCGATCCAGCACTGCCCAGTGGGACATATACCCCAGCACGAGATTGTGGACATGCGCCGTTCCCTGCGCAGCATTCTCAAAGCTGTGGGGAGATGCGAAGATGTTGTTATCCACCAGACACGGGCCATGGGTGACCTCTATCATCAGATCACGGTCATTGTGGTGGAAAACATTGCGGGTCACACGGGTACCCTGCGCCTGCCAGTCCAGCCACAGGCCCATCTCGCAGTGATGGATATAATTGTTCCGGATCTGTGTATCCACCGCCGCATGCAGCTTGATACCGCCGATCTCATAGCCAAAGAACTCACGCTTCACGCCGATGTTGTAAATATGGTTATGCTCAATGGTGGAGAACGCCGCACCCATATGCCCGACCACGCCGTTCTGTCCGCAGTCGTGGATGATATTGTTGCGGACGATATGACCGCCGATCTTTTCTCTGCTCCAGCCAGCCTGCAGGCCGAGGAACACCGCCTCCATCTGGTACTGATAGCCGGGCTTGCGGTCAAAACGGGAATAGAGATTATGCCCTGTGGACGCCTCCTTGCCAAGACTGACTGCTGAGCACTTCGCGTCGTGCAGGTGATTATTCTCGATCACCCAGCCCTTGGACCAGTGCGTGCCCAGCATGCCGGGCTGATCTGCCGTGGGCGGCGTGAATGGACATGCTGCATGGCACATCTCGAAGCCGCGCACAGTGATGTAATTCAGACCGATCTTTTCCGGATAGAAGCAGTAGGGACGAACGTTGATCTCCACCAGCTCAGCATTGGGATCAAAGCCGTGGAAGTTTGCATAGATCGTCGTGTTCGCTTCGCCCACCTCAGCATACCACTGATACACCGTGAAATCCGGATCGACGATCAGCTCACGCTCCTTCTTGCCCGGCACCTGATGACCGGAGGTACGGCGCTCTGCTTTGCGCACTTCATCCACCGAATAGGCCTCGTACATGGACTTACCATTCAGGTACACATCGCCCGTATGAACAGGATTCTCCCGGGGGGACATGAGCCAGTCCCCCTCCACCGCCTGCAGGAAGGGATTCCAGTTGCCGAACATGGCATTGTCAACCGTCACCTGCCAGACGGTTCCATCCAGCATCGTCCAACCCTTGACGACCTCGCTGCCCTTGATAACCACATGCTCGCCGGGCATAGCCTCGTAAGTGATACGCAGCGCGCCGCTCAATCCACCCTCCCGGGGATTGACCCATTCGCGGTACTCGCCCGCACGTACGCGAACCGTATCGCCCGGCAGCGCCACCGCCGCCGCGTGATTGATGGTTTTGAAGGGCGCATCCATCGTGCCTGCCGCACAATCGCAGCCATGCGGGGCAACATAATATACCTTGGGCACCGTATTGTCCTCCTTTTTTCCATTCAGCATTGCGTTGTATTGGTTTTTCACAGAATCCGTTGACATAACAATTCGGCGTTCAGCCCGCTTTCCCTGCTGTCAAAACACACCCTGACAGAAAAAGCCTGACGCAGAGCTGTCATGGACGGTTCTCTGCATCAGGCTTTGGTTATTCAGGAATCAATCTGCCCAGCACGATGAATCGGGCATTCTCAAAGGAATATGCACAGGTGGACAGCAGCACAAGATGATCCTCCCGGGTGACCTCTGCGCTGCAGCGGTATGCCGAACGACTCGTCAGCCCGTCAAGGAAAGCCGTAAAGGCAGCATCATCGGTAAAGTTCGCAGGATATCCCAGCGCTGAGCCATCCACCTCGCAGGCTGCAATCAGCTCCACCTGCCAGTCGCCCTGCGGCGTGTACAGCTGCCACACAGCATGTTGGGCGGCATACGCAGCATCCTCGAACGCATGCAGGCTGCCGAACATATCGCCCGAGCGCATATGATGGCCATGCAGGATACTCACCGTATCCGACCAATCCGACGCGCTGCCCATGTCCAGCATGATAGAGCCCGAACGATTCAGCGTACCATCCGGCAGGTGGTTCAAATAGAACTCATTATCCACTCCCTGCACAATGGGATAGTTGATGTTCGTATCGGGGATTACAATCCACCCGCGGATGTCCGGCATCAGCTGCTGCATCGCCGCAAAGTTCATCCGTGACGGACGAGGCGCCGGTGATGCAGGCGCGGCCGTTTGCGCCATTGTGGGAACCGGTACAGCCGTCGGAGACACTGCTGCCGTTGCGGCAGGCGTGGGCACTTCCGTTGCCGTTGGGGCAGCCGTCGGGGACACTGTTGCCGTTGCGGTCGGCGTGGGCATTTCCGTTGCCGTTGGGGCAGCCGTCGGGGACACTGTTGCCGTTGCTTCAGGCGTGGGCATTTCCGTTGCCGTTGGGACAGCCGTCGGGGACACTGTTGCCGTTGCTTCAGGCGTGGGCACTTCCGTTGCCGTTGGGGCAGCCGTCGGGGACACTTTTGCCGTTGCGGTCGGCGTGGGCATTTCCGTCGCCGTTGGGGCAGCCGTCGGGGACACTGTTGCCGTTGCTTCAGGCGTGGGCACTTCCGTCGCCGTTGGGGCAGCCGTCGGG
>JAFTWV010000132.1 GCA_017465155.1 Clostridia bacterium
CAATGCAGCTCACCTCTTGCCAGCATGGGCTTGAGCAGGTTGCCTGCATCCATTGCGCCGTCGGTCTTGCCTGCGCCGACGATGGTGTGCAGCTCATCAATGAAGAGGATGATGCGGCCTTCTGACTTTTTGATCTCCGCGAGGACGGCTTTCAGGCGCTCCTCGAACTCGCCCCGGAACTTCGCGCCGGCGATCAGGCTGCCCATGTCCAGCGAGAAGACCGTGCGCTCCTTCAGGGAATCCGGCACGTCGCCGCGCACGATGCGCTGGGCAAGCCCCTCGGCGATGGCGGTCTTGCCCACGCCGGGCTCGCCGATCAGCACGGGGTTGTTCTTCGTCTTGCGGGAGAGGATGCGGATGACGTTGCGGATCTCCGCGTCCCGGCCGATGACGGGGTCGAGCTTCTGCTGGCGGGCGCGCTCGACAAGGTCAGTGCCGTACTTTTTCAGCGCGTCGTAGGTTTCCTCCGGGGTATCGGTGGTGACGCGGGTCGCACCGCGCACTCCCGACAGCTCCCTGAGGAACTTCGCATCGTCATAGCCCACACGCTTCAATACGTCCTTCACGCGCGGGTTGGGCTTGCCGCACAGCCCCATCCACACGTGTTCGACGGACAGGTACTCGTCCTTCATTTGCCGGGCGCGGGCTTCGGCCTCCAGCAGCGCCTTTTCGAGGTCGGGGGAGATATAGAACTTGTCTGCCTCACGTCCAGGCCCGGATACGCGGGCAATGCGGCTGACCGCGTCGGTCAGGGCCGCGCGCAGGGAATCGCAGGATACGCCGCACCGGGTCAGCAGCTGCGGGATAAGCCCCGCTGCGTCTTCCGTCAGGGCGAGCATTACGTGCTCCTGATCAACGCTTTGATGGCCGTATTCCACCGCGATCTGTTGTGCGCGCTGGATGGCCTCGATCGTCTTCTGGGTAAACTGGTTCATATTCATTCGACATACCTCCTGAGCATCTTTGTCTCAAAAGATTTGACTATCTTTGACCTTTTGACGATTGTATTCTATATCAGTTTGCGCAGGATGTCAAGAGGAAATGTGAAAGAAAGTTGTGATGCTGATTTTCATCAGAAAAGCTCCGTCTGGCATGACGGAGCTTCAGTGTGTCGAAAAAGTGGCTGCGGCCACTTTTTCGAGAAGGGGAAGAGGTTCCGCTTCTGCGGAAGCGGGCATTTTTCACTGTCAGCCAAGGCTGACGGCCGTGAAAAATGTAAGGAATGGTTTCGTCTGATGCCGAAACCGCCCCGCCCGCGCGGCAAAGCCCCGCGATACGATTACAGTCAGAGGGCCTGCGGGCCCTCCGACACCTCCCGTGAAGCTTTTTTGACAGTCTGAAGCTCCGTCTGGCATGACGGAGCTTTTGTTTACAGCATATATCCCTGCCGCAGAATGCTGATCCAATTCCGCTTGCTGTAGAGGAAACGGACGATCTGCACGCATGCGCGCTGTTCATCCACACAGTAAAACAACAGGTAATTGTTGATCGGTGCAAACCGGATCTGCCACATTTTCAGCACAGCATCATCAGCGATGGCGAACCGCGCCGGATATTCGGACAGAGCATCCACGCACGATGCCACTTCATCCACCAGATCAAGCGCTGCCTGCGGATTCAGCAGCACATGTTCGATGTAGCCGACCGCCTCCTGCACATCGCGCTGTGCCGCGCCCGTCATTCGCACCTCGTAGCTCATTTTCCGATTCCACCCCGGATTTCCGCCAGCACATCCGCCGCCGGACGCGTACTGCCGCGGACTGCGTCGTCCAGCCCCTCGCGCAGCTTGCTGTACAGCTCATACCGCCCCATCAGCTGCTCGTAGGCTTCTATGCTCATCACCGCCAGATCGCCTTTACCGTTCCGGGTGATAAACACCGTTTCTCCATGCGTATGGCAGAAATTCGAGATATCATTGTACCCATTGCGCAAATCCGCGCTCGACCGAATCGTCGGCACATCATTCACCGCCTTTCCTGATAACAAAATTATACCCGAATTTCTTTATCGCGTCAACAGGGAATCCTTGGCCGTCACACAAAGGCGGCGCTGAGCCGAAAGCTCAACGCCGCCGGGATGTGTTACTCCGCGATGGTCAGGAGGATGGCCTCGTCCATGTGCATCCCGCTTTCGCCGTAGACGGGCACAAGCTTCATTTCCTGCGCCGCGTCGTCCAGACGGAAGCAGATCATGTAGGTCAGCTGGCCGTCCACATGGGGGTCTGTGCCTTCCAGAATCCAGTCCTCTGAGACCACGCCGTCCTCGCACAGCACCCATTCGCGGATACGGTCGATATGGCCGGGGTTCTCCCACGTGCGCTCTACCTCCACCCAGCTTTGCGGGCATTTCACGACGATCTCGCCCTTCGCGTCGATGGCGCTGGCGGTCAGGGTCGCCTCAGCCGTCCAGCCCTCGCCGGAGGCCGTACCCACCAGCTTCGCGCCGGCGGTCGTGTCCTTCTTCACCGTGAACTCATGCCACACTGCCGGGTCACGGTCGCCGACGTAGACGTACAGACCGGTTTCGTCCTGATAGTAGGTAGTTTCGCTGGTGAACGTGCCCAGCGAGACCACCAGCTCATCCGCCGCGATCTCTCCGGGCACGATGCACTCCTTCCAGCCGACCAGCGCGCCATCTTCGGTCAGGTAGGTGCTGCCGCCGATGATGTCCAGATAGGTCTCGCCCGCCTGCAATCCGTCGTGCACGTTGACGTAGGTGGTCTTCGCCCAGCGGGGCGCGCTGCCATCCAGATGCTTGACCATCACCTGATGGTTGGGGCTCTCGCTGCCGAAGTATTCGCCGTTGATTTCGCCCGGCAGCTCCCAGTCGCACTCGCCCAGATTGTCCGGCTTGCCCTCGCCCAGCGCTATCACGTCGAACGGGCCGGTCTTGGTGTAGGAAATGAACACCCGCGTGCCATCATAATACGCCTGGTCGATGGTGACAGTCACGCCCTCCTTGGTTGTGAAGGCCAGCGCGACCTTTTCAGACACCGACTCCAGCCCGGGCAGGCGGGCGTCCGCGTCCTCTCTCTCGCTCAGCTGGCCGAACAGCCCCAGACCGGCTGCTACGGCCACGCTTGCCATCAGCAGGGTCAGGATGACCGCCAGTGCAATCCCGACGGAAAATTTCTTCTTCACTTTGACTTCTCCTCTCACTTGCATCAGCACGTCCGCACGCACGGAGGGCAGCGATTCCACGCCGGAGAGGCAATCGTTGATGGCCGCACGCACGGCCTGTTCAGTCAGCTGATCGTGCTTCATGCGTCTCCCTCCTCCTTCAGCGTCTCCCGCAGCATTGTGCGGGCCTTGTTCAATCGGTTGATGACGGCAGGCGCGGTGATGCCCAGCACCTGTGCCGTCTCCTTGATGTTCAGTCCCTGATAATAATGGAGAAGCACGACTTCCATATGCTTTTTCGGCAGCGCCATGATGGCCGTTGTCAGCGCGATGTGCTCCACACTGGGCGGCGCGGCTGGCTCAGGCATCGGCGATGATGGATCATCCATCGCAATACGCCTGTCCACGTGCCGGAACCAGCTTGTGCGGCACATGTCTTTACAGGTATTGATCGCGATGCGCATCAGCCACGTCTTTTCACTTGCGCGGCCTTCAAAGGCGTCCATGCGGCGATAGGCCTTCAGGAAGGTTTCCTGTACCGCGTCCTGCGCAAGACCTGCATCCTTCAGGTACACGCAGCACATGCGCAGCAGATCCTTTTCATAGGTCAGCATCATATGGTTGAGCCGTTCTTCCCGGCGGCTGTCCGGGCCCGGGACAGTTGCCATATGCTTCACCTCCCGCCAGAGCTGCAGCTCCGGCATTTGTTTTCGAACCGGGTTCACTCCATTAGACGCACCGGACGCGGAGAAATTAAAACCCATTGGGGGAAATAACTGATTTTATATACATCGAAACAATATTGACTAAATGTTTCTGTAGCTGTATAATGCAGACGGAGGTGTTGAACGATGACAAAGGACGCGCTTTGCGCCATCCTTCGCGAGCAGTACGCACTTCATCCGCGCGAATGTGAGCGGGCGGCGCTGGGGGTTGGGTCGCAGACATGGTTTGCGGACTGTGCCGAGGGCCGCATGGTTGTCAAATTCCCCGATGCAGACGCCATCAGCCATCCGGAGCAGGAAGCAGCCCTGTGTGAGCATCTGCTGGCGCAAGGGATTCCGGCCAGCCGGTTTGTGCGCAGCTGTGACGGAACGGTGCTTTGCGTCGGCGCGGATGGCCGGAAGTTTCATGTACAGCGCTTCGAGACGGGGCGGAGCTACGCGTATCATACTGCGCCGGAGTGGCTGCTGGATGCTTCGGCAGCCATGCTTGGGCGAATTCATCAGGCGCTGCGGGATTATCCTGAGCTGCCCGTGGGCATCGGGGCGGACTTTTTTCGGTATATGACGCCTGACAGCGCGCGCAGCTCCTATGAGCGGTCACTGTTCATGGCCCGGAAGCAGGGAGATGCGATCCTGGCGGCAGAGCTGGAATACCGCATTGCGCTGATGCAGCGCATGCCGCCTTTCAGCATGGATCTGACGCGCCTGAGCTGCCTCAATACGCACGGGGACTACTGCATCAACCAGCTGATCTGCGGTGAGGGCAGAATCAATGCAGTGATTGACTGGACCGCAGCCTGCGTGCATCCTGCTGTGTGGGAGATTATCCGATCTTATGTGTACGCTGCTCCGGAATGCGCGGCCGGCCGGATTGATCCGGTGGGACTGCGTCGTTATGTCGATGTCTACATGGCCTGCGCACCGCTCACAGCGGAAGATCAGACAGCCATGATGCCGCTGTTTTTCTATCAGCTGGCCGTCTGCGATTACTATGGGCAGTATTATGCGTCCCAAGCGTCCAACAGAGATATCTTTCTGCATCAGGCGCGGTTCTCTACGGCGCTGCTGCGTCATATGGAAGCGTGCGGTGAGACGCTGACGCACGCGCTTGTGAAATAAAGGTTCTTCCAAGAAAGTCAGAAAAAAACGGGGATGTACCCGCATGCAGGCACATCCCCGGCTGTTATTCACCCAGATGAAGATTCTTGAAATCGCCCAGATCGCCGGCGTGAAAATGCTTGCGGCACAGGGATACATACTGGCTGGAGCCGCCCAGCAGAATCTGGTCACCCTCCTTGACTACGCGGCCGTCCACCACGCGGGCGTTGCAGATGGCCTTGCGGCCGCACCAGCAGATGGTCTTGACCTCCTCGATGGTATCGGCCCATGCCATCAGCCAGTGGCTGCCCTCGAAGAAGTTCTCCTGAAAGTCCGTGCGCAGGCCGTAGGCGATGACGGGAATATCCAGCTCGTCCACGATGCTGACCAGCAGCGCCACCTGCACTTTGGTCAGGAACTGGGCCTCGTCCACGATGACGCAGCCGTAGCCCCGCACGTCCTCCAGCTGAATATCCTCCACAAAGCGGCATTCTGTCTCCAGGCCGCAGCGTGACAGCACCCGCGATGCACCGTCACGGTTTTCCAGCTTCGGCTTGAGCATCAGCACGTGCTGGCCCCGTTCCATGTAGTTGTACTGCACCATGATGGCGTTGGCGGTCTTGCTGGAGCCCATTGCTCCATAACGGAAATACAGCTTGGCCATGGGATAAGCACCTCGTTTTGTCACATGATGCGTCTATCATACCACAGAATCAAAGGGAAAGATAGGTCTTGACAAGGGGTTTTCGTCAGATTTCGGAAAGGTCGGCGGTCTTTACCCAGTCGATCATGTCCCACGGTACATGGCAATAGCCGGTTGGATTCTTATCCAGATACTTCTGATGATATTCTTCAGCAGGCCAGAAGCTCCGTAGCGGCAGGGCTTCCACGGCAAGCGGCGCGTCGTACCGGGCTTGCAGCGCAGCCAGCTCGTCCCGCACGGTTCCTTCATCTGCCGGGTCACACCAGTATACGCCTGTACGGTACTGATTGCCCTCATCCTCCCCCTGCTTCTCAAAAGAGGTGGGATCAATGATGCGGAAGAACAGCCGCAGCAGCGTTCGCAGGGAAATCACATCCGCGTCATAGGCAATGCGGACAGTCTCGGCATGACCGGTGTCTCCCTTCTTGACCTGTACATAGGCAGGCGCGGCAAGGCGTCCGTTGGCAAAGCCGACTTCCGTCTCCAGCACGCCGGGGATGCTCGCTGCGTATTTTTCCACGCCCCAGTAGCAGCCGCCGGCAAGATAAATGGTGCGGATGGTCATGATTGATCGTTCCTTTCTGCCTGTATGCTGCTGTCATCATAGCACATTTCGCGCGTCCCGGCAAGCGGCCGGATTTTCCATTGCAGGATGAAGGCGATGATGCTATAATACGGGCATCGTGAAGCGGAGGATGTTCCATGCTGAAGAAAAATCTGAAAATTGCGTTTTATTACATCCGGTCCTTTGTGGGCTGGGTGCTGACCAGCGCGGTGGTTGGCATGATCTGTGGTTTGGTGGGCGCGCTGTTTGCTTACGCGGTGGAATGGGCGACCCATGCCCGCGAGACATATGCTTTCCTGCCGTGGCTGATGCCCGTGGCGGGTCTGGCCATTGCCGGGCTGTACAGGCTGCTGAAGCTGCCGCTTTCCATCGGCACGGACGAGATCATCACTACGGTTCGCACGCAGGATCGCGTGCCGCTGGCTATGGCGCCGGCGATTTTCCTGGCCACCGTGCTGACTCATCTGACGGGCGGCTCGGCGGGCCGGGAGGGCGCGGCGCTCCAGCTGGGCGGCAGCATCGGTGTGGCGCTGAGTGCAAAGGTCGCGCCGATGACTGACAACCGCCGCATCTTCCAGCTCTGCGGTATGGCGGCGCTGTTTTCGGCGCTCTTTGGTACGCCGATCGCTGCAACCATCTTTGTGGTGGAGATCATTGAGGTCGGCAGAATCAACGAGCGTGCGCTGCTGCCCTGCATGGTGTCGGCACTGACGGCGAAGTTCGCGGCGATGGCGGTGGGCGCGCCGGTAGAGGCCTTCCCGCTGGGTGCCGGACTGGCTGCTGCTACGTCGGGCTCCGTGGCACAGGCGGCGGGCCTCGGCATTGCCTGCGCGGTGGTGGCGCTTGTTTTCTGCCATGTGATGCATGGCGCGTCGAAGCTGTTCAAGCGGGCGATTCCGAATGATTTCCTGCGCATCGCGGCGGGCGCGGCGGCGGTGCTGCTGCTGTCCCTGCTGCTGGGCACGAATGATTACCGGGGCAGCGGTATGCATGTCATTCTGAAGGCGCTGGAGGGTGAAGCGGTTCCGGCGGCATTCCTGTTGAAAATCGTTTTCACGGCGCTGTCGCTGGGTGTGGGCTTCAAGGGCGGCGAGATTGTTCCATCCTTCTTCATTGGCGCGACGATGGGCTGCACAGCGGCAGGCCTGCTGGGACTTGCGCCGGGGCTGGGCGCGGCGCTGGGAATCATCGGCGTATTCTGCGGCGTGACCAATGCGCCGCTGGCCTCGATGATGCTGGCAGTGGAGCTGTTCGGCGCGGAATATCTGCTGCTCTTTGGCGTGACGGTGGGCGTGTCCTATGCGCTGTCCGGCCATGTGAGCCTGTATCACACGCAGACCTTTGCCGAGCCGAAGATGGGCCACAGAGATTGAGCATAGCAGATCAACCGGCTCTTCCCGGGAAATCAGGAAAACGAAGGAAGAGAGCCGAAGGAATAAATGAACTGAAGGAATATATGAACCGCAGGAATAAATGAACCGAAGGTTCCCGATGAACTGCCGGGGCAGCATACGCTGCTCCGGCAGTTTGCATGTGAAATCTGCAGTATACAGGAAATCAAAACCAGCCGCTCGGCCATGACAGCCGTGCGGCAGGTTTACGATGATATTACATGCGCTCCGGCGCCTCGATGCCGATGAGCCACAGGCCGGTCTTGATGACGTCCTTGACGGCCTTCGTCAGCGCTACGCGGGCTGCTGCTACGCCAGGATTCTCATCCAGCACGCGGTGCTCGTAGTAGAACTTGTTATAGCCCTGTGCAATCTCCGTCACGGCGCGGGTCACCATGGAGGGCTCGTACTTGTCGGCGGCCTCCTTCACCACGTCGGGGAAGCGGCTGATCAGGCGCAGCAGGTGCTGGGCCTCGTCGTCGGCAAGGCCGTTGTAGTCCACTTCGGGCAGCTCCGCAGCTTCCGCCTTGCGCAGCACGGAGCAGCAGCGGGCGTGGGTGTACTGCACGTAGGGGCCGGTCTCGCCGTCGAAGTTCAGCGCGCGCTCGAAGGAGAAGTCGATGTCCTTGATGCGGCCGGCGGACAGGTCGGAGTAGATGACCGCGCCGATACCCACCTGACGGGCGACCTCTTCCTTGTTCTCCAGGTTCGGGGACTTCTCGTTGATGATATCGAGGGCCTTCTGCATGGCCTGATTCAGCACGTCCTCCAGATAGACAACGCGGCCTTTGCGGGTGGAGAAGGCCTGACCCTCGAAGGAGATCATGCCGAAGGATACATGCACGCAGTCCTTCGCCCAGGGCTTGCCCAGCTTCTCCAGGACCTTGAAGATCTGGCGGAAGTGCAGATCCTGCTGGTAGGCCACGACGTAGAGGCACTTGTCGAAATCGTAGACCTTCTTGCGGTAGTAGGCGGCAGCCAGATCGCGGGTGGCGTAGAGGGTCGCACCGTCGGAGCGCAGGATGATGCAGGGAGGCATCTTGTCCTCCTCCAGATCGACCACGGAAGCGCCCTCGGAGATGGTCAGCAGGCCCTTCTCGCGCAGCTCGTCGATGACCACGTCCATCTTGTCGTTGTAGAAGGCCTCGCCGGCGTAGGAGTCGAACTCCACGCCCAGCAGCTCATACACGCGGGCGGTGTCCTTCAGGGTGATGTCCTTGAACCACTCCCAGATGGCGATGGCTTCCTCGTCCTTCTCCTCGATCTTCTTGAACCAGGCGCGGCCCTTATCATCGAGGGTGGGATCCTTCTCGGCTTCCTCGTGGAACTTGACGTACAGGCGCAGCAGCTCGGACACGCCCTTCTCGTCCACTTCCTCCTTGGTGCCCCAGGTCTTGTAGGCGTAGATCATCTTGCCGAACTGGGTGCCCCAGTCGCCCAGGTGATTGATGCCCACGGTCTTGTAGCCCAGGAAGTCGTGGATGCGCTTGAGGGAGTGGCCGATCATCGTCGTGGACAGATGGCCCACGCCGAAGCGCTTGGCGATGTTGATGGAGGAGTAGTCCAGACAGACAGTCTTGCCGGCGCCCATATCAGAAGAGCCAAACTTCTCGCCCTGGGCCAGCACAGCGTCAAGGGTCTCCTTGGCGAAGTTGACGCGGTTGAGGAAGAAGTTCACGTAGCCGTTGACGGGTTCCACGCGGGCTACCTCGGGGCTGCCCCACTTCTCGCACAGGGTCTTGGCGATCATGGGCGGGGCCATGCGCAGCGCCTTGGCCAGACGGAATACGGGGAAGGCATAATCGCCCATCTCGCGGTTCGGGGGAACGGCCAGCAGGCCGCGGATTTCATCAGCAGTGGGAAGCCCTGCGGCTTCCGGCCACGTGGACGCAAGGCACTCCGCCGTCAGCGTCGCAATGCGGGTCATCATATCCATAGAGGAATCGCTCCTTTGCATCAGCAGTCGTGATTGATATACGTATCTATGATATCACAGAATCGACGGGGTTGCAATCGCGAAATGCATCCTTTGGCGTGTCGGGGCTGCAGAATCCTTTGCGGCTGCAGGCCTGCGTCAATACAAAAGAGGGCAGGCTGTCCCGCTTGTGGGGAAGCCTGCCTGCTTTATTTTCCGTGCGTCAGCTGTTGCTGGTGGGCATATAGCGCTGCAGCGTTCCAGCGACGCTGGAAATGGGCATGGTCTGCAGCCATACCTTGCCGGGGCCGGTCAGCCATGTGTTGAACAGTCCTTCGCCGCCCAGCAGCTTGTTCTTCAGGCCGGGAACCTGCTTTACCTCCATGTGCACGGTGGGCTCGAAGCCTGCGATGTTGCCGCTGTCAACCACCAGCTGCTCGCCGGGCTTGAGGTCATAGACCATCAGGTCGCCGTCGATTTCCACAAAGGCCGTGCCGCAGCCGCTGAGCCGCTGCATGATGAAGCCCTCGCCGCTGAACAGGCCTGTTGTAAATTTGCGATTGAAGTGCACGGACAGCTGCACGCCGCTCTGTGCAGCAAGGAACGCGCTCTTTTGCAGGATCATCTCTTTGCCGGGGCCAATTTCCAGCGGAATGATTTCACCGGGGAAGCTGGAGCCGAAGGTGATCATCCCTGCGCCCCTGGCAGTGTAGGTATTCTGGAACATGCTCTCGCCGGAAAAGGCGCGGGAGAACACCTTGCCCAGACCGCCGCCCTGCGTTTCCATTTCCATGTTCGGGGACATCCATACCATGGAGCCGCGCTCAGTGATCATCTGCTCGCCGTTTTCCAGCTGGCAGATCACAACGGGAAAGGAGCCGCCCTTGATCTCGTATTTCATTCCTTTTTTCCTCCTGTATTGGTGTGTATCCATTATACAGAGCCGATGAAGGAATGTCAATTCCTGCCGGAGGCTGCATCCGGAAGGCCAGGCTGGAAGGGATGCGCTGTCCTTCGCCTGCTTTCGCCCGGGGCTGACCTATGCTTCCTCAGACCGCTTTTTTTCGACAAAACCCTTCCCTGTTCGACCATCTTTTCCCTTTCGAGCCTCCGGACGACATGCTATAATGGCGCTGCATTTGAGCAAAGGAGGAGATATACGATGGAACAGCTCTGGCTTGCGGCGAATGCCCGGCATGGCGAGGAACCGGAGGATGCGCCGCTGCTGCTGCTGATCGCGGTGGAAGGCGGCTGTCTGCCGGCGGCGGGAGCGGTTCCCTGCCGCGTGGTGGGGACGCTGATGACCGGCGCGCCTGCAGAGCCCTGCGGGTCAGAGCAGCCCGGACGGCGGATTCCGCGGATGCTCGCTGCCATTGGGGTGCCGACAAATCTGCTGGGCTATGTATACCTGTGCACGGCGCTGGAGCAAATGCTTGCCCATCCCGGAGAAAGCCGGAGCCTGACGCGGACGCTCTATCCCGCCGTTGCGCTCCGGCACGGCACCACCGCACGATGTGTTGAGCGGGCGATCCGTCATGCCATTGGTCAGACGTGGGCAAGGGGCGGAGCTGCGGAATATGCGAGGCTTCTGGGACGTACGGGCAGCACCGTCGGCGACAGACCCACCAACAGCGAGTTCCTTGCACAGGTGGCAGAGGGCGTCCGGCTGGGGCTGGCTGGATAAGGAGGAAAGGGGGCTTTCCGATTGGCGCAGGATGTGCTATACTGGAGACAGTATTCTGCCTGTACAGGAGGTCGCCATGTCCATGCTGCGCAATCCGCTTCTGCCCGGCTTCTATCCCGATCCGTCCATCTGCCGTGTCGGGGACGATTTCTTTATGGTCACGTCCAGCTTTTCCTATTTCCCCGGTGTGCCGGTGTTTCACAGCCGCGATCTGGTTCACTGGGAGCAGATTGGTCACTGTCTGCACCGGGAGGAGCAGCTGCCTCTTGATTGGCAATACATCTCCGGGGGCATTTATGCGCCCACCATCCGCTTTCATGACGGCTTGTTCTACATGGTGACGACCAATGTCAGTCATGGCGGCAACTTCTATGTCACGGCAAAGGATCCCGCAGGCCCGTGGAGCGACCCGGTATACATCAAAAATGCGCCGGGCATCGACCCGACAATCTTCTGGGACGATGACGGCGCGGCGTATATGACCGGTACGACCGACTGGTCGGAGCATGCCCCCGGCGTATGGATAGGACGGCTTGATCTGGAGCAGGGCTGCGTTGCAGGTGAACGGGTGCTGGCATGGAAGGGTGCGCTGGTGAATGCGTGGGCCCCCGAAGCACCCCATATTTACAAGAAGGATGGCTGGTATTATCTGATGATTGCCGAGGGCGGCACGGAGGAATACCATGCCGTGACCATCGCCCGCAGCCGGAATGTCATGGGCCCTTATACGGGCTACGCGGGCAACCCCATTCTGACGCACAGACATCTGGGACTGAACTATCCCATCTGCAATGTGGGCCACGGAGACCTGGTGCAGCTGAAGGATGGTTCATGGTATATGGTCATGCTGGCTACGCGCCTGATGGGCGGATATCACAAGAATATGGGCAGGGAAACCTTCATTGTGCCGGTGGACTGGTCGGGTGAGTGGCCGGTCGTCAGCCCTGGAACGGGCCGGGTGGAATGGGAATATCCTGCGCCGGAGCTGCCGGCCTGTCCCTTTGTACAGCCGGATCAGAATGATTTTTCCGCCCTGTGCTGGAATACGCTCGGTACGCCTGCGAAGGGGACGGTTGCCATTGACGGCGGCGTCCTGACACTGCGCAGCACGCAGGAATGGCTCGTCCCGGATGCGCTGCCACGTATGCCCGCGCCCAACGGCTGCCCGGGCTTCTATGGCCGCCGTCAGCAGCACATGGACTTCACTGCTGAGGTGACTGTTTGCGTGCCGGAAAGGGGCGAGGCAGGGCTGATGCTCCTTCAGAATGGCTTCAACGCCCTGTGGGTGAGCGCGGCGCGCACGGAAGACGGCGTCTGTGTGCGTGCTGTCCGCAGTGAGAAGCGCGGCGTATTCTATGAGGAGAACCCGTGTGAGCCCGCCCGGGAAGTAACGGTTCTGTGGGAGGGCCGGAGCGAAGATGAAACGCTGCGGCTGGGAATTGCTGCGCAGGGACAGGCACACCGTCTGCTGGTCGGCGGAAGAACCGTGGCGCAGACGCACGGCGGGTTCCTGGGCAGCGAAACGGCCGGCGGCTTTGTCGGGGCATATGTGGGCTGCTGTGTCAGCGGCGAGGGCGCGGAGGCGGCATTCACGGATTTCCGCTACACGGGACGCTGAGACGGACAAGGCACCTAAAAGGCTGGAAACCAGCGTGTTATCATACAAACAGCTTCAGGGAGCTCCTGAAGGCTGGCGGCAGTATTTCGAAAAAAGGAGTGATACGAATGCGGCTTATTTTCAGATTCGACGAGCCGGAGGAGAAGAACCTGCAGACGGTCAATCAGGTGCTGAGCGGATTGAAGGTTGCAGAGCTGTCTCTGGAGAACCTGGAGGGCGGCGTCACGACGCAGCGGCAGTATCAGGATGATCAGGTGATTTCGCTCCGGCGCTGGTACAGTGTGATGGGGCTGACGCTGGAGGTTCAGCCTGACGACAACGGCTGTATATATCAGATGGATGCCATGGTTGTTCCAGCGTGCGGCGGCGATGAGCATGAGCACTGCGCTGATATCTGGCGCGCCGGGCATCCGGAGCGCGTGATGCGCATCGCACAGAGCTCTGTGGGTGCAGAAGCTGAAATGGCGTCTTTTGTGGTGCTGCACCATGCAAAGGAATAAAAGACAGCAAAAATAACGCCCGGACTTCAAAAGTCCGGGCGCAGACTGTCAAAAAAAGCTCTATGGGAGGTGTCGGAGGGCCCGCAGGCCCTCCGACTATAATCGTATCGCGGGGCTTTGCCGCGCGGGCGGGGCGGTTTCGGCTTCAGCCGAAACCATTCCTTACATTTTTCACGGCCGTCAGCCCTGGCTGACAGTGAAAAATGTCCGCTTCCGCAGAAGCGGAATCCCCTCCCCTTCTCGAAAAAAGTGGCTGTAGCCACTTTTTCGACAAACTGCGCCCGGACTTCAAAAGTCCGGGCGCAGTTTGTGCGGCGTGGTTTGGTCAGCCGACTGCTTCATTGGCGGTGATCAGCTTCATGAGCTCCCAGAGGGAACGCTGCTGGCCGATGAAGAAGTCATCCTGATACCAGGCCTGCGCGGTAGCGGGGTCGTAGGACACGGTCAGCTGCACCATCACGGCAGCATAGGGAGTGCCGCTCAGGTCGATGTCGCGGTCAAGGCGGGCCTTTCGGCCGGTGAAATGGTTGGTACCAAGGGTCTGGGCGGTGACTGCATCCCGTGCGACATAGATGGCGGACTTGATGATCTCGCCGTCCACGGTCAGCATTGCGGAGACGCTCAGTGCGCCGCCGTCCACGGTGTAGTATACATAGCCCAGCTGCGCGCCGCCGGAGATGAGCGGGACGGTCAGGGTACTGCCCTCCAGCGCATCCACATCGATGATGACGGCGAATTTGTTGGAGCGGGTGCCGCTCAGGTCGGACAGAGGAAGCCCGCAGGCATACACGCCCGAGTCCGTCAGCTTGGCCATCTCACGGGTAACCAGAAACATGTAGGTATCGCTGCCGGCCTGCAGCGTTACGGTGTAGGTAGCGGCGCTGCCGTCCAGCCGCAGGTACACATCCTCGGAGCGGAAGCTGTCCCTGCACAGGCCATAGTCGCGCTGGTACACAAGGTAGCCCCATTCGTCATGGATGCTCATGGTGACGGGCTGCTCGCCCGCCAGCGGACATCTGACGCGCAGATAGCTCCGGTCGGTGATGCATCGGACGGTCTCGGCGGCGTTGTCGACGGTATACACGTCCTCCGCCAACGCCGGGGTGCACAGGCACATCAGACCCAGCAGGAGGACAAGGATCAGCCAGCGGCTGCATTTCATGACAATCACCTCGGTCATGGTGTTCTCAATCATATAACGGATGGGCCGGTGAAATTCATCCGGTATCGGTGGAATTTCCCGGTGCTAATTCGGCGGCAGCGAGCTGGAATCCTGCTGGGAAAACGACTTTTTCTGCCAGGAATGCAAAATTGGGTCAGGGTGCGTCCGTGGTGAGGACGACCATTGCCGCGCAGTAGGCAGGGAGCGTTACGGTCAGGGTGCCGGGGTTGAGCAGGACGCCGGCGTCCTCCAGCAGGCGGATGTCTGCCGAGTCGCCGTGCACGGCGTAGACGCGGACGCTTTGGTATGCAGGAACGCCGCCCTGCAGGATGAGCGTGGTCTGCTGCGCTTCGGCTGTCTTGTTGGTGAGCATCACGGTGAGACGGCTGTTGTCGTCGCTGTCCACGGCGGCATAGGCGACGCATTTGCTGTGATCAGCGGTGACGGCGGGAATGAGGGTATCGCCGAACGCGCCGCCCTGCCGGTCAAAGTTGGTGTACAGATTGATGCCGCTGTACTGCCAGGCATTGCCGCCCCAGATGAAGGCGCTGTACACTCCCTGCGCGGCAAAGCAGCCCAGCGTCTCTGCCTGTGCGATGGTGGCGGATATGTCCTCGCCGCCGTAGTTGTACTCGGTGATGGCCAGCTTTGTGCCGGGATAGTACTTTTCGATGGAGGCCATGACTGTGGGCAGCAGGGGCAGGTTATGCTGGCACCACTGGCCGATCCAGCTGTTCTCGCGGAAGCCCTTTTCGTACAGGGTGCGCACAGATTGCAGGCGGTCTTCGAAGCCTGTGCGGGAGGACTCGGAATAGTAGTGGATATCGAGCACGTCAAGCAGCCGCGTTCCGGCGGCTTCGGAGGCCTTGCGCATCTCGTCAAGGTAATAATCCAGATACCAGCGGTAACCCCGCGCTGCCTTGACGGACATCCAGGTGGGGTCCTTTTCGTCCGCAAGGTGATCATAGGCGGTATAGCCATAGAGCGCGGGACCGTAGATCTCTGCATTGGGATCGAGCGCCTTGACAACCTTCGACACGGCGATGGACTTTTCGATCAGCTCCCACGCGCCGGTGGCTTCGGGATGAATGCGGGCATGGGTATGCATCCACAGCGCGGGCTCGTTGTCAAGGCTGTATGCCTGGATGCCCAGCGCAGAGGTGGAATCACCCAGCTTGGCGATGAGGTAATGGACATATTCGTCCATGTACACCTTGCCGTCGGTAAGGTCGGGCTTGAGGGAAAGCGCCGCGCCCTTGGAGGGGATAACCTCTGCCCAGCGGCTGGAAGGAGCGGTATCAGCCTCGTCCACTGTACCAGCCTTGTCGGCGGCCACGTAGCCCGCCAGCTGCAGGGTGGTCAGATGATAGCGCACGCCCTTGGCATTGGCAATTTTGGCAAAGCTTGTGGCGACGTAGCCCGGCGTGGTCATGGAGGACAGGTAGGTGTCGGAGGAATGATACCAGTCGCTGCCGGCGCTGGAGTAATTGGTCTCCCAGTTGTAGCCCGACATGCGGTTGCCGCCCTGACGAACAGCGGTGGCGGTGACGCTGTTGTAGACGCTTGCGTCGGTGAAATTGTTGATGCCGTAGATCAGCGGGCTGATGGGCGTGCGCGTGCCGTTCAGGTCGATGGTAACAACGGCGGGTTCAGCCATTGCCGTGCCTGTCAGCAGGAGCAGGCAGAGCAGCATACAGAGCAGCCTTTTCACACAATGTGCCTCCTTTGAAAAAAGCGCGCGTACATCGGTGAAGACGGACGCGCGCAAAATGCAAAAGCGGATTACCTGGCAATGAAGTTGACCAGACGGCCGGGAACGAAGATGACCTTCATGACAGTCTTGCCGGCGAGGATCTTCTGCACCTCGGGATGGTTGACCAGCTCCTTCTCGGCGGTTTCCTTCGTCATGTCGGCGGGGATCATGATGCGGCCGCGGATCTTGCCGGCAACCTGCACGGCGATCTCAACCTCGGTCTTTACCAGCGCAGCATCGTCCCACACGGGCCAGGGCTCGTGGTGGATGCCGCTGCCCAGACCCTGCAGCTCCCACATTTCCTCGGTGATGTGGGGCGCGACGGGATTGAGCAGCTTCAGTAGCGTAGCCAGCTCGCCCTTGGTGACAGAGCCGACGGCGTACATTTCGTTAACCAGCGTCATCATGGCGGCGATGGCGGTGTTGAACTTCATGGCTTCGAAGTCGAGGGTAACCTTCTTGATGGTTTCGTGCATGATGGCGTTGAGCTTGTCGGAGTAGTCCATGGTGTCCACGATGTTCTCCTGCAGCCTCCACACACGGTCGAGGAAGCGGCGGCAGCCCTTGGCGCTCTTGGTGGACCACGGAATCGCCTGGTCGAACGCGCCCATGAACATCTCGTACACGCGGAAGGCGTCCGCGCCGATTTCGTCGATGATATCATCGGGGTTGATGACGTTGCCGCGGCTCTTGGACATCTTCTCGCCGTTTTCGCCCAGAATCATGCCATGGCTGGTGCGCTTCTGATAGGGTTCGGGGGCGGAAATCGCGCCGATGTCATGCAGGAACAGATGCCAGAAGCGGCTGTACAGCAGGTGCAGCGTGGTGTGCTCCATACCGCCGTTGTACCAGTCCACGGGCATCCAGTAGTCAAGGGCTTCCTTGCTGCCGATGCCGCAGGTGGCCTTGGGATCGCAGTAGCGCATGAAGTACCAGGAGGAACCTGCCCACTGGGGCATGGTATCGGTCTCGCGCTTGGCTGCGCCGCCGCAGCAGGGGCAGGTTGTGTTGACCCAGTCGGTCATGACGGACAGGGGGCTCTCGCCGGAATCGGTGGGTTCATAGTTGTCCACCATGGGCAGAGTGACGGGCAGCTGATCCTCGGGCACGGGCACGATGCCGCACTTGTCGCAGTGCACCACGGGGATGGGCTCGCCCCAGTAGCGCTGACGGGAGAAGACCCAGTCGCGCAGCTTGAAGTTGACCTTTTTTTCACCCACGCCCAGCTCGGTCAGCTTCTCAATGATGGCCTCCTTCGCCTGCGCAACGGTCATGCCGTTGAGGAAATCGGAGTTGACCATCACGCCGTCCTGAATATCGGTGTAGGCTTCCTTCTGGATGTCGCCGCCGGCCACGACCTCAATGAGGGGCATGCCGAACTTGGTTGCAAACTCCCAGTCGCGGGTGTCGTGAGCAGGCACGGCCATGATTGCGCCGGTGCCGTAGGACATGAGCACATAGTCGCTCAGCCAGATCGGGATTTCCTTGCCGTTGACGGGGTTAACGGCCTTCACGCCCTCAAGCTGCACACCGGTCTTTTCCTTTGCCAGCTCAGCCCGCTCGAAGTCGGACTTTTTGGCAGCCTCGTTGCGGTAGGCAATGCAGGCGTCGTAGTTCACGATGGAATCCTTGAGCTTCTCGATCAGAGGATGCTCGGGAGAGAGCACCATGTAGGTCGCACCGAAGAGGGTATCGGGGCGGGTGGTGAAGATGCGGACCTTCTCATCGCCGGCGGTCAGCTTGAAATCAACCTCGGCGCCCACGCTGCGGCCGATCCAGTTGCGCTGCTGGATCTTGACCTTCTCGATGAAGTCGACCGTGTCCAGGCCGTCCAGCAGCTTCTGGGCATACTGGGTGATCTTCAGCATCCACTGCTTCTTGACCTTGCGGATAACCTGGGAACCGCAGCGCTCGCACACGCCGCCCACGACTTCCTCGTTGGCCAGACCGCACTTGCAGGAGGTGCACCAGTTGATGGGCATCTCGGACTTGTAGGCCAGGCCGTGCTTGTACAGCTGCAGGAAGATCCACTGTGTCCAGCGATAGTAGTTGGGATCGGTGGTATCGACCTCGCGGGTGTAGTCAAAGGACACGCCCGTGCGCTTGAGCTGGGTGCGGAAATGGTCAATGTTCTGCTTGGTGACGATGGCGGGATGCACCTTGTTCTTGATGGCGAAGTTTTCCGTGGGCAGGCCGAAGGCGTCCCAGCCGATGGGGAACAGCACGTTGTAACCCTCCATACGGCGCTTGCGAGCGATGATGTCCATGGCCGTGTTGGAGCGGGGATGACCCACGTGCAGGCCGTGGCCGGAGGGATAGGGGAACTCGATCAGACCGTAGAACTTGGGCCTGGAGTAGTCAGTGGACGCCTCGAAGGCGTGGGTGTCCTCCCAGATCTTCTGCCATTTCGGCTCGATCTCTGCGGGAATGTAGGGCTTGATTTCCATGGGTGGTTGCCTCCTTCATGCGGTTTAGAGGGGATATGGACAGCTTTTCGCAGGGAAAAGAAAAAACGCTCCGTCCCTGCAAAAAACGCAAAGACGAAGCGTGAACTTCGCGGTACCACTCTGCTTGCCTGCGCGCGGCAGGCCACTCTTGCGCGTAACGTGCGCCAGTCGCCGGATGACCGGTATCACTCCCGGGCGAGCGGCTGTTCACTGCCTGTCCGCGCTCACACCAGCCGCGCGGCTCTCTGAATCAGGCTTCGGGACAGCGTTCCCGTTCCTCGTGATGATTGTGCATTATACCACGTTTGCGGACGATTGTAAAGGGGAAAATGTGGGCTGCGCCGGGTGTTTGGTCATGCCGGGACGGATTTACCCGGCGTGTGAGCGTTCCTTACGGCGGACCGGCCAGAGTTCCTTCCAGCAGCGCTCCGGGTCATGATAGAAGTAGGACATCCGGCCCGGCGTGTCATCGAAAGCGTACTCTGACGCGTTCCAGTCGAAGGCGTCCATTGCCGCATCGATCATGAACTCAACAGAGCGGTTCTCCTGCTCATAGTCGAAGGGGCCGTGTTCAAAGACGATGTACTCGGCCTGGGGTACGTCGCGCAGGAGCATCTGTTCCGGGACGGGCCCGTCGTAGTCCGCAGGGAGACGGCAGCCGTAGCACTCGTATCGCGGAACGGGGTAGCAATCGAATTTACCGCCGTCAGGTGCGCTTTCATAGCCCATGACGTGACCGGCGCCGCTGCTGATGTCACCGGAGCCCTGATCATCCAGCTTGCCGGGGATGGAGTCCAGCAGACCGCAGACAGTGTGGCAGTCCTGTCCGGGAATGCCCTCGTGATGCTGCCAGAAGCCCCAGTAGCTGTTGCTGACATTGTTGCGGATGTAGAGGAATTTGTGGGCGGGGATGGTCGTGAAATACACGCTCACATGCCCTGAAGACTGAATCATGCCGATCTCTCCCATGCCTAAAGCGTAGCGGTCATAGGAGCTGATGCGGGTGCGAAGCACGACGGCCACAGGATGCTTGCGGTAGGCGCTGGGGGTCACGCCGTAGAGCGTCTTGAAGGCCCGCGTAAAGGTCTCGTGGGACGAAAAGCCGTAATCCACGGCGATATCCAGCAGGGGTCTGTCCGTATCCCGCACGTCGATCAGCGCGAAGGCCAGACGGCGCGCCCTCAGGTACTCCCGGAAGGACAGGCCGGTGATTTCGCGGAACCTGGTCGTCGTGTAGAACTCGGAGTACCCAAGCCGCCGGGCGATATGCCGCAGCGTGAGGGCTTCGTCATCCCGCTGACGGATGCATGCGTCGATCCCGTTGATGATCGTCTGGATCTGCCGGTGCCATTCGTACATGTGCTCAGCTCCTTTGACTGCTCTGAGTACAGGATAACGCATTGAAGAGGAGGATGCTTGATTTCAGTTGCGGAGTTGGGTCGGTCAATCGATTCGTGTGCCGTTTGCATATCGGGCTTGCAGGATGGGGACGCCTGCATCCAGCGTGAAGCAGGTTTTGACGGTAATGCTGCTGTTATCTTCATGGACACCGCGCTGTTGGATTGTCAGGCACCAGCGGTTCAGATCCTCAATGTATTCGCAGTCCAGACCTTTGATCCCGTGCTCGATGAAATAGCCGTTGATTGCGTTGCTCGATACAAGCATCTCCGACAGGTCAACATCAGCGTAGACCAGCTCTGTGCTGTCATCCTGCTGCTGGTAAAACTGGATATACATGTCCGGCCAGCCAGCAGCACCCCAGTAATTTTTGCTGATTCCCATGTACAGCAGTCCATCTGCGCCCGTATGCAGCACAAGCCCAGCATACTCATTTGCCTGAGCGGCATCTGTGCCGGCATATTCACTGCGCAGCGTATAGCCGTTGCTCATGTAGAGGTATTTGTCTGGGAAGCAATGGAAGTAATCCTTCATGTACCTTGACGCCAGGGATTGCGCATTGTAGCGGTCAATGGAGGCAGGCAAGAACTGCAGATAGTTATATTCCTTATCAGCCCAGAAATCAAAAAAGAGATACTCTTCTGAGCCGTCGCCGTCAATATCGAATAGCTCGTCAAAAACCTCGCCCCGGGAAAGTGTATAAAAGCTGACGCTGGCGTTGAATGAATACGAGGGCGACGCATCCTCTGTATACTGCCTCAGTCCGGAAAGGTCTTCGGTATATGTAATATTCTGATAGCCGGGCCACCGTAAAACGGCGTTTGTGATGCGTGAAAGCAGCTGATCAAGGACGTAAAGCTGGGAGTTGATCCAGTGATTGTATTGATCGGGCAGTGCTTTGCTGTCACGCAGCATCTGGTACGATACAATCTCCGCGCGCAGCTGCAGAATCATGGCAGCCTTCATAGCAGCAATGGTGTGCTCCTGCGCGTCTGCAGGGGCGTCATAGAGTACGGAATCCGTCAGAAAGGACTCGGGAATCAGCCTTATTTCCTGCGCTGCACGGGCGATCTCGTTGGCAATGGCAAAACTGAACAGATTTTCACTCTCGTTCAGGAAGGGGACCGTCAGCTCAAGCACGTCTGAGGCGAGAGATGTGTTGCTGACTGCGCCGGCGATTTTTTTTGCAATACCGGCTGTTTTGCTGGAAGTAAGGTCAATCAGAAGCTCGAATAGCATGGGCACGATCTCCTCTGAGATCGTAGCAGATATGCCGGCCCATGTATCGGTTAGATTTTGCTGGAGCTCCCGGGTGATGTCCAGGAATTGGTCATTTCCCTGCAGGGTGCGGGAGTAGGGTGCGTAAATGCCGCACAGGGTCAGCTGGAACAGCTCCAGATCCGCCTGCTCAAGGCTCAAATATGTAGAGAGTGCCTTCAGGCTTTCAATGATGCCGGGACCGTAGGTGGTACCGGCTTTCAGCTTACTGAACAGCTGGATCAATTCATCTTGCTGTCCGCTGCTGAGCGGCAGCACTTTCAGAATGAGTTCAGATACCGTTTTGACGATCGTCGTATTCTTGTCTACTTCCTGTGTTGTACTGGCGTCTTCGGCGTCCTGTGACAATGAGCGTACCTTCAGGATACGGATCAGCACATCCTTGGCATACAGTTTGGTGCCATTTTCCTGCCAAAGCCCGGAGAGTGACCAGACCGGATGGTTTTTCAGCATTGTGATGATTGAAGAGAACCCCAGCCGTCCCAGCATTTCATCCCTGCTGTAGTTGATCATCTTCCATGAAAAGGGAGTGTCGAAGTCGCTGAAATAAAGATCGCTCAGCGCGTCATAGGTTGTGTAGGCGGGCGACAGGCGGATCTGAGACTCAGTGCTGTCGGGGTCTACGGTGAAGTCGATGCCGATGTATCTGCAGAAGTGCAGCAGCGAAATGTAATTGCTGTTATGGTGATGAAGATAGGGAACGCCGGTGTAAACAACCTTTTCGCCGAGATATTCCTGCAGTTCGAAGCGGGGATTGGTCGCCAGATACTGGGCAATGTGGAAACGGCGGCGGCCGTCATTTGTGGTGAACACAACAGTGCTGCCGGGCTTCAGTTCCATTTGCATGCTGGGGAGCAGTGTGCACAGATCGGTGGGGGTGATGTAGAACGCATTGTCGAGGTAAAGACCGGAAACCTGCAGGGTCAGGTCACCGCTGCTGATGGCAATGCTGCAGTTCAAGGGCCATGAGTCCTCCGCGCATGCAGGAATGCAGGCAAACAGCAGGCAGATAATCAGCAGCAGACAAACACAACGCTTCATATGCGGTCCTCCTGATTTACTCGATTTACAGGTTCCAGAAAGATGCTGCATGTCCTGTGAGGGATAAATGAAGATGCTTTCTGACTTCATGATATAAGGCGCGTCAGATTGATTGCTCCAACTTCGACACGCCCTGCCTTTTCGCGCATTCCATGACGGCGTTTGCCACGGCCGGAGCCACACGCTTATCAAATGCGCCGGGGATGATGTAGTCCTCCCGGAGTTCTTCGTCCGTGACGATGGCGGCGATGGCTCTGGCGGCGGTGAGCTTCATTTCTTCGGTGATGTCGGTGGCCTGTGCGTCCAGCGCGCCGCGGAAGATGCCGGGGAATACCAGCACGTTGTTGATCTGGTTGGGATAATCGCTGCGGCCGGTGGCGATGACCCGCGCGCCGCCCTTGGCTGCCTCCTCGGGCATGATTTCCGGGGTGGGGTTCGCCATCGCGAAGACGATCGCATCCCTGGCCATGGTGGAGACCATCTCTGCCGTCACGACCTTCGGTGCGGATACGCCGATGAACACGTCTTTGCCGCGGATGATTTCGCTCAGCAGGCCGCGCTCGTTATGCCTGTTCGTGATTTCAGCCATGGCGCGCTGGGCGGGGTTGAGCCAGTCTTCGTCCACGCTCACCGCGCCCTGACGATCTACCAGCACGATGTTTCCCGCACCAAAGAGCATCAGCAGCCTTGCGATGGAGATGCCCGCGCTGCCTGCGCCGTTGATGACGATGGATGCGTCCTCCATCCGCTTGCCCACCAGCTTCAGGGCGTTCAGCAGGCCTGCCGACACGACGATGGCGGTACCATGCTGATCATCGTGGAATACGGGGATGTCCAGCTCCTCTTTAAGCCGGCGCTCAATCTCGAAGCACCGGGGAGCGCTGATATCCTCCAGGTTGACGCCGCCGAAGGTGGGCGCGAGGTACTTGACCGTCCGGACGATTTCGTCCACATCCTTCGTGTCAAGGCAGATGGGGAAGGCGTCCACATCCGCGAATTCCTTGAACAGGATGGCCTTGCCCTCCATGACGGGCATGGCAGCCTCCGGTCCGATGTCGCCCAGACCCAGCACTGCTGTGCCGTCCGACACCACCGCCACGAGATTCCCCTTGGCTGTGTAACGGTACACATCGCGGGGGTTGGCGGCGATCCGGCGGCAAGGCTCGGCCACGCCGGGGGTATAGGCGGTGGACAGATCAGCGCGGTTTTCTACCTTCACCTTGCTGACTACGGAAATTTTGCCGCGGTTCTGTTCATGCATTTCAAGGGCAAGCTGATTATAATCCATGAGGGGATTCCTCCTGCATTCTGATTTTCAACCTATACTTTACCACATTTGCGGCCAATCGGAAAGCCCCCGAACACAGGAAGCACAGCTTTATGAACACATGTGTTCATTCCGTATCTGCATCCATTGACAGAAAACGGGTGCGATGCTACAATTATAATAACAAATCAAACTTCATAAGGAGGCAATCATCCATGAAAAAGATTCTTGCCCTTCTGCTGACCCTTGCGCTGCTGCTGCCTGCCGCGGGTATGGCGGAAATGACCGATGAGGAGCTCCATGCGTGGGCGCTGAGCAACGGCTATGTCAAGGCTGAGACCGACGCCATCACCTCTGCTACCACCAACAAGGCCGGCGGCGTGAACTTCGGCGCCATCGAGTGGACGGATGAGCTGCAGGTTATGGCCATCAAGGAATTCCTCAAGGGCGGCCACTACCTGGGCGATCCTGCCTATGCGCAGGACGAGACCGGCTGGAACTACCGCGAAATGTACCAGATGGCAACCGTGTACGGCAATATGCCCAACAACACCAACCTGGAGCTGGTGCTGGACGTTGACAGCCTGTGCCTGCTGGGCGTCTCCGAGGCCGGCACCTCCAAGACCCTGCACTTCAACTACAACCCCAATGTGTCCATCTCCTGGTGCCGCCAGCTGCGTCCCCACGAGGAGGAGACCTACAACTACTACTGCTCCTACGGCATCCAGTTTGACGGCGTGGTGCGCATCTTCACTCCTGCCGATATGGAGACTGAGGAGGGCAAGGCAAAGCTGCTGAACCTGTTTGACAAGTACTATCCCACCCTTGCCACCTCCTGGATGGGCTATGCGGCGACCTTTGCGGCCCTGACTGACGAAGCGGAAATCACCGCTGCCAAGCTGGGCTATATCGAAAAGCAGCTCAAGGGCGGCGCGATGGTTATCTACGAAGTTGTGCCTACCCGAATCATCATCACCGCGCCCTTCCTGATCAACATGAGCCCCACCATGATCAACGGCGTGAACTTTGTCACCCAGCTGGAGGGCGAGAAGAAGTACGCTTATGACCTGCTGCTGAACGAATCCTTCCTCGACGCGCTGGTTGCCTACAAGGCTGCCTACATCGCCACCGAAGAGGGCAAGGCCGAGGTCGAAGCCCATTACGCCACCGGCATGTACCCCATGCTCGACCAGTACTGCGCGCAGTACGGCGCTCCCACCAGCCTGCAGATCTGCATGATGCCGGGTACCGCTGCCGGCCTGAAGACCCAGACCACCTGGACGCCCGCTGTCGTTGCCGCTCCTGCTGAGGATGGCTCGCTGACCGGCGCAGCTGCTGGCTTCCATGGCACGATCAATGTCAAGGTGACGCTGAATGAGGACGGTACCATCGCTTCCCTGACCGCCGACACCTCCTGCGAGAATGCGGAATACGGCGCGAAGGTCGGCACGGACGAGGCCTTCATTGCGCAGTTTATCGGCAAGACCGGCCCCTTCGTCATCGGCGAAGGTATTGACGCTGTTTCCGGTGCGACCGGCACCTCTGCTGCTGTGGTCGAGGCCATCAACAGCGCTGTCAAGTAAGCTGATTTCCCATCCCCTGTGGCTTTGCCATGGGGGATTTTTGCGTCTGCTGATGCGGAGCCTCGCTTGACAAACGGTCTCCTGCAGTGCTATGATAAGCCCCCAAAAATGATGCAAAACCAAAGGAGGCTGCACGATCATGGAGCTTTGGGACCTTTACGACCGCGACCGGGTCAAAACCGGAGAAACCATCCAGCGGGGAGATGCTCTGCCCCGGGGGCGCTACCACATGGTGGTGCATGTTGTGATATTCAATGCGCAGGGGCAGATGCTCATCCAGCAGCGTCAGCCCTTCAAGGCGGGCTGGCCGAACCTGTGGGATGTGACCGTGGGCGGCAGCGCGGTGGCCGGTGATTCCAGCCAGATGGCTGCCGAACGCGAGACGCTGGAGGAAATCGGACTGCCCATCGACCTGTCTGACGAGCGGCCTAAGCTGACCATCCATTTCAATCACGGCTTTGACGATGTTTACACGCTTGTGAAGGATGTTGACCTGAATGCCCTCACCCTGCAGGAGAGCGAGGTGCAGGCTGTTCGCTGGGCCGATGAAGCCGAGGTGCAGCAGATGATTGCCGACGGGCGCTTCATCCCCTACCATCCGTCGCTGATTACGCTGCTGTTTGCGCTGCGGAATCAGCGCGGTACCCACACAAACACAGGGAATGCCGGGTGATCCGGCTGACCGGATGCACAGCCCCAACAAAAAAGGTGCCCGCCCCCCTGCTTTTGATCGCAGCAGGAGGCGGGCACTTTGTGTTGGGGGATCAGAAGAGCCGTCCGTTCATGATCGCGGTGATCAGATTGCCGTTCATGAACACCGGCGCAAGGGCGCTTCCAGCCAGCAGCTCGTTGATCACGTCCAGCGGAACCATCGTCTGCACCAGCGGGATCAGCGTGAATACCGCCAGGCAGATCAGCAGCCCGCGCAGGAGACCGAATACGCCGCCTGCAAGGCTGTCCAGCTGCTTGAGAACCGGGAAGCGGAACACCGCCCGCAGCAGGTTCAGCACGACGGAAATGACGATATACAGCGCGGCAAAGCAGACAAGGAAGCAGATGATGTTGATGCTGGCCTGCAGGATGGTCTGGCTGACGTATTCCGCCACCGTTTCCACGCCTGTGGAGGCATAAACGTGGTTTTCGAGGTTGGTCTGGAGGATGGTGTCCAGAGGCGCGGGGAGCTGTACCTTTTCCAGCACCTGCCGCACGCCCTCCTGTCCAAGACCGATAACGTTGGTAATGGCCAGCTCAAGGTCGCCTACGCGGGAGGATGCATCCGTGTAGTGAGACAGGGTGCGCACCAGCTCCTGATTGTTCTGGATCAGCACCGCCAGCTTAGGGTACAGCCAAAAGGAGGCGATGAAGGAGACCAGCCCGCCGCCGATATTCAGCACGCTGCTGATGAATCCCCGATACAGCCCGAACAGCACCGAAATGCCGATGATACCGATGATGACGTAATCCACGACGTTCATCGTTAACCTCCTGTGGATCGGGCAAAGGCCCGGTTTATTCTTCCGCAGCTGCGGTGTAGTAGCGCAGCTCGCAGTCCTTCAGCTCCTCGTAGGGAATGCTGTCGAGGTACTTCTGGCGCGCAGCGGTCAGGATGGGATCGTGATCTCCGCCCCAGGCATGCTCGGCGTTGATCTTGTCAATCTCGGCCTTGCGCAGCGCGGGCGCGCAGTAGGGGCAGAAGTCAAGATCGGCATATTTTCCCGTGTCCAGCTCCGCGTAGGTGAAGGGCGTGAATACCACGGAGGATTTGGCGCTGTAACAGGTTTCTGCCTTGTGATAGTAACTGCCGCCCTTGGCGTTGTAGTACAGGAGGGTGTCGTCCGCCGGATAATCAATCTGCCGGCCCTGCCAGTCCTCCCAGATGACGATGCGGCCCAGCTGCTTGCGGTTGTTCCAGATCCACTGCATGTTGATACCCTCGGGGGTCTTCTTACGCTGGACACGGATGCAGCCGTGGCTGGCGCGCTGGCCCAGATAGGGCTCGGTGGAGGAGTAGATCTTCGAGCTGCTGCTGGAGCGCTGGATGTAGGGTACCTCATGCAGCAAATCGCCGTCGTTGTACTTGAGGGCGTTGGGGCAGAACATGTTATCGCTCTTGAAGCCGCCGGTGGGGCTGATGTAGAGGAACTCGCCGGAGCGTGTCTCGTTATAGGGCTGCTCCGCGTTGGAAAGGCCGGTGGAAACCAGCAGCGTCGATACCAGCTTGCCCTCGCCGAACAGATACAGGCGCTGGGTCAGCTTGTCCACGACGATGTGGTACTTGTCGGTCATCTCCTTTGTTTCCAGCTTGGAGGTGCGGATATAGCCCTGAACGAGCATGTTCCATGCTTCAATGGAGTTGTCATGGAAGGTCGAGGAGTAGCATTCAATGAGGGACCAGTCGTTGTCCAGATGCTTGATGACGCGTACGCCCTGACTGCCGCCGGTAATCACACCGATGGTGCGGCTGTCCTCATCCGGCTCCGTGTAAAGTTTCGTCTGCCCCTTGAAGGTGTGGTCAATCACGGTGATGGGCGCGCTGAGCATGGCCCACACGGCAGCTTCGTCGGTGATGTCCATGGGGGTGTTCCAGTAATTTGCTGCTTCACCCTCGATGGTCTCATAAGCGCTGCCGTAGGAGGGGGTGAAGGTGATGTTGGGCGTGGGAACGGGTGTGGCTGTGGGCTCAGGGGTAGCGGTGGGTTCATCAATGGGATCTGCTTCGACGGCCTCGCCGATCTCGACGATTTCCTCAATGTCGGCAGCCCCGCCGATGGCGTCGGAGTTCTCCGCTTCTGTGCCGTCGCCGATCTCGATGACGTCCGCCACTTCGTCCTCGAGGCTGAGGGTAACGGTGGGAACAGGGGTGGCGGTGGGCTCTTCGGTGGGTTCAGCGGTAGGCTCCGCAGTAGGCGTAGGCGCCGGGGTAGGCGTGGCAAAAACGATGCCGAAATCATCCGGGGAGACGGCAATGTGCTCCTCGTTGGAGGAGAAGCCGGTTGCATCCGAAAGTGTCAGCGTCAGGGCGACGGTGCCTTCTGCCATGGTTGAGGCGTCCCAGACCACGTCGTTCATGCCGGCGGTGATCTGCCGGTTTTCCAGCAGCGTCCAGATGTTGCCAGCCCACACGCCGACGGTCAGCAGTCCATCCACGCTTGCGTAGAAATCGACCATCATCAGCTGGTTGACTGCATCCTTGACCGGAACGATGCTGGTCAGGTAGGGCGCGTAGCTGCCGATGATCACCGTGGAGGACGTCTCCTCCGTGCCGAAGGTGAGCACCAGCTGGTATACGCCCTCGTCGGGGGAAATTCCGCTGCTGGTGCCGTTCCACCAGAGCTGGTTTTCACCGGCAGCGACAGGATGAGCCTGCACGATGCTCATGATCGTCGCGCCGTCTGCGTCCCGAAGCGTCAGGTCACATACGCCGTCGGCCGGTACGGTGAAGGTCAGCAGAAAGGCCTTGCCCGGGCGGATTGTCTCCGCCGGAACCGTCAGGGTCAGCAAAGCCTCCTCCGCCATGACCGGCAGCACCGGCACAGCGAGTATCATGCAAAGCAGCAGGCAGAGCAGTTTTCGCATAGTGTCCTCCCATATATCATCCTACAGATTAGAGTCATCAGCACGTCCGGACCTCACGGGCGGGGACGGTATTTTTCATCATAGCACAGAATGACGGATTCGTCCATCCCGTCATCAGGGGAAGGAGGTCTTCTGCGCTGTGGACGCATGCATCGCAAGCCGCAGCGGGGAAGCGTTCTTCCGGATCAATCAGCACGGACAGGACGCCGGCGTTTCGGCCGGATTCGGTGTCCAGCGGCCGATCGCCGACCATTAGGCACTCTGCCGGATCAAGACCGTGTTTGTCCATCAAATGCAGGAGCATGTCCGGCGCAGGCTTACGGGCAAGGCCATCCTCCTCGGTAACGAAGCCGCTGAAATGAGACAGCAGCCCCGCCGTATCGAGCAGATCGCGGCTGACAAGGTCGCGGTGGGTGGCGACATAGCTCCTGACGCCCCGTCTGCTCAGGGTGCGGAGAACCTCGGGAATCCCGGGCATCGGCGGCAGGCCGCGGCGGAGCTCGTCCTTTTCATGCTGGCGGAACGCGCGGACAAGCATGTCCGGCGAAACGTCGTTTTCTCCGCCGATGACCTCGCAGCAGTGACGCAGGCAGTTCTTCATCAGGGCGAGGGTACGTTCCGGGGCAACGGCGATTCTGTAATCAGCCGCTGCCGCAGAAAATGCCCGCACCATTGCAGGATAGCTGTTCAGCAGCGTGCCGTCGAAGTCCCAGAAAACATGCTTTACATGGCTCAATGCGATCAGCCGGGCGGCATGGGCGTCCGCCGGACACAGGTCGTATTGCAGCAGCGCGCAGGGGCGGACAAACTGCGCGTCCTCATGCTCGGTGCGGGTGGGCAGAGAAGAGGTTCGGGCGCTCAGGAAGGTGAAGGAAATGCCGCCGTGCTCATAGACAAGGCGCGGCTGTACATCCGTAACCGGCAGGGACAGCTCCTCTGTCAGCTCGCGGACAAGACAGTCCTGCGCCGTTTCTCCCTTTTCGCGCTTGCCGCCGGGAAATTCCCACAGGTGCGCGTTCGAGCGGCCCTCGCCGCGCTGGCACAGCAGGATACGCCCTGCTTCATCATATATAACGCCTGCAGATACCTCGATCATGCATGATGCTCCTTCAAAATGGCAATTTCCCGGGCATAGCCGTCCAGCTCATTGGGCGTTTCCAGCAGCATGGGCAAATGGCGCAGCGCCGGGTGCTCCGTTATGCGCAAAATGGCATCCAGCCCGATGTGGCCTTCGCCCAGCTTTTCGTGGCGATCCTTGCGGGCGCTGCGCGGGTTCTTTGAATCGTTGATGTGCAGCGCCTTGAGACGGTCAAGGCCGATGACGCGGTCGAAGGCGGTCAGCACGCCGTCGAGATCGTGCACGATATCATAGCCTGCGTCGTGCACATGGCAGGTATCCAGACAAATGCCCAGATGATCGCTCAGTTCCACATGGTCGATGATAGCCTGCAGTTCCTCAAAGCTGCTGCCCACCTCACTGCCCTTGCCTGCCATGGTTTCCAGCAGCACGGTGGTCTGCATATCTGCCCACAGCACGCTGTTGAGCATGTCTGCGATGTATTGTACGCCTGTTTCCACGCCCTGTCCGACATGGCTGCCGGGATGGAAATTGTACAGATTTCCGGGCGTGGCCTCCAGGCGCTGCAAATCGTCGGCCATGGTACGGCGGGCGAAATCGCGGATGGCAGGGTCTGCAGAGCAGCCGTTGAGCGTATAGGGCGCATGGGCGAGAATCTGGCCGAAGGCGTGCTCCTGTGCAAAGGCGCGGAAGGCTTCTGTGTCGCGCAGGTCAAGGGGCCTGGCGTTCCCCCCCCGCGGATTCCTCGTGAAAAACTGGAATGTGTTTGCCCCGATGGATGCGGCTTCCCGGGCCATGTGGAGATAGCCCTTCGAGGCGGAAAGATGACAGCCTATGAGCATTTTGTTTCTCCCTTATTTCACCACGAGTCCCAGTAGTTTTGCGAGCTCTGCTGCCTGCAGGGGCGTGACGATCATCCCCCGCAGATCCGGCAGGTTCACCATCAGCCCGTCCAGCGTGCAGGTGCGCAGATCAAGCCCCTTCATCGGCGTACGGAAGAATGTCGCGCGGGTCAGATCGCAGTCGGCAAATTCAACGCTCTTGACGGCTGCGCTTTCCATTGCGGCCTCTGTCATGCTGCAGTCTGTGAAGGCAACCCGATCCGTCCTGCATTCGGAGAGGTTGAGGTAATCCGCTTTGCAGCCGCACAAGGACGTGCTGCGCAGGATCGCCTTGATCATGTCGGCGCCGGAGAGACGGCAGGTATCGAAGCGTACCCGCTGAAACACGGCACTCCCGAAATTGGCCCGGGACAGGTCGCAGTGGTCGAACAGCACGTCCACGAAGCCTGCTCGGGTGAGATCGGCATCTGTCAGCGTGCATTTGCGGAAGATGCAGCCTCTGAATTCCCTTGCATGCATCTGCTCGTGAGCCATATCTGCCTCATCGAACAGGCAGCCTTCGTATTCGTCCTCATCGGGAAGCTCAGCATGCTCTGTCAGGTCTTCGGGGATGCGGGGAAGCTCGAGTTTCATGGTGCGGTTCCTCCGTGGTGGGGTAGATGGGCAGCTGTCTCATCAGTCAGTGCCGATACGGGACAGCAGCAAGGTCTCCGGCAGAGAGGGCTGGGGTCATATCATGGCTTCCATCTGTGCAGCAATCATCTCCACATGCCGCCGTGCCTGACTGGCCGCTGCTGCGGACTCCGCAGGGGTGACGGGCGTATCGCCCATCAGGCCCACAAACTGGCTCACCTTCAGGCCCAGCGCTTCCTGCATCGCGGCGTCGCTGCCCTGCGGGGCAACGAGATAGTAGCACAGCAGGCTGTCCTCCTGCCCCATGCGGTGGGCGCGGTCTTCTGCCTGCGAATGTACGGCCGGCGACCAGTCCAGCTCGCCGAAAACAACGCAGGTGGCCCTTTGCAGGTTCAGACCGCTGGCAGCACGCAGGCTGATGCACAGTACGTCGGTTTTGCCGGACATGAAGCGGTCGACCGCCTGCGCCTTCATGCTGATGGTCTCCCGGCCGGTGATAAAGCCGGGATGATAGTGCTTCAATTCCTGCTTATATGTATCCATCACTGCATGGTGATGGGCGAAGAGCAGCACCTTTTCGCCTGCGTCCAGCAGCGCGCGCACAAACTGGCATACATAGGGCGCCTTCGCCACGCCGGTGGCCTGCCGGACATGCTGGGAGATTGATTCCTCCAGCATTGCGCGGGTTTGCGGCGTGAGCGTGCCGTCCTGCTTCCAGCGGATCACATCCGGCAGGATAGGCGCCATGAGCTGGGCGTAGAGCTTGTCGTTCCAGTCCAACTCCTGTACGGCGCGGCGCTTGGGCGGCAGCTCCTTGAGCACGTCCTGCTTGGTGCGGCGAAGCATCAGCCCCTCCCGGCGCAGGTAGGCTCCCAGCAGGTCGGGCTTGACGACCACTGCGTTTCCGTAGCCGTAGCACCATTCGCGGGAGAAGGACTCCCAGTCGCCGAGAAAGTGGAAATCGAGGATGTTGATCACGTTCCAGATTTCGCCGCCGGTGTTGTAGATGGGCGTGCCGGAAAGGCCGATGACGCGCTCACAGCTTTCGGACAGGAGGGACGCGGCGGAGTACTTTTCCGTGCCGGTATGGCGCAGCTCCTGCACCTCATCAAAGATGACGGCGCGGAAGCCGAGCGCCGGAAGTACCTCCTTCCAGCCGCGCAGGAGGAGGTAGTGCATCACATAGATATCCGCTTCGGGCAATTCATAGGGCTTGAGGCCGCGGATGACGTGCACACGCGGCGGCTCGCCGTGCAGCCGCAGAAAGCGGCAGGCTTCCTCCGTCCAGTTGCGGGTCAGGTGCGCCGGGGGGATGACCAGCGCGGGGAAGGAATCTGTTGCGGCGAGGTAGGAGAGGGCCTGCACGGTTTTGCCAAGACCCATTTCGTCCGCAAGGAGGCAACGGTCGTGCTGCATGAGGAATGCGAGACCCTCCTGCTGGAAGGGGCGCAGCTCGCCCGTGAAGGTACCCTCCGGCGGCGTCATGCGCTCGGGCAGCCGGGAAGCCAGCTCGCGGCGGACGGCATGGTCACGGCAGTCCTGCACGGCCTTGTCCCACAGTGCACGGTCACGGGGCGATATCTCCAGCGGGAAGCGAAGCATCAGCCACATCAGATCGCCGACCATCCGGCGGTGTGCCGTGAAGCGTGCTTCTCCGCGTCTGCTGCCCGCGCTGCCGGGGAAGAGCCGCTTGCACATTTCCGTAACAGACGGGTCGCCTTTGACGGTCCAGCACTTGCTGCGGCGGTTGTAGGACAGCGTGCCGTAGGTGCGGGAGGGCCGGGGTGGCTCGCGAAGGTACGCCGGGAGGAGAGCGTCTTCCGGTTCGTCGGGCTGGTCGAACTGCAGCTCGTCGAGGTAGTCCATTTCGTAGTCCATTTGTATTAGCTCCGTGATCGGCAGGTGCCTCCACCTCATCGGTCAGCGCAGACGAAGACGGATGAGGCGGACGCTTCGGATGGGACAATGTGCTGTTACAGCGCAATCCCCCACAGCCTGTTCAGGCAGATCAGCCTGACGGGTTTGCCGAGGATGGTATGCGGCACGGGTACGGTCTTTTCTGTAACAAGGATGAGACTCTTCACCTGCTGACAAGCGGCATATCTGCGCAGCTGCTCCAGAATCCGGGTTTTCTCGACCTTGCCGCGCTTGATTTCGACGCCCACGCTGCCGCACATCAGGTCGATGCGGCAGCGTGGTGCAAGCTTCACCTCGTGCTCCCATGGGATTCCGGCTGTGTTCAGCGCGTCCATCACGAGACGGTGCAGGTCGTATTCTCCCTGCTGCAAAGGGGCGCGCAGGGTGGTCAGGGCTTCGTATACGCGTTCCATCAGTAGAGTCCGGCCATGGCCTGTGTCAGGCGGCCCATGGCTGCCGCCACCTCGGAGGTCGAGGGATTCTCCATGCTGATGACGCCCTGCAGGTTGGTGATGGCGCTCTGCAGCACAGAATACTGCTCGGAGTACACATCCATCGTCAGCAGACGGTTCTGGGCCTGCGAGAGCAGCACCAGCGCGTCGGGGATGAGGGTATTCTCAACCACGGGGTTCTCGGAGTAGGTGGTATGCCAGGAGCAGGTGCCGCGGGCGCCATAGACGCTGTAGGAACCCAGATATTCAATCAGCACATCCTCGTACTGCGTGCCGAGGAACTGGTACAGCGGATGGCCCTGCGGGATAGAGATCACACCCTGCTCAGCGGTGTTCCAGCAGTAGGGGGAGGCAGGTTCGCCGCTTTCCAGACAGATGGTCTGCATGGAATGCATCTGGCAGTAAACCGTGGGAACGGTGCCGCTTGCCCACCAGTCTGTGACGACGCCGTAATCCATCACGTCGCTGCGGCAGGCGTCGGTGGCCAGCTGGCCGGAAACGGCGCAGGTGGTGGCCTTGACAAGGCCATACTGGCTTGCGTCGCCGTCAAGGATGTCCTTGTTGGACAGGCCCTCGTGGATCTTCTTCATGTAGGCCTGCCACAGGGGTGCGGCGGCGCTGGAGCCTGTGGTCTTGGAGGACAGGGCCTTGTAGTTGTCGTGTCCCACCCACAGGGCGGAGGAGTAATACCCCGTCATGCCGGCGAAGAACACGCCCTTCTGATCGGAATTGGTGCCGGTTTTGCCGGCGACGGTCTGCCCGGAGATCTTCGCGTTGGTGCCCGTGCCGGACTTCACTGCGTCCTTGAGCATGTCCACGACGAGATAGGCGGTAGACTCGGAGAATACACGGCGGCGCTCCTGCTGGGCATGACCGTCCCAGACGACGTTGCCCTCGCTGTCGGAGATGCCCAGCACGCTGATCGGCTCCTGATATACGCCGCCGTCGGCCAGCACGCCGAAGGCAACAGCCATCTGCAGGGGCGTGATGCCGCTGGAGCCCAGGGACAGGCCAAAGGGCGTTGCATCGATGTGATCATCGTCTATGCCGAGCCGGTGAAGGAAGTCCACCGAGCGCTCCACGCCGACCATGGTCATGAGGGTTTGGGCGGCAGCGGTGTTGTGGCTGTTGACGATGGCCTGACGCAGCGTTTGCGGACCGGCATAGTAGCTGCCGCCGTAGTTGCGGGGCCATGTATCGCGGCCGTTATCATCCTTCCAGCCGGAAATGGGCAGAGGCATGTTGCTGACGATGGAGGCCGGAGATGCGCCCAGCTCGATGGCCGGAGCGTATACGGCGATGGGCTTGATGGAGGAGCCGACGGGCATGTTCATGTCAACGGCACGGTTGAGGGTCTTCTTGACCGTCGGAATGGTGCGGCTGCCGACGATGGCTTTCAATTCGCCCGTACGGTAGTCCAGAACGACGGCTGCGGCCTGCGGCTGGATGATCTCGTCATAGGTGCCGTCGGAGTTGCGGGCACGGTAAATCTTGTCCGACGGGTCGCGCAGGGAGGGGTACTTCGTCCATTTTTCGAGGGTCTCCTCGACGGTCCGCTGAATGTTGGTGTCGATGGCCAGCTGCACGCGGTAGCCGCCGGTACGGAGCTTGTTTTCCATGGCGTTGCGGTTGGCGGTGGTATCCTCAAGGTCGTTCAGCTCCAGAAGGATATCCACAACCTCCGTGACCGCATATTCCACATAATGGGCATAATCATACATGCCCGTGCCGGTGTTGGGATCGGTTTTGAGCACGTTTGCCGTCAGGGGATTAAGCGCCTCCTGATACTGCTCCCAGGTGATGAACTGATTTTCGTACATGCAGCGCAGGACGTAATCTGTGCGGTTGTTGGTGATGGAAACATAGTCCACGCCCTCCTTGGCGCGGGTGTAGAAATTTCTGCGGGGATTGTAATAATAGGGGCTGTTGCAGGTACCGGCGAGCATGGCGCATTCACGCAGCGTCAGCTCAGACAGCTGCTTGCCGAAATATCCCTCTGCAGCGGTCTGTACGCCATAGTAGCTCTCGCCCAGCCAGATGGTGTTCAGGTAGCACTCGAGGATCTCTTCCTTGGTGTAGCGTGTCTCCAGCTGCAGGGCGAGATAGGCCTCCTGAATCTTACGCTTGTAGCTTTGCTCGGAGGACAGGAGGGTATTCTTGATCAGCTGCTGGGTGATGGTCGAGCCGCCCTGTGTGCTGGAGGAGGTCAGGTTTGAGACAAATGCGCCCACGATACGCTTGACGTCCACGCCGGTGTGGGTGTAGAAGCGCGCGTCCTCCACAGCCACGAAGGCCTGCTGCAGGTAGGTGGGCATAGCCTGAATGGATACCATGACGCGGTTCTCGATGCCCTTGTATTCGGTGATGAGATTGCCGTTGGCGTCATAAATAAAGGACGTCTGAGCCTGTTCGTCCAGCGCGGCGAGGTCGAGGCTGGGCGCGGTTTCCATATAGCCCTTGGCGATGCCCAGCACCGCGCCCACCAGCGCGAGTCCAACCACGAGGATCAGCACCGCGAAGATGCGCACCACGTTCACCAGTACGCAAAGAATGAAATTGGGCTGCTTCACCGCAGGCTTGAAGATGGAGTGCGGGTAGACCCTTGCCTCCTCTTCCAGCAACGGTTCATGCTCAAAGGTATCCTCAGGCACGCCGTCCCAGAAGTCCTCATGGGCGAAGGCGCGGTCGTCCTGCGGCATATCCCAGTCCTCCGCCTGTTCATCCGGACGGCGGTTACGCTTGTCTCTGCTCAATGCAATGCCTCCTTGATATCGGCATAATGGCATAATCCATCATCATAATTATATCACGGAATCCGGCGGTGCACAACTGCTCCCGGCGCGCCGTCACATAACCTTCACGGGACGGATCATCCATCCATATAACGAAGGAGGCGGCCAAATGTCTGCACGATGGTGTAAACTCCGCATGCGTACGGCGGTGCTGTGCCTGCTGGCCTGCGCAGCGCTGGTGACGGCGGGGGTTCTCTGCCTGGAGCGGAATCTGACGCGGGTTGTGCTGTCGCTGGCACAGGCGCAGGCCCGGGCGCTGGCGGTTCAGGTGCTCAATGAATCGGCTGCGGAGCTGCTGGCGACGGGCGCGGTGACCTATGACAGTCTGATGCATGTGACGGCGGACGAAAACGGACAGGTGCGGCTGATTCAGGCAAACACGCCTGAAATGAATCGTCTGGCGTCACAGGCGAGTCTGCTGGCGCAGTCCAAGCTGCAGCAGAAGCCGGACCAGGCGGTAAAGGTACCGCTGGGCAGCGCGCTGGGACTGACGCTTTTTGCGGGTGCGGGACCGAAAATTCAGGTGCGCATTCTGCCGGTAGGAAGCGTCCATGCCGAATTCCACACCGATTTTCAGACAGCCGGCATCAACCAGACGCGGCACCGCGTGTCCCTGACGCTGACGGCACAGGTACAGATGGTGATTCCCACAGGCGCGCAGCGGGTAGAGGCGAGCACGCAGGTTGCAATGGCGGAGAGCATCATCGTCGGCGAGGTGCCGGAAACCTTTACCGATGTGGGATCTGACATGGAGCTGCTGGATCTGGCGCCGTGAAGCCGCGGACGCTGCCGGAGCAGCCTTTCTGTATGAAACATGCGCCGCCTGATTTCAGACGGCGCTATGTGTGGCAAACAAAACGGTTCTTCACAGAAAGTCAGGGAAAAAGCAGGGAAAGCAACGAGGAATGTTCATGCGCCCTGGCCGTCGGAGACCTTCGTTTCCCTCGCTTTCCGGGGAGAACCAACAAAACTGCGCACCCGCAATGGATGCGCAGCAGGATACGGTATGGAGCAGCAGATCAGAAGGACATCCAGCCGCCGTCCACGGGCAGGGTCACGCCGGAGACGTACGCGGACTCGTCGCTGGCCAGGAACAGCGCAGCGTTGGCGATGTCAGTCGCCTCGCCGGGCGCGGGGGACAGGCCCAGCACGCCCTGAAGGCGGGTGTAGCCATCCACGTTCGGACGGCCCATGGCAGCGCCGATCTCCGTCTTGATGCCGCCGGGGGCGATGATGTTGCAGCGGATGCCTTCCTTCTTGTACATATAGGCGGTGTTGCGGCTCATGGCGTTCAGCGCAGCCTTGGAGGCGCAGTACACCGGGCCTGCCGCCTGATGCATGGAGCCGACGGAGGACACGTTGATGATATTGCCGCCGTTGCCCTGCTTGAGGAACACCTGGCAGGCCTTACGCATGGCAGCCATGGGGCCATATACATTGATGCCGAAGACGTACTCATACTTCTCGTCGGAAGCCTCGGCAATGGGAGCCATGTCATCCATAACGCCCGCGTTATTGATCAGGCAGTCCAGCTTGCCGAAGTTCTCCACGGCCGCGTCGATCATGCCCTCCACGTCAGCCAGCCTGGATACGTCGCCCGTGTAGGCAACCAGCTTGCCGGGCGCGTCCTTCAGGGACTCCTTGAGCGCTTCCAGACGATCCGCGCGGCGGGCGACAGCCACCACGTTCGCGCCTTCCTTCACGAACAGCTCCACAATGGCCTTGCCCATGCCGGAGGAAGCGCCGGTCACGACAACAGACTTGTTTTCCAGCTTCATCAGAATACCATTCCTTTCATCCATAAAAATTAGGGAAAAGTTGTGTACAGTATATCATGATGCAATTGTATTGTCAACTATTTAACGAAGTTGTTTGGCGAAATGATCTGCCTTGGCCGATTGTTCACGGAGTTTCGATGCAGGGCGGCAGGATTCTGCAGGGTGAGCGGCGAATTACGCATGACAATGAATCAATCTTTATCAGGAGGCGTTCTTTTATGGGTAAGCACAGAAAGGTCAACTATCGCGCGGAGCAGGCGCGCAAGCGTAACCTCGAAAAGGCGGAAAACAGCCGCAAGGCTGCCGCGCAGAAGGCATGGTGGGGCAAGAATGGCAAGACGGTGATCATCGCAGCGGCAGCGGCGGTGGTTGTGATTGCAGCAGTGTGGCTGCTGTGCTCGTACAACATCGGCCCCGGCGGCTCAATCCCGAATTTCTTCGGCAGGCTGATCGGCGTGGAGGAGAACTGGATTGTCGGCAATGCTGCTGCGGACGGCGAGACGCCCCGCTATTACAAGCTGGCGGCCTATGACGCGCCCGAGGGCTACACCGCAGTCGAATACAATGTTCACAATGACGAGCTCGTGCAGGACATGCGCTTCAAGGATGAGTCCGGCGAGAAGCTGGTCAGCGATTTCTTCCTGTCCCATGTGCAGGGCCGTACGCCGGAGGATCAGCTGGCAAATCTGACCGTCTACATTTCCAGCCTGAAGAACAGCGGCGCGCTGAAGGGCACCATCGCGGGCATGGAGGCAGATTACCTCTACCTCGTTTCGGATGAAAACACCATTGATCAGCCGGGTATGTCTGCCGCGACGCTGGCGATCTACTACAAAACGCCTTACGATGCGATCGTGTCTGTGAACCTGAACAGCAAGGTGACCCCCGCTGCGGAGGTTCCTACAATGGAGCAGATGCTGGCAGAGGCAGAAGTGCTGCTGGCAAACCTCGAGGTGGTTCAGTAAAGATCCTTCCATCATATCATAAGCGCCCTCCGGAACCTTGGCTGGCTCCGGAGGGCGCTTTCTGGCATGATACAGGCAGGCCTCGGGTCAGTTGATCAGCTCGTAGCAGACGTTGTGCTTGTAAATCACGCCGGTGAAGTACATCACATGCTCTACCTTGACCGTCCCCTGCGGGGTGTTGAACAGCCATTCACAGTAATCGTAGATGTTCTGGCTGCTGTCAAGTATGAAATCGAACTCGCGCATGCCGTGACCCAGCACGGAGCAGCGGGAATGCTTGGCGTAGCTGAAATGCGGTTCGCCGTATTGCCCGGTCAGATAGGCCTGAACGCTGGCATAGGCGGGAGCGAAGTTGCTCAGCACCGCCTGACCGGACAGCTCAAGATGGTAGCCGCTGCGGAATTCATGGAATACGGCAAACAGCTCCCCGGCTTTGTTGAAGTGGTAGCCTTTGGCGGTGTAATCCACGCCGAGGTAATTGACGTTGTAGTAGGTCAGCGACTGATGGTACTTCAGGTAGCCTACAAGGGAGCTGAACCAGTCGCCAGGCTCGAAAAGATCGCCGTCGCTGTTGCCCAGCATGTATTCTTTGATTGTCACGTTGGTGATGCTGTCGCCAAAGGCCATACCGTCGGGCAGGGCAAAGGTGTTCTCGGCGCTGGCTGCAGGCAGGTACAGGAGCATCAGCAGACAGGTGATGAGCAGCTTTTTCATGAAGACACCTCGCTTGGATCTGAAGGATCAGGCGTGGATCTGAGTGTCCAGCCATTCGACCTGACGGCGCAGGCCCTCCCGCAGGGGCATGTCTGGCATGCGGATGCCGGCAGACGCCAGCTTGGACAGATCGTAGCAGCGGTGGCAGAGGTGTCCGCTGTACTGCGGATGCGCCTCCAGATAGCCCTCCAGCGGAACGGACTCGATCTGCACGGAATGCCCTGTCAGCTCGCCCAGACACACATAGTACGCTGCATTGGTGATCACGTCCGGGCCGCCGATGCAGTAAACCTCGCCATGGGCGGTGGGGTTATGGAGACAGTCCAGCAGCGCCAGCGCCATATCATCCACGTAAATGGGGTGGATGAGAAAATCGCCGCCGCCTACCAGACGCAGGGGCTTGTCAGCGCGGATATGCGCCAGCAGATCGGCTTGACGCGATTGCTCCGGATAGCAGCCGGGCAGGAAGCCCGGGCCAAAGATATGACCGGGACGGAAGATCGTTGTTTTCAGCAGGTCGGGGCAGGCGAGGAAAACCAGCTCCATCTGCCGCTTCAGATCGCCGTAGCCGCCGTCGTGCATGTATTCCGCAGGCTCCTCGGTCTGAGGGACGCGCTTATGGGCAGGATGGTACACCGAATCGGTAGAGACGACGGCCAGCCGGTCAGTGAAGGCAGGCAGTATGTCCAGATCGATGCGGGCGTGATCGGGCGTACGGCAGATGCAGTCGATAGCTGCATCCCAACGAACACCGCAGGAGGCGAGCGCAGCGCGCAGAGCCTGGGGATCGTTGCGGTCAGCCGTCACGCCGTGCACGCCCTCCGGCAGGGGGCGAATGCCGCGGGTCACAGCCCAGACAGCGTGTCCCTGCCCGAGCGCCAGCTCCGAAACGCGGCCGCTGAGCTGGCCGCTTCCGCCGAGAATAAGAAGATTCATGGAGATACACCTCGCTTTGAACGGACTTGATTGATACCATTATGCAACATCCTGCGCCAGAATGCAACAGGCAGGATGGCTTTGCGCAACAGAATGCCTCCTGCCGCAGTGCTGTATGCTGCAGCAGGAGGCGTTTTATGCTTGTCGGTACCGTTGACGGATCAGTCGTTCAGGGCGTTCCGGTCGACCTGCACATCGGCAGCGGAAATCCAGCTGGCAAGGGCAGCTTCGTAGGCCTGATCCTGCAGGGTGGCCAGCAGATCGTCCGTCAGTGCTGCACGCACAGATTCGATATCCACCGGGCCTTCGGGCACATCGGACGTGTACTGGATGATGTAGTAGCCGTAGCTGCCGGGCGTCTTGTCGGACCAGCCGCCCACGCTTTCGATGGACATGGCGGCAGTGACGAAGGCCGGGTCAAACTGGGCAAAGCCTTCGCAGACCGGATAACCGGTTTCAGCGGTAGCTGCGCCCTCCATCATGCCGGGGTCATCGTTGTACTGGGCGGCCAGCGCGTCCCAGTCCTCGCCTGCGGCCAGGCGGGTCAGCACGTCGTCTGCCTCGGGATCGATGTTCACGCGGGCCTGCAGCTTTGCATAAGCGAGCTGCTCGGTGTAGAATGCGCGCAGTGCCCGGGCCTCGGCGGCCTTGATGGCGTTATCTGAAATTTCGGCTTCCGTTTCCTCGGAGAAGCTGGTAACGACTTCCTTTACAGTTGCCTGCGCGGTGGGTGCGGATACCTCTTCCAGCGTCACCTGAACCTGAGAGATCAGCTCTTCCACGCTGGGCACGCCCTGCACGGCCAGTGCAGCGGTATATTCGTTGTCCGCGCGTTCAGCGTTGTCAAGGGCAGAATTGATCTCGTCGATCAGTGCAGCGTCCTCGTCGTGGAACTGAATGAGGATCTGCTTGACATTGCGGTAGCCGGCGGGACGGTAATACACAGGCTCGCCGTTCAGCACAGCCGCGCCATAAGCGGACAGGTTGGAGGCATAGGTGCTCTTCGCAGTCTCAACCTCGCTGTTGAAGGCGGCAGTCAGGGCGTCCTCGGACACGGTCACATCCTTAATGGCATAAGCCTGCAGCTTCTCGTTGAGCAGGTTTACCATTTCGGACTGGCGGACAACGTCAAGGTTCACGCCCTCGGCAGCGCACACCTCGTCGATGGCGGCTTCGATCTGCTCCTCGGTTGCGTTTTCGTCAAGGGTGAGCTCCAGCTCAATGCTGTCGCGGTATTCCTGCCAGGTGGTCTGGACGGCCTGCTCAAGCTGGGCGGTTTCGTCCTCAGTCAGCTGATCAAGGCCGAGCTCACGAGCCTTGGCGGTCATGACGAGCTGCCGGGACAGGCTCTCAATGACCATCTCCTGCGCATCGGCAATAATGGCCGGGTCGCTCGTATTGATGGCGTAGCCGTAATACATGGAGTACATCATCTGCGTATACTGCAGCTGCATGTCAACCTGCTCTTCGACTTCGCCCTTGGTATAAACGTCATCGCCCAGGCGCAGGATTACGCGGGCATTGTCAACCGCTTCGTCGCGGACGATCAGGGTACAGCCGGTCAGAAACATCATCATGGCCAGCAGCAGCGCCAGCAGCGCTCTTTTCTGCATATCGTATCTCTCCCATACAGATTGATTGCCCTATATAAATCAGCGGGCACTCTGGCTATTATACAGCATCCGCCCTGTGCAGCGCAAGGCGCAGGGCCGCTTTTCCTGTGAATTTTCCGTAAAATCAGATCATAAAAGGTTGTACTTGATGTAGCCCTCCAGATTGCCATATTCGCTCACGGTGATGCTGCTCAGTCCCAGACGCCGCATGCAGGCCAGCAGGATGCAGATGCCGTGTACAACGATGTCTGCGCGGTTGGGCTGCAGGCCTGGCAGACTGCGGCGCTCCTCCAGCGTCATGTCCGAAAGCATCCGGCCTACATGTTCCACGTCTTCAAGGGTCAGCACAGTGCCGTGCATGAAGGTGCGCTTTGTCCAGTGCACGCCCTTGATGATGGCGGCCAGCGACGTGAAGGTACCGCCCGTACCGCGCCAGCTGCCGGGCAGCATCAGGGTCGGATGCTGCTGCATCTGCGCTTCCAGGATGTCCGCAGCGACCATTTCTGCTGCGGGAAGATCGCCGTGGTCACGGATGGGCAGCATGCCCGACAGACGCACTGCGCCCATCTGACAGGAGAATGCGCAGCGAATGTCCATTCCCCGGCCGACAATGATCTCCGTGGAGCCGCCGCCGATATCGATGACGCCGGAGTCGCCGCCATCCGTTGCGCCGTAGAAGGACAGAGCAGCCTCTGTCGCGCCCGAGCAGATTTCCAGTGTCAGGCCGGTTTCTTCCAGCAAATATGCGGAAAACTCCGCCTGATTGGCAGCATCCCGCGTCGCGCTGGTTGCAAAAAGCCGAAGGACCTCTGCCCCATCGGCGCGGGCTGACTCCGCCATTTGCCGGACGGCGGCGGCAGTGCTTTCCATGGCCTCGCGGGACAGACGCTTGTTTGCATCCAGGCCCGCAAAGAGACGCGTGCCCTCACGCTCGCGGCGCAGTCGCTGCATGCTGCCGCCTTCGACCAGCGCGACAAGCATCCTGACTGAGTTCGATCCGATTCCGATGACGGCTACCTTCATGTACATCCTCCGTTCGTCAAAATCCGGGCGTAAAAAAGCAGGGTCTTTGCGGCACGCAAAGACCCCGTCCTCATTGACTGTACAGCTTTTCCTCCATGATGACCTGCCATTCTTCCTCCGTGTAGTCCTGCAGCTTCTTGGGGTTGGTGAACTCAAAGCAGATTTCACCCTCCTTGATGAAGCCATAGTTCTCGCGGGCTTCATTCTCCACATAGCCATCGGAACCCACACGCATCAGTTCGCTGCGCAGGTCGGAAAAGTCCAGCTCCATGCCGCTCAGCGTCAGCTGAAGGGCAGCCTCCTGCTCGCGCAGGGCGTTCAGGCGCTTTTGATTTGTATGCATCAGGATGGCAAACACGATCAGCATCAGCACAACGATCAGCGCCATGCCGCGCCAGCTGATGACCTTGCGATCGCGATCCATGCTTCATCCCTCCGCTTCATTCCTGTGTACGGTAGATTCTGCACGGACGTGTGGCATTCCTGCCTTGACAACAAAAGTTTTTTGCAGCAAGCGCGCCATTTTATCGGCAATGGGAGCAATTCCTGCTGCGTGGAGGGCAAGGCCGATGCAAAGCCCCAGCAGCGCATAGAGCCGAAGACCGCTGCCGGCATGCAGTGCGGAGCCGAGAAGCACTGCCGCCAGCGTTACGCCGCACAGGACGTCCGCCGCCATGCCTGCCATGCGGTTTGTGCGGTGCAGGAAGCCTGCCAGCTGTGTGAGGATGCCCAGCGCTACACCGCACAGCATCAGCAGCAGGAACGTTTCGCCCTGCTCCTGCCGGGCGAAGAGAACCTCCAGCGACGTCGGACGCTGAAGAACCAGCGCTGCTTGTACTGCTGCGGTCATCCCAGTGCCCGGCGGAAGAAGCCGCTCCGCCGGGCTCCCGGCGCGCCATCGTACACCACGCCGTCAATGGTGCCGTCTACCAGCAGTCTTCCTTCCTCCAGCTGCAGGCTCGATACATGCAATTGACTGCCGGTCAGTGTCACGCGGCCGCCGTGGGTATGCAGCACCACCTCGCTCTCGTCGAAGCGCTCCACGTCGGTCACGCCGGTCAGCACCGCTTTTTCCCGGCGGTCGAGGGTCAATCCATAGGGCTTGCCTGTGTTGGCAACCTGACTCATGCGCATCCCTCCCATCGTTCAGGGCAGGATATGCTTTTCCTGACAGCCTTATGCCCGGAGGAGCCAGTAATCCCCGTAGAAGGAGCCGCCGTGGCCGATCAGCGGTGCATCCGAGGGCACGAAGCCCTTGCGGGCCAGCGCCAGCATGCGTTCGGCGGCGAAGGGCGGAACCTTCGTTGCCATGCAGGTGCAGCCGAAAAGCTCCATTGCCCGGGGAACAAGCAGCTCCAGCAGCTCAAAGACAATCTCCTCCATTTCAAATATGCTGCGCAGATCAATCCGCAGCAGCGCGCAGTTGTCGTAGATATCCTGCTCGGATGTGCGGCGGAAGAGCTCTACCGTGCCGATGGGCAGCTTCTCTGAACAGATCGTCCAGCGGACAAAATGTCCCTGTGCATAGGACCACCTCCACATGGCGATACAGTCCTGCATCTGCTCGAGGGTGGTGTAGCGGAAGTCGCAGGTGCAGTTGTCCGCGTTAAAGTAGGGCTGCGCCTGCGGGTCGCTGTATACGGCCAGCAGTGCCTGTGCATCGGAATCCCGCACAGGCCGGAGCGTCAGGCGGGGACCGATAAAGTGGGGACAGTTTTCATAGACGTTCATCAGGATTCCTCCTTGTTTGCGAATATATGTTCTTATTCGGCGCAAACGCAGATTCTCCTTCTGATGGGAACGAATTTTCGCAAAAAAAGAGGACGCAGATGCGTCCCCCCAGCATGTCGAAAAAGTGTTGAAGGCAGTATGCATGATGTATAAGGAAGGTGTGATCCTTCATATGACATCATGATGGCGGCTTGTTTGTGGCGAACGGAAGCAGTCAAGCATATCAGTAAGCCACGATGGAATGTCTGGCTTGCTGTTTTTGCAGTGAAAAATGAAAGCGATAAATCCCAATTTGTCGGGTAGTGACATGAGCGAGCAACCACCGCATCCACTTCGCTGCGCTCATACACTTTTCACACCCACCTGTCAGCCGCAAAGGAGCGCGTAGTTCCGGCCGCGCCGCGACGCCGAAGGGGAGCGGCGCACCGATAAACATAGGAACCGCGGCGAAACGGCACGCCCCCGCGAGGCCCATGTGGGAAAGACAACTCCGGGCAAAGTCTACCATGTGGGGGCGGGGGGAGTCCAGAGGGGGTGGCAGTCATCAGGCATAAGTCTGACACCCC
>JAFTWV010000133.1 GCA_017465155.1 Clostridia bacterium
GCTGACCATCCCCTTCGACGTAGGCTTTGACGACATCTACACGTTGGTGATGGACGTTGACCTCGCCACACTGACATTGCAGGAGAGCGAAGTCCAGGCCGTCAAGTGGGCGGATGAAGCGGAAGTCCTTGAAATGCTGGCAGACGGGCGATTCATCCCGTATCACCGCGCGTTCATCGAGCTGCTGTTTGCACTGAGGAACAGTCGCGGCGCCCATGTGAGCAAGCTGGGCTGAATCCCCGCCCCTGTCAACGCGAAGCACCCCATCCCAGCGGGACGGGGTGCTGTTTTTATTCTCTGCCGTAATCGGCGATACGGTCCACAAGCTGCCGTACCTTCACCAGGCGGAACAGCAGCAGGCGCAGCTGGTCGATGCAGCCACAAAGCAGGAAGATCCCGATGGACACGACAGCCACCCGCAGCAGCATCCCGCCAGGGCTGAGGGCCGTGAAGGCTGCGAATCGCCCGGAGATCGCCTCGCTGCGCACCAGCGGGTGCTCATGGATCAGGTAGACCGAGAAGGCCGCCGGAGCAAAGAATCTCACGACCCTGCCAGGCATGCGTGGCAGCGTTTCCAGCCTGGAAAAAAGCAGCAGCAGGCATACCGCCGCACCCGCCATCAGCGGGGAGGGATAGTAGAGCAGCGCATCCTCCTCCACCATGGATTTCAGCTGGGCGGATTCGCTGGTCTGCACCGTCAGCTTGAAAAGCCATGCCGCCAGCGCGCAGGCGAAGAACCCGGCCCACAGCTTCCACGCCGGGACGCGCCTGCCCAAGCCAAAATGGGCGATGCAGCCGCCAACGATGTACATCAGCGCCAGCCACATGACGCTGAAGCCCTCGCCCAGCATGAAGATATCCTCCGTTATGACCATGCCGAGCAGGTTGAAATAGGGGGCCGCGCCGAGGATGGAAAACACCGCCAGCAGCCCGATCAGCAGCTTTTTTGCCGTCTCCTGCGCCAGGGCGCGGATGCCGTGGTTGAACAGCGGCATAAGGAAGAAGAGGGCAAAGTACATGGTGAAGTACCAGTACGTCCTGTGTATGACGGGGAAGAAGGAGGAGATCACGCGATTTGAATCCACAAGCTCCGGCGAAATCACCGCAAACAGCAGCGTGATCAGCACGGAGTAAAACGTCACCTGCAGCCACATGGGGATGATCCTTCTGTACCGGAACTCCGTCCCAACGCCCACATAGCCCGACACCAACGCGTAGCAGTTCACCGCGCAGAAGCCCAGCGCGTACAACAGCCATGCAGCGCTGTACATCGGCGTATTCGGCTTTGCCGCAGAAAGCACACCGCCATGGTTCAGCACATGCAGCATCACCACCATCAGCATGGCCACACATCGGAAAAGATCAATCCCCTGATTTCTTTTGTTCATCAATATCACCCCTGGAAACGGATGTCGTCTCATTATACAGGATGCAGCAGCAGAATTTCAACCCCTCCGGGTCACCATACAAATATCCCCCGGCCGCACTGGTCGGGAGACATTCTCATTACACCGGCATATTCTCCAGGATATAGGGCAGCATCCGCATGTTCACATCGAACACATCCTTGAATTTGCTGCTCCCGACGAAGGCTGCCAGGCACAGCACCTCGCTGCCGATGAGCAGCGTCGGCACAGCGGCCCATTCCGCGTCTGTCAGCGGGGTGACGCTGTGGTAGCCTTCAAGCACAGCCTTCGCGAATATGGGCCAGTTTTCTCTCCAGGGAAGCTCATCGTGTTCAAAAACCTCTGAAAGCACCGCCGTGGCAGTATAGCAAGGGTCGAAAATCCGCACGAAACGGCGGCTCAGGTCAAAATCGATGAAACCGATTTTCTCCCCGTCGTCGATGAGATTGGAGGGATTCGGGTCGCGATGGATGAGGGCGGTGGGCAGCTCGCGCAGAGTTTCCAGGCGGAATGCATAGTCCTCCGGGAAGGTGTCAGGCAGCACGTCCTTCGCGCGGGGAAGCGCCCAGTTCAGCAAATGATCGGCGTAAGGCTCATCCTCTGCGTAGGGGAAATCGCCCAGGGCATCGGTGGCCTTGTGGAGCCCTGCCAGCGCTGCGCCGATGCGATGTCCCTCCCGGGGATTGCGGATCAACTCCGCCGCACGCAGCGACTTCCCGGGCAAACGGTGGCACAGGGTCATCCGCATGCCGTCGACAACAGGCAGGGATAGTTCTCCGTCGGGCAGCGGAATCGCCCGGGATGCGGGGATGCCCTGCTTGTCCAGCGCGTCCGCCAGGGCGGTGGCCAGGCGGCAGGTATGTTCATCCCGGTAGGCCTTGAGGACGAAGGCGTCGCCCGCATACACGGCGGTTTCGCTGATTTCGCCGGAACCGGGCCATGTCACGGGGGTCAGGGGGAGCGCTGCGTATTCAGCGCCCCAGTGGGGCAGAGCTTCACGGAATGTTTCGCGGTTCAGCATCTTGTATACCTCCTCATTCAACAGAGGGACGGCTGGTTCCTTCACCCGATGGCTGCGCAGCCACGCGGTGGGCGACATGCCGTACTCCTTGCGGAAGGCCCGGAAAAACCCGGAATGGCTCCCGAACCCCCACCGGAGCGCCGCGTCGGTGATGCTCATGCCGCCACTGACATGCCAGATCGCATGGGCCAGCCTGCGCCGCGTGCGGTAACGGCACAGCGGCATACCGACCTCCTGCCGGAACAGGTGCAGGAAATGCCACAGCGAGTAGCCGGATGCCGCAGCCAGCTCGGCAGGGGTGATCTCTGCGTCAAGGGTGGCTTCGATCAGGTTGAGGATGCACTGCATATGCTCGTCCCTCCTTTCTGATTCGGATTTTATCATGCTGACAAAGGGAATACCTTGCGCCGTTTGCGGGATTAATAGACTTTTCTTCCATAGGCGTGCCAGATGGAGAGCACGCCATCCTCCACCAGGAAGAGATACTCCTTCTGGATCGCAAATTTGAACCTGCCCCGCTCATGCATCTGTCCAGTGACCATCTGCCCCTGCTTGTTGAAGAAGGCATAATGGGTATCCGTCCACATGTAGGTGATTCCGCCCCTGTCAAAGGGATTGATCAATCCGTCAGGCCACTCGCAGGGGATGATGAAGGCGCCGGATTTGTCCATCACGCCATAGAGACTGTTTTCGTCCTTCATACAGACGAAACCATTGTTAAACTGCCATGAGCTGTATCCCTCAGGACGATCCACCGCCTTTGCGCCGGTCTCGTCAATCCAGAAGGCGTCCCCATCCAGCACAACGCCCGCCAGCCCATCACGGAAGTGCTGCGCGTTGTCATAGATCGGCGGAATGACCGTTTCGCCCTGCCGGTTGATGAAGCCGTACTTGCCGTTCTTCTTCACCAGGATAAGGTCGCCCTGCGCGAACTGCTCCATGTCATCCCAGGGCTTTTCGCACAGGAAGCGGCCCCGGGTGTCCATCAGCTGCCAGCTGCCGTTGGTGAACCGCACTGCCGCGCTGCCGCCGACGAAATCCTCCAGATGTGCGTAACCATACCCTGTGGGGATGACGGTTTCGCCCTGCTCGTTGATGTAGCCGTAGCTGAAGCCTTCTCCGCACACCCAGGCCAGGCCCTCATGGAAGTAGCCGGTTGACTGCCACTGGCAGGGCGTGATGATCTCGCCCGTCTCGGTGCACAGGCCCCACAGATCATTCAGACCAATGTGTCTCGCGCCGTTGATCACCGGGCCGACATAGGTATACCTGTCGCAGGGGATGAGCACCGTACCATCCCCTGCCAGCGCGCCGGAATATCCATTGCGCTTCACGGTGTAGCCGCCGTCGCTCTCCGGCACGAGATAGTCCCATTCACAGGGCACCAGGATGTTCCCAGCCTTGTCGATCGCGCCCCACCTGTCATCTTTGTACACAGACGCGCGGCCCTGAAACACCATGCCAACCCCATCCCACTCGCAAGGGACAATCAGTTGGCCTGTGTGGTCAACGAAGCCCCACAGGCCGTTTCGCTTCACGGGACACATGTCGTATTCGCCGTAAAAGCCTACATCCTCATACCGGTTGTCCTCCGCCAGTGCTGCGAAGGGCAGCATCAGTGCCATCAACAGGCAAATGATGTACTTCATGCGAAAATCCTCCTCGTATGGAAAAGTTTTCGCATATACAACGTCGTGGGTGGCAAAAACCTTCCGCAGCTGTGGAAACTGTTACAATTTCCTTCACTCCGGCAAAAAGAACCGTCTCCCGCTGACCGCCTCTCCCTTGACATGCAGCATCAGCCCCTTGTCCTTCTCCCACGCATCGAGAAAGGCCTGCCCCTCCACCAGCACTACGTCCACCCAGGCACAGGAGGGCTCCTCAAATTCCAGGCACACCCGGTCGCAGCGGCAGAGATAGTCGACCTTCCGCCCCGTGTCCGGCATGCACAGGTAAATCAGCGGCCGCATGCCCTCAAAGTCCAGCTGGAAGGCCATCGGGACAAGGTATGGGCGCTCCCCGTCGCAGAAGGCCGCCCGGGTCACATGGGCGACGCGCAGCACATCCAGGCACTCCACCGGCGTCAGCAGCTGAAAGGATAGTTGGGGCATCGTGCATCACCTCTTCAGCAGCGTATGCTGACGCAGCGCATGGGTGCAAAAAGCACGCCCTTGCGGACGTGCCCGAATGTCACTCGAGGGGTTTTTCCAGCTCCGCCATCGCGGCAGGAACCTTTGCGGCTTCGGCGGGGTCCAAGGGCGGATATTCTGGGGCCATGCCGGTCAGCACGTCCAGCAGGATCTCGCTCATGAGATACCGCGTATACCATTTATCATCGGCAGGAAGAACGTACCAGGGGGATTCCTCCGTCGCGGTGTGGTTGATTGCATCCTCGTAGGCCGCGTCGTATTCCTTCCACAGGGCGCGCTCCTTCATGTCGTTGATGGAGAGCTTCCAGTGCTTTTCCGGCAGCTCCATCCGATCCAGGAAGCGGCGTCGCTGCTCATCCTTGCCTACGTTGAGGAAGATCTTCACCATCCGGTAGCCGTTCTCGTACAGATACTGCTCCCAGTTTTTCAGCTGAACATAGCGCTTCTGATAGAAGCTCTTGTCGCCGATGACGCGCTCCGGCATGGCATAGCCCTTCTCCATCTGATGCACGCGGGTGACCAGCACATCCTCGTAGTGGCTGCGGTTGAACACGCCGATCTTGCCGCGGGCAGGCAGACGACGATTCAGCCGCCAGAGGTAATCATGGCTGAGCTCCTCCTTCGTGGGCGACTTGAAGGAATGCACCTCCAGTGCAGCGGGGTTGAGCTTGCCGAAGACCTTCTTGATCAGGCTGTCCTTGCCAGCGGCGTCCCGCGCCTGAATGGCGATGATCAGCCCTTCGGTGCCGGCTGCGTAGAGCTTCTCCTGCAGGAGGGCGCACTGGGCGAGGTTGGCCTCGGTTTTCGCAGCACATTCCTTTTTCTTTGCGGCCGGCTCGGCACAGGTGGGCATTTCCTTCACACAGACCTTGCGGCTGCCGTCAAAGCGGTATTCTTTCGCATTCATGGATTTTTGCTCCTTTGCGGCGGATTCTGCCCATATTATAGCGCGGGAAGCCCCCCTTGGCAACCGAAATCCGCCGAAAAAACAGGAAAATCCCCTCCGCACGTATACGGAGGGGCAAAGGAGGACGAGGAAGCTTACGCCTCCTCTGAAGAAGCCAACACCTTGTACAGCAGCCGGTAGAGGGTCGCGGCTTCGTCGCTGCTCAGGTTGACGCAGCCTGCCATGATTTCGGGAATGCTCACAGCCTTTTCCCGCAGGGCAAGGCCCGCCTGGGTGACGGAGATCATCAGCACACGTTCATCCTGCGTGGAACGGCGGCGGGTGATCAGGCCCGCCTTCTCCAGCGTTTTGAGCACAGGCGTGAGCGTGCCGGAATCCAGGAAGAGCCTCCTGCCCATATCGCGGACGCTGATCGTGCCCTCCGCCCAGACGACCATCATCACGATGTACTGCGTGTAGGTCAGGCCCAGCTCGTCCAGATAGGGACGATAGCGCTTGATCACCTCGCGGGAGCAGGCATACATGGGAAAGCACAGCTGATTCTCCAACCGCAGCGCGTCAAACCGTTCCTGATCCATCCAATCGTCTCCTCGCAATTATAACATGCGTTATCTTTCTTGTCCCCCATTATACGACATTTGATCGTTTTTTGCAACACCCATCCTTTATTTTCCACTGTTTTTCATAACAAAACGTGCGGGATCTCCCCTTCTGGAGACATTCCGCACGTTGAAATTTATCTGACCAGCACCATTACGCCGTTGGCGGGCATGATGTACTCGCCCTCCACCTGACGGCCGGTAAGCATGTCGGTGTACTTGTTCTCAAAGGCGACCTGCTGCGCCTTGCCGGAGTAGTTCTGCAGGAACACCGCCCCGCCGCGCTCGGTGGCAATGACGCCCTCAGGGAGGGTTTCCTGCATCGCGCGGGGCAGATCGAGCTCATCCGCAATGTCAGCGTAGATCGCATCCAGACCAGCCTGCTCCACCTTCGCGGCCAGATAGTAGGCCTGTCCCTTGCCGAAGGTATTGCGGGTCAGGCAGGGCATGGCAGCGTAGAAGTCCTCCTCATAGAGGCCGAGGCTCTTCGCACCGTGCAGCTCCGGGATCTCGCACAGCTCATGGATGGGGAAGCTGCGGCCATCCGCCAGCAGCATGGCCTGCTTGTCCTCCGGGAAGAGGGCGTCCAGCTCTGTGGCGCGCACGCCCAGCACATCGATGAGGTTATGAGGCGCGCCGCCCAGCCAGGCCAGGCCGGACTCGTCCACCACGCCGGAGAAGTAGGTCATCAAGAGCGTGCCGCCGTTCTCCACGAAGACGCGGAGCTTGTCCGCGAAGGACTCCTTGAGCATGAACAGCATCGGGCAGATGACCAGTTTATACTGGCTCAGGTCGGTGCACTCCCGTTCGTCTCGGAAATCCACATTCACACCCAGCTCCCACAGGCTCCGATAATGCATGTTGACGCTGTCGAAGTATTTCATGTTCTGAGACTGACCGGTCTGGGCGTAGTCGATGGCCCACCAGTTGCTCCAGTCGTAGATGATGCAGGCCTGGGCAGGAGACTTCTCCCTGTCATAGATGGGCTGCAGGCTTTCAAGTGCCTTGCCCACTTGGGTCACGTCCTTGAACACGCGGGTATCGTCCCGGCCGTCGTGATCCACCACCGCGCCGTGGAACTGCTCCGCTGCGCCGCGGCCCTTGCGCCACTGGAAGTACAGCACGCTTTGGCTGCCATGGGCCAGCGCCTGCATGGAGGACAGGAGGTGCATCCCCGGGCGCTTGAGCTTGTTCACAGGCTTCCAGTTGACCTGGGAGGGCGTGGATTCCATCAGCAGGAAGGGCTGATCCTTGAAGGAGCGCATCATGTCGTGGTTCATGGCGAATTCCGCCGCACGGGCCATGTCATCGCCGGAATGCCACATGGGATAGCTGTCCCAGGAGACCACGTCCATGCCTTCCGCCAGGTCGAAGTAGTCATAATCCCAGAAGCGCTCCATCAGGTTGGCGGTGACCTTCAGCTCCGGATTGACGCTCTGCACCGCATCCCGCTCGGCCATCATGAAGGTCTTGCACTGGTGGGTGGCAAAGCGCCGCCAGTCGATGTACATGCCGTTGGTCGAGGTTTCTGCCATGGGGCCGGGGGCTTCCACCTGGCTCCAGTCGGTGTAGCGGTGGGCCCAGAAGGAGGTCCACCAGGCGTCGTTGAGCTTGTCCAGCGTGCCGTACTTGTCCTTCAGCCAGCCGCGGAAGGCCTCCTGGCAGAGGTCGCAGTAGCAGTGGCCGCTCATCTCGTTGGAGAGGTGCCACAGGATCACGGCAGGATGATTGGCGTAGCGCTCGGCCAGGCGCTTGTCCATCTCGTATACTTTGCGGCGGTACACGGGGGAGGTGATGCAGTGGTTGTGGCGGCCGCCGAAGTGATAGCGCTGGTAATGGTCGTTCACCCGCAGGACTTCGGGGTACTTTTGCGCCATCCAGGCAGGACGCGCGCCGCTGGGCGTGGCGAGGATCACATGGATGCCGCCTTTCCACAGGCGGTCGATGACCTCATCCAGCCAGGAGAAGTCATACACGCCGTCCTCGGGCTCCAGGCGGGCCCAGGAGAAGATGCCGATGGACACGGTGTTGACGTGGGCCTTGTGCATCATTTCCACGTCGCGGTCAAGGATATCGGGGCGATCCAGCCACTGATCGGGGTTGTAATCGCCGCCGTGAAGGAAAGTCGGGAATTTGGGGGTGAAGGTCATATGTGGCCCTCCTTGCGTATTCATCGGCTCCATTTTACCCGATGGGGTACAGTTTGTCAAAGGGATTTGCGATTGACGTACAGGCGCTATTCTTCTATAATGAAGAAAAATCCGCTGTGAGGTGTTTATATGTCTTTCAAATGGGTGATCCTTGGTGCAGGCGATATCGCCGTGAAGTTCAACGACGCCATCCGCCGCATTGACGGCGCAGAGGTGATCGGCGTGGGCTCCCGTTCTGCTGAGCGCGGCGCGGCCTTCGCTGAAAAGCATGGCATTCCCCATTCCGGCAGCTACGCGGAGATGCTGGCCCTCCGCCCCGATGCAGCCTATGTAGCCGCCACCACCGACGCGCATGCTGACCTGACCCGCCTGTGCATCGAAGCCGGCATTCCCGTGCTGTGCGAGAAGGCCATGTTCACCACTTCCGCCGAGGCGGAGGAGGTCTTCGCGCTGGCAAAGGAGCGCGGCGTATTCTCCATGGAGGCCATGTGGAGCCGCTTTCTGCCCTCCATTGTGGAGATGAAGCGCCAGCTGGATGCAGGCGCTGTCGGCCAGGTGAAGCATTTCGAGATCGCCATCGGCTGGGAGGCTTATTCCGGCCCCGGCAGCCGCTTCTACCTCAAGGAGCTGGGCGGCGGCGCGGCCTATGACCTGTTTGTTTACTGCTACGAGCTGGCGGAGTTCTTCCTGGGTGTTCCGGAGAAGGTCGAAAACGTGGCCGTCCACTGGGCTTCCACCGGCGTGGACGAGACGGAGACCGTCACGCTGCGCTACCTCTGGGGCCTGGCGACGCTCACCGCTTCCATCGGCGTGCGCCTGGACGAGCGCACCGTCATCATGGGAGACAAGGGACAATTGCGGATGCTCCGTCCCCACTTTGGCAGCGATTTTGTGCTGCGCCGCCCTGATGGCTCCGAAGAGCACTGGCAGGACGACAAGACCGAGAACGGCTTCGTCTACGAGGCGGAGGAAGTCATGCGCTGTGTCCGCGAAAAGCTGCTGGAGAGTCCCACGGTCCCCCATGATTTGACCATCCGCTGCGCAAAGGTGTTTGACATGATCAACGCCAGCAAATAAAGGAGGCGCCCATGATCATCACCATCGAGGGTTGGGACTATCTGCTCTGCCGTATGGAGGATCATTGTTTCCGAGTCTGGCATCACATTTCACCAACAGATGGATGCTACGGAACAGAAGTGGATATATCACTGCCCGCTGACTATTTTGAAACGCACAGCGTAAAAGCGCTCTATGAGCTCATTGCGCCGATGCAGCATTGTCGCCCCAGTAAGCAACACTATGATAAACACGCAGAAATCAAAAAGCTGAAAGAACAACTCAGTAAAGCAGGATTGATCTGATGATAAACCGTATCAAGACGGCGCTGTTGTCCATGCAGCGCTACAACTGGGAGCAGGGTGTGACAGCCCAGGCCTTCCTGGAGGCGGGCGACCACGATATCGCCATCGCCATGGCCATCGAGGGCGCGAACCGTCAGCAACCCGACGGCCGCTGCTGCCACATCGGCGACTCCACCGCCGTGACCGACCCCTGCGCCATCGGCGAGGCGCTGATCTTCGCCGCCGAACAGACCGGCGACCCCTTCCTGTGCCAGGCCCGGGACAAGCTGCTTCGCTGGGCCATGACGGACGCGCCCCGCAACGCAGACGGCGTGGTGTACCACTTCCTTAATGGACAGCTCATCTGGGTGGACTCGATGTACATGCTGCCGCCCTTCCTTGCCCGCGCGGGCGAATACGACGAAGCCATGCGCCAGCTGGACGGCTACTGGCACATCCTGCACACCCCGGAAAATGGGCTGCTTGCCCACCAGTGGAGCGACGCCGAGAACCGGTTCCTGCGCCGCGACGCATGGGCTGTCGGCAACGGCTGGGCCATGGCTGGCATGGGCCGGGTGATCTCGCTGCTGCCGGAGAAGCACCCCGGCCGGGCACGGCTGATCAACCGGGTGAAGGCACTGATCGAAGCCGCCCTCCCCCACCAGCTGACCGACGGCGCATTCCACGATGTGCTGGATGATCCGACGACCTTCCGGGAAGTCAACTTCGCCCAGATGCTGGCCTACACCATCTACCGTGGTATATCCGGCGGCTGGCTGGATGAAGCGCTGCTGCCGTATGCAGAAAAGGCGCGTGCTGCCGCCCTCGCTGAGGTGGATGCCTACGGACTGGTGCGCAACGTCTGCGGCGCGCCCTCCTTCGACAAGCCCGGCGTCGCCCCGGAAGGACAAGCCTTCCACATCCTTATGGAAGCCGCCAGAGAACCTCTGTCCCTCTAAAACCCAGCCGCAAAGGCACGCGCAGTTCCAGCCGCGCCGCGACGCCGTACAGGGGAGCGGCGAACCGACAAACAAAGGAAAAGTCAAGTTGCGGTCCGCCCCCGCGAAGCGTATGGAGCGAGGACAATCCTGACAAAGGACAAGACTGGAGCGACAGGGGGAGTCCAGAGGGGGTGGCATCCACCAGGCGCAACTTAGGCCACCCCCTCTGGCCCTCTTTGCTTCTTTCTCAGGGTTGAGAAAGAAGAGGCAGCACGGAAGACAATCAGCAAAAGAAAAGATGCGCATGCTGACCGGGAAACTCCCTCCGTCTTCGTTCGGTCAAGGGCGACCTCACGAATCCACCTCCCTCCGAGTTATTATGTAGAGGAAGGTTTACCCCTCCTCGTCATGAGTCGCGGGAAGTACAAGCAATTCAAGCAGTTATGGCTTGAAGGGTAACCTTCAAGTACATAGCTGCTTTTTTGCTGCAGCAGAAAGTGAGGATACCCATGAAACTGACCTATCGCCGCTGCGGAGACTACTACCTGCCCAACATCGGCATCCCTGCGGAGGACATGCGCCCCCTTGGCAAGTACGGTAGAATGCGCCTGCGTTACCTTAAGGAGCATCGTTCCCTTCTGTTCAATCAGTTACTGCTGTCCGGCAAGCTCATGAAGCATCTGCACAGCATTGACGACACTTGCCAGGAACGCTTTGATCTGCTGATCCCGCAGATGAAAGCAGCTGAGGGTGTCACCGAGGCTCTTAAGGCCACCGACCAGATGGAATGGGTGCGCCGTATGAACAGCATCCACAATCGTATCGAAGAAATACTGTTCAATGAACTGATCTACGATTGAAACAGCTCAATGGTCTGGAGGTACACATGAAGAAACTGCTCAATCTGCCCCTTCGGTTAGCTGGCTTGCCCCTCATTGCGATACTGCTGGTGTTCCAGCTAATTTCATCCATCATTGTTGGATTAACCTCCGTGGCAACCAATCTGCTTGCAACGGTTTTCCTCATCGGCTCCTTTGCAGGATGGATTGCCGACGCACCCAGCGGCCTGATCTTCCAGACCGTTGGCCTTGGCATCTTCTTCGCTTTTGCTCCGCACATCGCCGGATGGCTACTGGAGAAGGTAACAGACCTTACCCTCGGCCTTCTGGACTTCCTACTGAGCTGACCATCATGGCTTCTTGCTCATCCTGTTCCTGCACTCAGCAGAACAGTACCGGGAATCAGTACGCGGAGCATAAAATGCCTTGCCGCAATATTCACACAGGCGCATAGGGTTCTTTGCTTCGGTCAGCTTCACAGAGAACATGAACTTCACGGTCAGCATCAGCGAATGGAAATCCCACACAATGACAGGATGCTCACGCAGTGCCAGGTGGTAGGAGGGGGCGTTACCCTCAAAACAAGCCAATCCGCTGCGGTACATATCTCGCGTGTGCTTGTCCAGCACATCCGGGGCATTGTAGTACATGAATGCGGACATGAAAGTATAAGCCCAGTCGAGAAACACTTCCTTCAGCCACTCATAGGGTTCGCCATAGCTGCGCATGAAGGAGATCGCTTTGGCGCGCGGTTCGTCACCGAAAGTCAACGCCAGCGCCGCCTCATCCCTGTCGCTGCCAGACACATTCCAAACGGATTCGATACCGCGTTTGCGGAAGTCTGGCATCTTGAACGGAAAGAAGAACTTCATGTAGGTCAGTGTGTCCATGGTTTCTTGCCGGATGAACTGATTTTTCGGAAGATAGACCTTCTCGTACTCTACGAAATTTGGCGTGGTGGGCAGGGCAGTCATCATACCCAGAAGACCGTAGTTGCAGGCGAAGGTGAGAATAGCGGCCTTAATCTTCTTTTCGGGCGACTTGTGCATCGCCAGCAGCCCGATGTTGACCGCATCCAACACCAGCTGGTCAGCCAGCGGCATGGTGTTGTAGACAGAAGCCTTGGCATCAGCTGTGGGTAGAAGGTACGCCTTCCCATCTGCTGCCTTTTGCCACTCATAAGAGGCATACTTCGCCCAGTACGCGCTGGTATGTTCAAACAGGTTCTTCATCGGAAGAATGCCTCCTTTTCGGTGGAGTGTAGTCACGCAGGAAGTCCTGCTCCAAGTGGTTCAGCTCGTCGCCGTCTTGTTGAAGCATCGTCAGGGCCGCGTACAGCTTCCGGTGGATGCGCCTCCGGACGGTATCGCGGACCTTGCGGATGTTACGCTCCGTCTGGCCGCGCAGCTCCGCCAGCTTCTGTGTTGTGTACAGCCTGATGCCCAGGAAGAACAGGATTTCTTTGTGGTCGAGCTTCAGGTTCATGACGATCTCCCGCAGGTGTTCCCGCTCTGTCAAGTCATGCATGGCGAAAAGGCATGTGTTGAGATAATCGTCAAACTCGCCCCTGCAAATCTGCCGGAAGGTCGGTTGGCTCATGCTGTGCGGCAGAATGTGACCACCAGGAAGCGCTCCGCTCTCCAACGGAACATCGCCACGCAGGGTTTCATATCGGCGCTCCTTACGCATACGGCTTTCGTCTTCACGGTCATAGCAGTCCACAAGGACTTGAAATTCAGAAACGGTTCGGGCTGACAATTCCATACGGCGCAGGGCTTCTTCGCGGACAGTCTGGGCGATGCGCCTTCTTCGTTCCGTGCCCGGACGAACATCAACAACATCGTCGCCCACATCCATGGCATCTGTATCAGTTTCTTCTACTGTACTGTTCCACGGAAGTTCTTCATCCGGGATTTCATTGCCGTCCTCATCGTACAGGGGCATGGTGAGCATGGCATTCTCGGCGGATGCTTCACCTTCAACATCGAACCAATCATCCTCTGGAATCACATGCTCACCCCCTATTACGGTCATTATACAAGAAAAATGGTGCAAGTTCAAATTTTCTTTCTGCATTTTTCAAAAACAGTTCCGAAATCGGCCTGGTTTTGTCCTACTGGTAGAGGGAGTCACCAGAAATATCAGACTCCCACAGGAAAGGAGAATCCATTGACCCAGAAAAACGAACCCCTTATCACGGCGCTCTATGAGCGCCTCAGCCGCGACGATGATCAGCAGGGCGATTCTAACTCCATAGTGAATCAAAAGTCATACCTGATCTCGTACGCGGCGGATCACGGCCACGCTAATTGCCGACATTACACGGATGACGGCTACAGCGGCGGCAACTTTGAGCGCCCTGGATGGAAGCAGCTTATTGCGGACATTGATGCAGGTTTGGTCGGCGTGGTGATCGCAAAAGACCTGAGCCGCGTCGGGCGCGACTACATCCAGACCGGTTTCTACACTGAGGTGTACTTCCGGCGCAAGGGTGTACGGTTCATCGCCATCGGCAACGGTGTGGACACGGTAAACCCCATCAGCAGCGAGTTCGCACCCTTCATGAACGTGCTGAACGAGATGTACCTGCGGGAACAGTCGAAGAAGATGCGCACGTTCTTCAAACAGCGGGGCAACAGTGGCATCCCTACAAATACGTTGTGTGTCTACGGTTATCGGAAAGACCCGGCAGACAAGAAACATTGGCTGGTGGATGACGAGGCGGCTGCCATTGTCAGGAGAATCTACCAGCTGGCGATTGATTGCCACGGCCCTTACGAGATCGCTCGCATTCTGGAGGCTGACAAGGTGGAGTGTCCGGCGTACTACAATGCAACTCATGACACCTGCATGAAGCGTTCCAACACTGACATGAGCAAGCCGTATGCATGGAATGGCGTGACCGTACACAACATCCTGACACGCCCGGAGTACATGGGACATACCGTCAACTTCCGTTCATCGAAGAACGGCCTGAAAGCAAAGCGCCAGACAAAGCCCCAGGAGGAATGGCTAATCTTCAAAGATACCCATGAAGCCATCATCCCCGAGGACAGATGGCAGCTGGCACAATGCGTGTTATCCGTCCGGCGCAGAACAGATAGCACCGGTGAGTCCAATCCGCTGACCGGCAAGCTCTACTGCGCAGAGTGTGGTGCGAAGCTCAATAACCATCGTAGCCGCGCAAAGCAATCCGGACGGGAATCTGACGATTATTATGATTGTCCGACCTACAGTCAGAGCAAAGGCGACTGCTGCTGTCATTATGTCACAACGGCGTTCATACGGTCTGTACTGCTGCAAATGATCCGGTCTGTGAGCCAGTACGCCGTATCGGATGAAGCCGCCTTTGCAGATCAGGTGCGGGCATTGTCCGAGGTTCGCCATGCAGATGCGGTAAAGGGCATGACAGCCGAAGCTACACAAGCCCGGAAGCGCATTGCAGAACTGGACACCATCATCCAGAAGCTGTACGAATCCTATGCGCTTGGGAAAACGCCGGAAAGCCGTTTCAACTTGCTGTCCTCTACCTATGAAAATGAACAGGCTCAGTTGAAGGACAAGCTGGCAAAGACGGAAGAAGCGCTTGCCAGCTACCACGCCGATACGGCTAACATTGATGCCTTCATGCAGCTGGCACGCCAATACCGTGACACGGAAGAGCTGACAGCATCAATCATTAACAGCCTTATTGACAGGGTGGTTGTCCATGCCCCGAAAAAGGTGAACGGTCAACGGCATGTGCAGATTGATGTCATCTTCCGCTTCATTGGCTGTTTCACGATTCCGGTAGCACCAACCATTCTGACAGAGGAGCAGCTACAGGAGGAAGCACGGCGAGCCAAGGAACGGGAGCGTAATCACCAGAAGTATCTGCGGAAAACGGAACGAAATAAGACGCTGTCCCATGATCAGGCAGCAGCTTAACGAAGGAGGAATACCATGTTTGATCTGATCGAAAAACAGAATGGAAGAAAGCCACGGGCTGTGACGAACGCAAATATACAACCGGTTACTGCTTTGTATGAACGCTTGTCCCGTGATGACGAAATGGAGAGCGAGTCGAACTCGATAACGAATCAAAAAAGTTTACTGACCGCATACGCTGCAGAAAAAGGCTTCACCAACTGCCGTCACTACACCGATGACGGTTACAGCGGCGGCAACTTTGACCGTCCCGGCTGGCAGCAGCTGCTTGCAGATATTGAGGCTGGCATGGTGAAAACTGTGCTGGTCAAGGACATGAGCCGCGTCGGGCGTAACTATGTGGAGACGGGCTTTTACACAGAGGTGTACTTTGGCAGGATGGGTGTGCGGTTTATTGCTATCAATAACAATATCGACAATGACAACCCGGACAGTACCGAGTTTGCTGGCATCCTCAACATTATGAACGACTGGTATCTGCGGGATATTTCCAGAAAAACGCGGTCTGCTGCGCAGCAGATCGGAAGATCAGGGAAAACGTTGACCAACAATCCCTGCTTCGGGTATGTGAAAGACCCTAATGACAGGCACCATTGGCTGGTAGACCCGGAGGCTGCCGATACCGTGCGGAGGATCTTCGAGCTGGCGGCAGGTGGTATGTCCCAGCTGAGCATATGCCGGACGATGGTGAAGGAACGGCGAGTCACGCCGGGGTACTACCGGGCCCAGCGGGAACCGAATGGCTTTGGCGCGCAGTTTTCTGAGCAGCATCCCTACCACTGGGCAAACAGAATCATTCAGCAGATCGTCAAGCGGCGGGAGTAT
>JAFTWV010000016.1 GCA_017465155.1 Clostridia bacterium
ATGGTGCTGACCGTGCTGCCCGTTATTCCTCCGGATCTGCGCCCCATGGTGCAGCTGGACGGCGGCCGCTTCGCCACCTCCGACCTGAATGACCTGTACCGCCGCGTCATCAACCGCAATAACCGCCTCAAGCGCCTGCTGGAGCTGGGTGCGCCGGACATCATCGTCCGCAACGAGAAGCGCATGCTGCAGGAATCTGTGGACGCGCTGATCGACAACGGCCGTCGCGGTCGTCCCGTGACCGGCCCCGGCGGTCGTGCGCTGAAGTCTCTGAGCCATCTGCTCAGCGGCAAGCAGGGCCGTTTCCGTCAGAATCTGCTGGGCAAGCGCGTTGACTACTCCGGCCGTTCCGTTATCGTTGTCGGCCCTGAGCTCAAGCTGCATCAGTGCGGTCTGCCCAAGGAAATGGCGCTGGAGCTGTTCAAGCCCTTCGTCATGGAGCAGCTGCAGTCCCGTAAGCTGGCGCACAACGTCAAGTCCGCCAAGCGCGCGGTCGAGAAGATGAAGCCCGAAGTGTGGGATATTCTCGAAGATGTGATCAAGGATCACCCGGTTCTGCTGAACCGTGCCCCCACGCTGCACCGTCTGGGCATCCAGGCCTTCGAGCCCATCCTGGTGGACGGCAAGGCCATCAAACTGCATCCGCTGGCCTGTACCGCCTTCAACGCTGACTTCGACGGCGACCAGATGGCCGTGCACGTCCCGCTGTCCATGGAAGCTCAGGCCGAGGCTCGCTTCCTGATGCTGGGCCACAACAACATCCTGAAGCCCCAGGACGGCAAGCCCGTCATGTCGCCCTCTCAGGATATGGTCATCGGCTGTTATTACCTGACCATCGACAATCCCAACGGCAAGGGCGCGGGCCGTGTGTTCCGCGATCCTGAAGAGGCACATATGGCCTATGCGCTGGGTCAGATCGAGCTGCAGAGCCCGATCAAGGTGCGCGTCGAGCGCGAGTTCAACGGCGAAAAGGGCACCAAGATTATTGACTGTACCCTTGGCCGTCTGATCTTCAACGAAGCGCTCCCCCAGAACCTCGGCTTCAAGAAGCGTGAATGCCTCGATGATATGTTCGAGCTGGAGATCAACGAGCTGTGCGGCAAGAAGCAGCTGGGCAACATCGTTGACATGTGCTTCCGCTCCCAGGGCGAGCATAAGTGCGCGCTGGTGCTGGACGCCATCAAGACCCTCGGTTACAAGTATGCCACGGTCGGCGCACTGACGGTTTCCGTCGCGGATATCAAGATTCCGCCGATGAAACAGCAGATGCTGGACGATACCGATGTGAAGGTTGCCAAGGTCAACGCGCTGTTTGAGGAAGGTCTGCTGAGCGAGGACGAGCGTTACATGCGCGTCATTGATCTGTGGAACAGCTGTACCCACTCTCTGCGTGATCAGATTCTGCCCAACCTTGACAAGTTCAACCCCATCCGCATGTTCACTGACTCCGGCGCCCGTGGTAGCGCGGCGCAGGTTTCCCAGCTGGCTGGTATGCGCGGCCTGATGGCCTCCCCCACCGGCAAAACCGTGGAATTGCCCATTCGCGCGAACTTCCGCGAGGGTCTGAACGTGCTTGAGTTCTTCCTGTCCTCTCACGGTTCCCGTAAGGCCCTGTCCGATACGGCCATGAAGACCGCCGACTCGGGTTACCTGACCCGCCGTCTGGTGGATATTTCCCAGGAAGTCATCGTCCGCGAGGAGGACTGCTTCGAGGCCCGCGGCATTCAGGTGCGCGGCGTGCACGTGACCGAGCTGATGAGCGGCAAGCAGTCCATTGAGTCCCTGGAGGATCGTCTGCGCGGCCGTACCGCAGCGGAGGACATCGTTGATCCCGTGACGGGCGAAGTCATCGTTCGTCTGAACGAGCCCATCGACCACCGCAAGGCCCAGATCATCGCCAAGGCCGGCATCAAGCGCGCCTACGTGCGCTCCGTGCTGACCTGTAAGACGGAGAACGGCGTCTGCGCCCGCTGCTACGGCCAGAACATGGCCCACGGCGGCAAGGTGGATGTGGGCGAGGCTGTCGGCATCATCGCCGCACAGGCCATCGGCGAGCCCGGCACGCAGCTGACCATGCGTACCTTCCATACCGGCGGTATCGCTTCCGGCGAGGACATCACGCAGGGTCTGCCCCGCGTTGAGGAGCTGTTTGAAGCCCGTAAGCCCAAGCGTGAAGCCGTGCTGTCTGACATCAGCGGCAAGGTCTCCATCCAGCAGGTCAAGGGCAAGAACGAACTGGTCATCACGGCGGAAGATCCGACCTTCGAGAAGCGCGACTACATCAGCTCCCTGATCCTGCCTGCTGTGGAGGATGGTGCACACGTGTCCGCAGGCGATGTGCTGTACAGCACCTTCGTCGCTCCGGGCAGCAGCAAGACCATCACCGTCAAGGCCGACATGGACGGTATTGTCAAGATCAACCGCAGCGAGGGCAAGTGCGAGCTGATCGTCTCCCCCGACGATGCGGAGCAGAACCATCGCATCTATCACAGCGCCATGGGTACCCTGTGCGTTGGCAACGGCGCGGTGGTCAATCAGGGCGATGTGCTGCTCAAGGACATCACTGTCCCCAACAGCGCCAAGTCCATTACCATCAAGAGCGAGCTGCATGGCCGCGTCTCCATCCTGCAGACCGAGACCGATTTTGTCATCAGCGTCGATTCCACCGAGCCCGTGTATGAGCAGAAGAGCTACCCCATCACCTATGGCAGCCGCCTGAAGGTGCAGGAGGGCGACGAAATCAACGCCGGCGACGTGCTGATCGAGGGTTCCATCAATCCTCACGATCTGCTGCGCATCCTCGGTCCGAAGGCTGTGCAGGATTATCTGCTCAAGGAAGTTCTGTCCGTGTATCGCCTGCAGGGTGTTGCCGTGGCCGACAAGCACATCGAGATCATCGTGCGTCAGATGCTGCGCAAGGTTCGCGTGGAGGACAATGGCTCCACCAACCTGCTGCCCGGCTCCCTGGTCGACCTTTCCCGTCTGGAGGAAGCCAACCAGAAGGCGCTCATGGAGGGTGGTCGTCCCGCATACGTCAAGCGCGTGCTGCTGGGCATCACCAAGGCTTCTCTGGCTACCGACTCCTTCCTGTCCGCCGCGTCCTTCCAGGAGACCAACCGTGTCCTGACCGAGGCCGCCATCAAGGGCAAGGTCGATCCGCTGATCGGCCTGAAGGAGAACGTTATCCTGGGCAAGCTGATCCCCGCTGGTACCGGCATGCGCCGCTACAAGGGCATCGAGATCCGCGAGAATTACGGTTTCTAAGCATATTGCAGCCGCGTTTGGGAGCGATCCCGGGCGCGGCTGTTTTGTGTGATCAGGGTTGACTTCCCGACTGGCGCGTGCTATATTCAGAGCAGTATCTTTACGAAAGGAAGCCTGCCAATGCTCCGCCTGATCGCGCCCTGTGATGCCTATCTTCCTTCCTACACCGAGGCCTGCGATGAATACAGCGCCTTCCCCCGCCGCGCCGGCAATCCCTTCAGCGATCCGCGCAGCACTGATCTTCTGGCGAAGTATGAGCGCTATCGTCAGGCACGCGATCTGCCTCCCGGCTACGTTGGCTCGACTACCCTGTGGCTGGTGGATGACGAAGCTCAGCGCTTTCTGGGGCAAATCGACATCCGACACCAGCTGACCGACAGCCTGCGGCTTTATGGCGGACACATTGGCTATGCTGTCCGCCTGGGAGAATGGAACAAGGGATACGGTACGCTGATGCTCTCCCTCGCGCTTCCTCATGCACAAGCGCTGGGCATTAGGCGCTGCCTGATCACCTGCGACGATGACAACCCCGGTTCTGCCCGCGTGATGGAAAAAAACGGCTTTACACTGGGTGACAAGGTGAACAACGTAATTGACGGATACCCGATCATCACACGCCGTTACTGGAAGACACTTTAACGAAAGAAGGCAATCTTCATGCAGAATCTCATCCTGATTGGTATGCCCGGCTGCGGCAAATCTACGGTTGGCGTGGTGCTGGCCAAGGCGCTGGGCATGGACTTTATTGACTCCGACCTGGTGATCCAGAAAACAACCGGCAAGCGGCTGAGTCAGATTATCGATGAACAGGGCGACGATGGCTTCCGCGAAGTCGAAAACCGCGTCAATGCTGAACTGATCGCGCAGAACAGCATCATCGCCACCGGAGGCAGCGTCGTTTACGGCGCAGAGGCCATGCGACACCTCAAAGAGATCGGCACAGTGATCTACCTGAAGCTCAGCTGCGAGGCCATCGAGGAGCGTCTGGGCGACCTGCATGCCCGCGGCGTATCCATCCAGCCCGGCTGGACGCTGCGCGATCTGTACAACGAACGCGTCCCGCTGTATGAGAAGTGGGCCGACATTACCATTGACTGCGAGAAGATGATGCTGCGTGAGGTTGTGCACAGCATCCACCGTCAGCTGGAGCAGCGTGAGGAGGCTGCCGCCATCATCGACTTCCTGCTTCGTGCAAAGCGGGCTACCTATGCCGGGAAGGGGCCGGAGTCCGATCCTTCCCGGCCTGCCTCCCACGACCTGCACTATCAGGAGGGTGAGCTGACCTACATCGACAGCTATCTTGGCGGTGAGCGCTTCGCGGGTGAGGAAGCCGTATGGCACTCCGGTACACCGGTATGGAGCATGAACTATGTCGGCCGCGTCACCGGCCAGGGGTTCTCCGGAGATTTCCTCAAGGCAGCCCTGCTTCGCGGTACGCCCGACATGCCATTCCGCGGCCCCCGCGAGTATCACGAGGGCCAATACACATACCGCTGCAGCGTCACCGGTGATTTCACCTGGTTCCGCGGCACGGAAACCATCGCTTATCAGGGGCGCACGATGTACGAGTGTCTCTTTCATGGCGGAAGCATCCGCTGATACAAGCCCCGGCCTGTGCCCCGGGGTTTTGTATATTCATACACCAGCATATGCACCAGTGTCCACCCGAACACCCATTCCATGTTCCCCTTGATGAATTCCTGAAAACATGGTATAATAAGGTGTTGTGCTGTATCATCATCCTCCCCTGCCCGATGGCAGGCGGAGCTTCCCATGAAGGAGTTCATATACATGGCTAAGCAATACGACGCCGGTCAGCTGACGGTGCTGGAGGGCCTGGAGGCCGTCCGCATGCGCCCCGGCATGTACATCGGCACCACGTCCACGCGCGGTCTGCACCACCTGCTGTGGGAGATCGTGGACAACGCCATCGACGAGGCCTCCAACGGCCACGCCAGCGAGGTGCGCGTGACCCTGCACACGGACGGCTCGGCTTCCGTCTTCGACAACGGCCGCGGCATGCCCGTGGACGAGCACCCCACGATGCACATGTCCGGCGTGGAGGTCATCTTCACCAAGCTGCACGCAGGCGGCAAGTTCAACAACGACAACTATGCCTACTCCGGCGGTCTGCACGGCGTGGGCGCGTCGGTCGTGAACGCGCTGTCGAAGTGGCTGACCGTCGACATCTACCGCGATTTTGCGCACCATCACGTGCGCTTCACCTCCACCACCGACGCGAAGGGCAAATGCCATGCGGGTATCCCCGACGCGCCCCTGGCCAAGGTGGGCAACACCCGCAAGAAGGGCTCGCTCATCCGCTTCATGCCCGACGACACCATCTTCGAGGACGTGCGCTTCAACAGCGATACCGTCTCCCGCCGCCTGCAGGAGCTGGCTTACCTGAACCGCGGGCTCAAGATCGTCTTCGTGGACGAGCGCATCAAGGACGCCGACGCGCGGGAGAAGGTATTCTGCTACGATGGCGGCATCATCGACTACGTCAAGTACCTCAACGACGGCAAAAACGCCATGCACGACGAGCCCATCTACCTTGAGGGGCAGAAGGATTCCGTCATCTGCCGCGTGGCCATCCAGTACACCGACGGCTACACCGAGTCGATGTTCTCCTACGTCAACAACATCCCCACGGGCGAGGGCGGCAGCCACGAAACAGGCTTCAAGGCCGCGTTCACCAAGATGCTCAACGACTACGCCCGCCGCATCGGCGCGCTGAAGGAGAAGGACGCGAACCTCTCCGGCGAGGACTTCCGCGAGGGCCTCTCCTGCGTGCTGACCACGATGGTCAAGAACCCGCAGTTCGAGGGCCAGACCAAGGGGCGCCTGGGCAACAGCGAGGTGCGCCCGGCCGTCGAGGGCATCATCACCCAGCAGCTGACGGACTGGCTGGAAAACCTCAAAAACCAGGACACCGCCCAGGCCATCGTGCAGAAAGCCATCAAGGCCGCCCAGGTGCGTGAGGCCGCCCGCAAGACCCGCGACAACGCCCGCAAGGCCAATCAGCTGGACGCTGCCCCGCTGGTGGGCAAGCTCTCCGCCTGCCGCGGCAAGAAGGCCGAGGACAACGAGCTGTTCATCGTCGAGGGCGATTCCGCAGGCGGCAGCGCCAAGCAGGGTCGTGACAGCCGTTATCAGGCCATCCTCCCCCTGCGCGGCAAGCCGCTGAACGCCGAAAAGAAGCGGCTGGATCAGGTGCTGTCCAACGAGGAGTTCCGCAGCCTCATCACGGCGCTGGGCACCTCCATCGACGAGGGCTTCAACCTCGCCAACCTCAAGTACCACAAGGTCATCATCCTCTCCGATGCCGATCAGGACGGCGCGCACATCCGCGCGATCCTGCTGACCTTCTTCTTCCGCTATATGAAGGAGCTGGTCACCAATGGCCATGTGTACATCGGCATGCCGCCGCTGTACAAGGTGCAAAAGGGCAGCAAGGTGATGTACGCCTACGACGACAAGGAGCTGCAAAAGTGCATCAAGGCCGCAGGCAAGGGCTACACCCTCCAGCGCTACAAGGGCCTTGGCGAAATGAACCCCGAGCAGCTCTGGGCAACCACCATGGACCCCGAGCAGCGCAAGCTGATGCAGGTGACCATCGAGGACGCCGCGCTGGCTGACCGCCGCATCACCATCCTCATGGGCGACAAAGTCGAGCCCCGCCGGGATTACATCACCGAGCACGCGGACTTCAACAAACCTGACAACTTTGAAGCCCCCATCAATCAGGAAGGGAGGGACTAATCCATGGCCCGCAAGAAGACAAGCGACAACCGCCCCATCCCCAAGGATGATCCCTCCCGCATTCTGCAAACCTCCGTTGAGGACGTGATGCACCAGTCCATGATCCCCTACGCGGAGCACGTCATCCTCGAGCGCGCCCTGCCCCGCGTGGAGGACGGCCTGAAGCCCGTTCAGCGCCGCATCCTCTACACCATGATGGAGCTGGGCACGACCCCCGACAAGCCTCACCGCAAGTGCGCCCGTATCGTCGGCGACTGCCTCGGTAAGTACCACCCCCACGGCGACTCCTCCGTGTACGACGCGATGGTGCGCATGGCCCAGGACTTCTCCATGCGCGGCACGATGGTGGACGGCCACGGCAACTTCGGCTCGATCGACGGCGACAGCGCCGCCGCCATGCGTTACACCGAAGCCCGCATGACCCCGCTGGCCCTGCTGATGCTCCGGGACATCGAGAAGGACACCGTGCCCTTCCGCCTGAACTTCGACGACACCCTCAAAGAGCCGGACATGCTCCCCGCCCGCTTCCCGAACCTGCTGGTCAACGGCGCGACGGGCATCGCGGTCGGTTTGGCGACGAACATCCCGCCGCATAACCTCGGTGAATCCATCCGCGCGGTCATCGCGCAGATCGAGAACCCGAAAATCACCCTCGACGAGCTGATGGCCATCATCCCCGGCCCGGATTTCCCCACCGGCGGCGTGCTGGTGCAGAACGAGGAGATTCGCAAGGGCTACGAGACCGGCCGCAGCAAGCTGTCCGTCCGCGCCCGCGTGGAGATCGAGGAGGGCAATGCGGGCCGCAAGCTGATCGTCATCCATGAGATCCCCTACACGGTCAACAAGGCCGCAATGCTGGAAAAGATCCTCAAGCTGAGCGAGGAAAAGAAGGCGTCACTTGGCTGCATCTACGACATCCGCGACGAATCTGACCGCAACGGCATGCGCGCGGTCATCGAGCTGAAGAAGGACGCGGATGAGCAGAAGGTGCTGAACCTGTTGTACAAGTACTCAGACCTGCAGGTCACCTTCGGCGTGAACATGGTTGCCATCGCCGAGGGCAAGCCCGTGCAGATGGGCCTGAAAACCATGATCGGGCACTTCATCCGCCATCAGAAGGACGTGGTGACCCGCCGTACGGAGTACGACCTGAAGCATGCCCGCGCCCGCGCTCACATTTTGCAGGGCCTGATGATCGCCGTGGACAACCTTGACGAGGTCATCGCGCTGATCCGCAGCTCGAAGAACCCCAAGGAGGCCAAGGAGAAGCTGATGTTCCGCTTCGACCTGACCGACGTGCAGGCTCAGGCCATCCTCGATATGCGTCTGCAGCGCCTGACGAACCTTGAGCTCCTCGCCCTGCGCAAGGAATATGAGGACATCCTCAAGCTCATCGACAAGCTGGAAGGCATCCTCGGCAGCGAAAAGAAGCTGCTGAACGTCATCAAGAAGGAGCTGCAGGAGATCGCGGACGAATACGCCGACGAGCGCCGCACCACCATCGAGGCCGCCGAGGAAGTGCCTGCGGAGGTCTACAAGGAGGTTCTCGCGCCGGAGGAGGTCATCGTCGCCTACACCCGTGCCGGCTTCCTCAAACGCATGAAGCCCGACGTGTACCGCAAGAATCCCCTCCCCGCCCGCGAGGAAAGCGAGGGCGACAGCGCGGAGTTCCTGTTCATGTCCCGCACGGATGAGACGCTGCTCATCTTCACCGACCACGGCAACTGCTACCCGCTCTCCGTCAACAGCCTGAACGAATGCAAGCCCAAGGATCGCGGCCAGCTGCTTTCCGGCGTGCTGGCAGGTCTGGAGGACGGCGAAAAGGCGCTTTGGATCTCCTGCCTGCGCATGGTGGACGTCGGTCACATGCCGGACTACCTTTTCATCACCAAACAGGGTATGATCAAGCGGACGGCCGCAGTGGATTACGACGTACGCAGCAAGAAATTTGCCGCAGTGAACATCAAGAAGGGCGACGCGCTCATGTGCGTCATGCCCGCCGCAACCCGCGACGACATCCTGATGCTCAGCCGCAGCGGCATGTGCATCCGTTTCGCGCTGGACACAATTCCCACCCAGGGACGTGTCTCCGCCGGTGTAAAGTGCATGCAGGTGGACGATGCAGATGAAGTGCTGTGGGTCGGGCAGATCGGCGATACGGAGCAGATGGTTCTCTTCTCCGAGCGCGGCTATGCCAAGCGGCTCATGTCTATGGATTTCGAGAAGCAGAATCGCAACGGCAAGGGCGTAAAATCCTTCTATTTCAACAAAAACGGCTCTAACGGCCGGTATCTGGCAGGCGTGGTAAAGGTCGAAAAGGGTCCGTGTGATCTGATCGTCACGCAGGTCAAGAGCACCCCCAGCCGCATTTCCAAGGACTCCATCCTCCTGCAGGGCAAGCAGGATCGCGGCAACCCCTGCGTCATCGCCATTCTTGACGATATGGTGACCAGCGTGATCGCCGTGGACAGCATGCAGGACAGCTGACGCCGCTCAGGTTTTACCCAATGATGGCACGTGGCGGAAGACGAGGATTGAAACGAGACGAAGCGTTGAGACGAAGTAAACGTTGAGACGAAGTCTCCCTTGCCATCCTCCTGAAAACGTGCTATCATGTATCACACGGGCATGTTTCACATGAACATGTGTCCCCGCGAACACGTTTCACACGGAGGTGATCGGATGGATCGCAATGAATTTCTTCAGGCGCTGCCCGTAAGTCGCATCTCGCTGCGTCTGATCAGCGCGACGCTGGAAATCTGCACGGATGACATCGACGACATTCATGTGATGGTGGCAGGCGATGATCACGCAGTGAATGCACTGCGGATCGTCAGCAGCGCAGACCATCTGACCATTGAGCAGCCTGCTGCCGCATTGGCAAAGTCTGCAGCCTCGAGCATCTGGATGCAGCTGACCCTCCGCCTGCCCCGCAGCTGGAAGGGCAGCATCGAAGCTCGTACAGTGACCGGCCGTATCAACGCGCGCGGCCTTTCCGGCGCTGATCTTTCTCTGGATACGGTCTCCGGTAGAATCGTCGGTACAGCTCTGTCCTTCATCACCGTCAGCGCCCGCTCCGTCACCGGCGAGGTAAAGCTTAGCGGCATGTCCTGTGACAAGTGCAGCCTTTCCTCCACCTCCGGAAGCGTCACGGCACAGGAAACGTCCCTGCGCTCCTGCACGGCCAACACAGTCACCGGCGTGATCGCCCTCGCCCTGACCGAGCCATTTGACGAGATCAACATGAACTCCGTGGCCGGCGATCTGTGCATCGACGCGCCCATTGACGCCTGCGATGCTCTGCTGCGCAGCGTCTCCGGCCGGATGCGCACCAGCGGCGTATCCATCATCGAGGGCACAGCACGCGTACGGGCGACAACCGTATCCAGCGATCTGGATATATCCCGCAGCGATCTGGTTGAATAAAGTATCCACAGGTCATACACACACCTATACAATATATGAGGAGGAATTTCCCATGGCACGACAGAATTTTGGTGGTTTCGGCGGCGGTGCAAACATGCAGCAGCTCATGCGGCAGGCTCAGAAGATGCAGCAGATGATGACCGACGCGCAGGAGAAGCTGGACGCAGCAGAGTACGAAGCCCAGTCCGGCGGCGGCGTGGTGTCCGTCAAGGTGAGCGGCAAGCGTGAGCTGCTGTCCATCACCATTGATCCCAAGGTTGTCGATCCCGACGACGTGGAGATGCTGCAGGATCTGGTCATGGCGGCGGTCAACGAGGCGCTGCGCAAGGGCGAGGAAACCCGCGAGACGACCATGAACAAGATGGCCCCCGGTATGGGCGGCATGGGCGGCCTGTTCTAATGGCAGGGCAGATCGAACCCATTCAGCGCATGGTGTCAGAGCTTGCACGGCTGCCCGGTATCGGTCAGAAAACTGCCCAGCGTCTGGCATATCACATCGTCGGCCTCCCGCTGGAGGAGGTACATGCGCTGGCCGCAGCCTTGTGGCAGGGGCGAAAAGCCATCCGCTATTGCGAGCGCTGCGGGAACTTTTCTGCAGGCGAGCTGTGCGGCGTATGCGCCAATGCAGACCGCAGCAACGGGCAGATCTGCGTTGTACGTGATCCGCGTGATGTTGCTGCCATGGAGCGTATGCACGATTACCATGGCCTGTATCATGTCCTGCACGGCACCCTGTCTCCGATGGACGGCGTGGGGCCGGAGGATATCCGCATCAAGGAGCTGGTTTCACGCCTCGCAGCAGAGGAAGTGAGCGAGGTCATCCTCGCCACCAACCCCGACATCGAGGGTGAAGCTACCGCGACCTACATCGCCCGTATCCTCAAGCCAATGGGTGTGAAGTGCACGCGCATCGCCCATGGTGTTCCCGTCGGCAGCGATCTGGAGTATGCCGACGAAGTGACGCTGTCCAAGGCCATGGAAGGCCGCCGCGAGCTGTAACCACGGCTTGAATATTCCAGCACACCTGCGCTCTTGCGGTGTGCTGTTCTTCTATACAGGAGAAATCACATGGACTATTTGCTTCTGATCGTTATTGCACTGCTGCTGGCAGTCATCATCATGCTGATGGTGCTGCTTTTCCGCCAGCGAGAGCTGACTGATACGCAGGATCAGCAGAACCGTCAGCTGTCTGCCTATCTGCAGCAGCTTGGCTATGACCTCTTTGATGAGCTTGACGCACAACGCACTCAAAACGCCGAGGAACTCTCCCGCACCGGCGACCGCCTCACTGCCTCCATGTCGCAGCTGGGACAGAGTCAGACCAATCTGCTGGAAAGCATGCAGCGCCAGCTTTTGCTGACCACGCGGAATCAGGAGGAGCGCATCGGGCACATGTCTGCCGGGATGAACGAGACGCTTTCCCAGCTGGACGCACGCATGGAGCAGGTGCGCCAGGCCACCAGCACGGGCATCGAAGGGCTCCGTCAGGAGAATACCCGTCAGCTGACCGAGATGCGCCGCACAATGGACGAGCGCCTCACCCAGTCCCTTGACAAGCGGCTGAACGAATCCTTCGCGCTGGTCAGTCAACGCCTGGAGCAGGTGTACAAGGGGCTTGGCGAAATGCAGACGCTGGCAAGCGGCGTCGGCGACCTCAAGCGCGTTCTGACCAACGTCAAGACCCGCGGCATCTGGGGCGAAATGCAGCTGTCGAACCTGCTTTCCTCCGTCCTGACCCCTGAACAGTATGACGAGAACGTCGCCGTGGTTCCCGGCAGCAGTGAACGCGTCGAATTTGCCGTCCGCCTGCCGGGCAAGGACGTGGACATTGTGTATCTGCCCATCGACAGTAAGTTCCCCATGGAGGATTATATCCGCCTGCAGGAGGCTGGTCAGGCCGCAGACGCCGTTGCCATCGACACTGCCCGCAAGGCACTCATGCAGCGCATCCGCACGGAAGCCAGGCGCATTGCCGGCAAGTACATTGCTCCGCCCCATACGACAGATTTCGCCATTCTGTTTCTGCCTGTGGAAGGACTTTATGCCGAGGTTGTTCAGCAGACCGACCTGGTGGAGGCACTCCAGCGGGAGCAGCGGGTCGTCATCGCCGGCCCCGGAACCTTCTCCGCGCTGCTTAATTCCCTTCAAATGGGCTTCCGTACCCTCGCGATTGAGAAGCGATCCGGTGAGGTCTGGCGGCTGCTGGGAACAGTGAAGGCCGACTTCGGCGCCTTCAGCGATGTGCTGGAGAAGACTCAGCTGCGCCTGCGTCAAGCCAGCGAATCCATCGACAGCGCATTTGTCAAAACCCGCACCATTCAGCGTCACCTCGGTGCAGTGGAAACCGCTGGTCTGGACGGAAATCTGCCCGACAGCGTGGAATAAGCACAGCCCGTCTCCACCAATCAGGCAGAGCCGGGCTGCATAACACTCGGAGGAACCGCCATGAAGCTCGTTACCCTCATTGAAAACACAACCTGCCGGGACGATCTCATCTGCGAACATGGTCTATCGCTGTACCTTGAAACCGGCGGCCACCGCATCCTCTTTGATGCAGGGCAAACCGACGCCTTCGCTGACAACGCTACCCGGCTTGGCATCGATCTTGCGCAGGTCGATCTGTGCATCCTGTCCCATGGGCACTATGACCATGGCGGCGGTTTGGCACGCTTCCTTCGGGAAAACAAGCATGCGCCGGTATACCTCAGCCGCCACGCTTTTGACCCCCACTTCAATGGCACGGAGAAATACATCGGGCTTGACAATGCGCTGATGGATTCCAAACGGCTTGTATTCACCGATGATGACCATATCATTGACAATCATCTGTCCCTGCATACCTGCAACCACTGCTCCTGTCCCTATCCGCTCAATCCCTTCGGACTGACCATGAGACAGGACGGCCGGCATGTCCCTGAGGACTTCCGGCACGAACAGTATCTGCTCATCCATGAAGGCAAGCTGCGTATCCTCATCAGTGGGTGCAGCCACAAGGGTGTTTTGAACATCTGCCAATGGTTCCAGCCGGATGTACTGATCGGCGGTTTTCACATGATGAAGCTCGATCCCTCCGGCAGCGGCGCAGCCGACCTGCAGCTTGCCGCAGAAGCACTCATGCAGTACCCGACGCAGTATTATACCGGCCACTGCACGGGTGAAGCGCAGTTTATCTTCCTGAAGCACATCATGGGAGATCGTCTGCAGGCACTTTCCACTGGCCGCTGCATACAGCTCTGATCCTCGTGATCCACGCTGACGAACAGGTGACTATCCCAGCAGTTCATGATGGTACAGGATCGCCACGGCCGCACTCTGTCAACAGCGTCCATTGACGAGTACGGCCGTTTGTGCTATAATTTGATAACCTGCTGATGTGGTGGAATGGCAGACACCAGCGACTTAAAATCGCTTGCTTCGGCGTGCGGGTTCGAGTCCCGCCATCAGCATAATTGGTTCTGTGAGGCTTCGCGCTGTCCACGGAACCTTTTATTATGCATCAGTATACGCTGGTGAACTGTAATCTCTTTTCGCCGCCGCTATACCGGGTGCTCCCACGCCAAGCATACGGGGTGCGTTGCGGGATTCTTTCAAACATTGCCCAAACGGAATTCACATGGTACAATCTGGATCGAGGTGACAAACGATGATCAACCATGACAACGAGCGGATTCTGACCCTCATGAGCGAGTATCTTTGCTTCACGCCCTGTGCGATTGATCAGCACGATGTGTACGCCCTCGCCACTGAATGCAATCTTCCCTTGAACGATGCGTACATGGCGCTTCTGGCCGCCCATTGCGGCCTTGATACATCTCAGCCCGACGACGCCCGCCTTTATCGCGCATACTTTCCCAAAATGGTACACCATCATTCTCCCGATACATACCACCATGATCTTTATATGCAAACCATCCGGCCGGAAACCGGTACTGCCGGAAGCATTGACCTCGTGCATGAAACCGTGCAGCCCATGGAGCTCTTTGTGGCAGACGATTTCGCAGTGGATCTTCAGGGGCGCATTTTCCCGCAGCTTGGCTGGTTCAGCGAGTCCTTCACCTTCCCGGCCATTCGTGAAGATGGCCGCGTGTGGATGACCGTCACCCCCAATGAGATCAACACCATTCAGCCCGCTGTTCAGAAAAGCCGCGGCAAGGTGTTGACCTATGGGCTTGGCCTTGGCTACTATGCTTTTCATGCCCTTGCACGCAAAGATGTGACCAGCGTGACCGTCGTGGAGAAAAATCCGCATGTAATCGACGTGTTCCGGCGGCTGATCCTGCCCTTCTTCCCCCGGCAGGAAGCACTGAATATCATTGAAGCTGATGCTTTTGATTACGCAAAAAACATGATGCCAACAGAAGGCTATGACGTCGTGTTTACCGATCTTTGGCACGATGTAGAAGACGGATTGCCCTTGTATCGCCGCATGAAGGCCCTCGAAGTTCCCGGGCCTTCCTATCTTTACTGGATTGAGAAAACCCTGCGCTGCTACATGGATTGACGCCGTTCTGTCCGCCTTTGGCGCACTGGCATCCGGACAGTAACCTCCAGTTGTCCTCCCATGCTGCGTTCAGTAAGCGTTGCCTGCACACCCGCGCTGCGCATCTGCCCAGCTATATCGCGAATGGCATTGAGATAGGGTCTTGGGTCCCGCACAAGGCTGATCACGCGGCCGCGGGAGAGCCTTCGAGAAGCACCGCCCTGCAGCTTTCGCCGCCTTGAGGCAGCCGCCGCCAGCAGCTGTACATCCCGGATGCACAGCCGTTCACGCACCGCGCGGATGGCAACATCCATGCGGCTCTCCGCATCCGGAAGCTTCAGCAGGGCTCTTGCAACACATTCCGGCGCTCCCTCGTCCATCAGGAAGACCCGCAGCGGCTCATCCAGCGCAGTGAGCTGCAGCCGCAGTGTTACCGCCTGTGCCGTAGTGCCGAGAAGCTGCGCCAGTGCTTCTCGGTTCATGCCATGCTCTTCATTCAGCGTCCGCAGCACATCTGCCTCCTCCAGATAATGCAGACGCCGGGACGCCAACGCATCCAGCAGCGCATGTACCGAGCATCTTGATGGCAGCGCCGGAAGCACCTCCGCCTCAATGTGCGTCATACCCAGCAGCCTGCAGGCCATCAGCCGCCTGTTCCCCGAAACGATGACATACCGGCCGTTGCCCTGCCGCCGTACGAGCACCGGCCGCTGCAGCCCATCCCGACGGATGGCCGCCATCAATGCATGCAGGCTCTCGTCCTCTCTGGTAAAATGGAGACTGGCGCGGGGACTGATGCGATCCAGCGGCAGCCAGCAGGCTGCATGATTGCCGGGCATGCACGGCTGATCGTGGTACATCATAGACAACTTCTCCTTCGCATGACGATTTACGGCAGCAGCGCTGGCGTTTCCTGCGGTATTGCCTCAAATATACAATAATCCCCCGTGAACCGCAAGCAGAATCGTTCGACACGTTCTGCCGGATCCACGGGGGATATTTACGCCGTAATAGGCGCTCTGTGTCACTTGCTGCCGGAATTTCCCAGCGGTGACTTGCTGGGGGTGCCGGCTTTACGCGGATACTGTCGAGCGGTTTTTGCCGTTTTGCTGACAGGCAGCAGCATATGCTGCCATTCGCGGCCGGGGAAGGTCACAGAGATGGGCTCCTCTACCCGTCCACCCAGCAGAAAAGCCGCGCGCCGCCCCTGCTGCAGCTCCTCGGCAAGGGCCGGCCCCTTCCAGCAAACCGCCTTCCCGCCCACGCGTACATAAGGCAGCAGATACTCCGACAGCACCGCCAGCGACGCCACTGCGCGAGCCACTGCCACATCATACTTCTCCCGGTGCTGCGGGAACTGCGCGCCATCCTCCGCACGTGCATGTACAAGGGTGACATTGCGTACGTCCAGCTCATCGATCACCGCGCGAAGGAAGTTCAGACGCTTTTGCTGCGCATCCATGAGCGTCACACGGAGGTTCGGGCAGGCCAATGCCAGCGGCAGCCCGGGGAAACCTGCGCCAGTACCCACGTCGATCAGCGTCCCCGCTGCCGGAATCAGTCCGGGAATGGCCAGCGCGGACAGACTATCCACATAATGCCGGTCAATCATCTCAGCTTCGTCGGTCACGGCAGTCAGATCCATCCGGGTGTTCCAATCCATCAGCAGCTCATGATATCTGAGCAGCTTGCCCGGCAGAGCTGCATCATGGGGCACGCCGCATTCGGTCAATCGGGCAGAAAGTTCCATTTCAGTCATCGCTTGTATCACTCCAAAGGCAGGCGCAGATATTTCTGCCCCCAATATTTGATCCATGCCAAAGCCTCGCGGCCATGGTTTTTCAGCCAGAAACGCATGCCCAGCTTGGTGGGCGCAGGGATTCCCGTCGCTTCCAGGCCTGCGTCCTCCGCAAGAGCTGCGGCCCTTGGCAGATGATAATCGCTGGTGACGATCACTACGCGCTTCACATCCCGGCCCTCCAGCAGAGAAACGGCATGGTTGATGTTCTGGCGGGTATTGTACGAATCTGCATCGGTCAGGATCATCTCCGCCGAGACGCCCTGTCGGATCAGCTCATCTCGCATCACATAGGCTTCCGGCGCAGGCTCATTGCTTCCCTGCGCACCGCAGGTGACAATCACGCAGGGTGATTCTTTCCACGCCTTTGCCGCGGCATCCAGCCTCCACTGCAGCTGCAGCGAGGGTTCGCCGTCCGGTTTCACCTGCGCGCCAAGCACAATGATCGCATCGTAATCTTCAACAGGAGACACATGGGCCTCCTTCCAGCAGATCATCGCCACAATTCCCAGATAAGCCATGACGCCCAGCAGCATCAGGACCAGCATGATTTTCAGCATGCAGCGGAATCCTCCCCGTGGGTGTTTCATGTTTCAAACGTCCTTTCATCTTGCCAGCCTGTATCCATTTCCTCCTCACGGCAGCGCTTGCTCTGAGCCGCGCGGCTTGTCATCAACGGAATATCTCCGTGAAGGGACATGCTGTACACCTCGCTGCCGGTAACAATAATATGATCCAGCAGCACGATATTCAGCCTCGTGAGCACCTCGTTGATATTGCGCGTCACAGCAATGTCATCGGAAGAGGGCTGCACATCGCCGCCGGGATGATTGTGACACAGAATCACGGCATAGGCATTGTAATTCAAAGCAGTCTCCACAACCAGACGAGGATAGGCCGGAACCTCTGTCAGGCTTCCCTCGCCCACCACACGCTGTCCCAGTACCTTCATCGTCGCAGACAGGGATACCACGCAGAACCGTTCCGTTCGCAGCCCTGCCAGCAGTGCTGAGCAGTATTCCGCAGCGGCGTTCTTGTTCCTGATGTAGCTCCGCTCCTGACATACGCACTCCTGATACTTGCGAAACAGAGGGACGATCAAGGACAGGAGGGTTGCGGTTTCCTCTCCGACGCCGTTGACGGCAATCAGCTGCTCCGGCCTTGCTTCCAACACGCCCTTGAGAGAGCCAAAGGTATCCAGCAGCTCGTGAGCCAGCGGATTCACATTACCCCGCGCACGGGCGTAGAACAGCAGCATCTCCAGCACCTCATGCGGTGCGAAGCCTTCAAGGCCCTCCTGTCTGAAACGTTCCCGCATCCGTGCCCGGTGTCCTTCATGCATGGTCATTTTATCCTGCTTTCCGTATGCGGAGGCAAGGCCATCCGCTCCATATTATTAACGATCCTGCACCGGATTCTGTTCCAGCATCATGGCAAAAACTTCATTCACCTGCGAACCAAGGCGCTGCACCTCGCCCAGCACCCTTGCCCGGCCTTTCTCCGTCCGGAACCAGTCATGGCGGCTGTATCCCGGGCTGGCCTGCGGACAGACGATGAACCGCACGTCCGGCATGGCCGCCTGATAGTACAGCAGCGCACGCCGTGCATGAAAGGCATGGCAGCACAGGATGGCCTTCTCTGCCCGGATCCCGAGCCGCTCCAGCACATCTCTCGAATACAGCGCATTCTCCCATGTGTAGGTCGCCTGATCTTCCCGGAGGATCGCCGACTCCGGCACGCCATGCTTCATCAGCACCGCCCGCAGGAAGGCCCACTCCGTTTCATATTCGTCCGGGTACTCCTCACGGTATTGCTCCGGCACACCGATGAACCTTCCGCGCGTGGTCGCATATCGTCCCGACGGCATGATGCAGGGTGCATACCCTGCATGATACAGCTCTGCCGCATGGATCGCATGAGCCGTCTTGCGTGAACCGGGAACAAAAATCACGTCTGCCTTTTCGGGCGCATCCTCCACGAAAACAAAGTCCGTCACCGCACGAATGTACCGTTCCGCACCCATCGTCAGCTTATCCAGCATAGTGCCTCCATACGGACGCAAGGTCGTCCCGTTCCTGTGCGCTAACAGGCGCAAAGGCCTGCGCGTAAATCATTCGCAGCTCCGCTTCAGACAACGGTTCCGGATGATTTCCCAGCCGCTGCGTGTTCACAGATGCCGCCAGCGCATCCAGCAGCGCATCGTTTATCTGCACGTCAGGCAGCATGTCTGTCCCGGCCAGCAGTCCCCGCAGAAGCACAGGGCCCTCCATTCTGTCGGCCTGCAGTCCCATCATCTCCGACAGCTCTGACAGCTGTCGCTGCGCTCGGCCGCCTTCATCAAGATGCATCCACAGCCAGGGCAGCGTCAGCATGCAGGCGTGGCCATGCGCATAGCCCAGCTGCTTGGTGATCTGGTAGCTCATGGCATGGGCAGCCGTCGTCCGGCTGATGCGGATAGCACAGCCCGATTCATACGCAGCCTCCAGCATAGCGTCCTGCGCGTCGGCACAGCCATCGAGATAAGCTGACAGGTTCCGCAGCACGCCCAGAATCGCCCGTTCTGCATGGACACGGCTCTCCGCCGTAGCCTTCACTGCCCACCAGGACTCAATGCCCTGTGCCAGCGCATCCATCGCGCAGGCCTTCCGGTGATACTCCGGCAGTGTATCCAGCAGGGAACCATCCAGCAGCACGCCGGACGGCAGCAGCATCGGATGATCAAGGGACAGCTTCTCATCGTTGACATACACCACAGCGATGGGCGTCGCCTCGGCACCTGTGCCGGCAGTTCCCGGAATCGCGATATGCGGCGTTGCTTCTCCATCCGGCAAGCGGCTTGCCCGTACTGCCTCCATATCATCCGTCATCAACAGCGCCTGCACGCCCTTGGCCGTATCCATCGCCGAACCGCCGCCGACGGAAATCAAGCCATCGCAGCCATGTTCACGAAACAATGCCGCTCCGGCCGAACAATCCGCAAGATCCGGGTTGGGATGATAGCCACTGAACACCGGCAGCTTGAGTCCTGTCCGTTCCACGAATATCCCTGACATCCGTGCACCACACACCAGCATCGGCCGCTGTATGGACAACATATCCAGCATCGACGCAACATTCTCCCGGTTGAGGCATCCGCGCCCCCGCATAACATGCTGCATGTTCATCCTCCCTGCGATTCATATCTCTATCAGTTTACAGCATGTGCGTCAGTCTGTCAAAGAAAATGTCATCAATTATTCCCCAGGCTTTTGCACAACGATCTTGTTCATCGCATGACAATGCCGGACGCCATTTTCATGCTCATCATTGAACTTCCTGCTCTCAAACATCCGGACGGCCCAGCCATGATAGTACGCTTTGATTTCGCCTTCCCTGAACACTCCGGTCATGACGTCCCGAAGGTCCTCCGGAACAGGCTCCGCATCTGTGAACAGGGCGACGACATGGTAGCCCTCCGCATTCGTCCAGCGTTTCAGCAGCTCTATGATTTCCGTCTGCCTGTCCCGCGCAATGAACTGCAGCACCCCATGGAGGATAATCAGATCATAGCCATACGTAAAAGGGAACTCCGACACATCGCAGACGCAGGTACTGATCGGCAAACCATGCTGCTTCTTCAGATAATCCAGCTTGGCAATGGCATTTTTCGATATGTCGAAAGCGTCCACCTTGAACCCCAGCCCCGCCAGATACAACGCATGCCTGCCGTCTCCGCAGCCGACGTCCAGCACCCTCGCGCCCTTTGGCAGATTCTGCGCAAGCTCAGCGATCTCCACGCTCGGATTGCCAAAGGTTGACCGCTCCCGGTTCAGATACTCCTGCTCCCAAAATGGTTTCATGGCGCACCTCCTTACGCTCGCGCTCCCGCTTGTATGCTATCACATGACGTCAAAAAAGGCAAGCCGCCGCAGCCTTCGCTGTGTTGACTTGCCTCATGGATATGTTGCTTAGCCGAAGGTGCGCACGCGGAACACGCCGGGCAGGCGCTTGATGTTTGCCACCGCCTGATCACTGGGCAGGTCGGGCATATCGAGCACCGTCACAGCCATGTCCTTCTTGGACTTGTTGATCATGTTGGTGATGTTGATGCCCTCGGCAGCCACGCAGGTGGTGATCGGCGCAATGGTGTTGGGGATGTTCTCATGGATGACCATCACGCGAGCGCCTTCGGGAGCTCCCAGAGGTACCTCAGGCAGATTGACGCTGTTGTGGATGGAACCGTTCTCGAGATAGTCGCGCATCTGGGCCGCAGCCATGGAGGCACAGTTTTCCTCGCTCTCGGGGGTCGATGCACCCAGATGCGGGATCGCGATGACCTTTTCCACGCCCAGCAGATCATCAGAGGGGAAGTCCACCACATACGCGCTCAGCTGACCGTTCGCCAGCGCCGCCTTCACATCGTCATTGACGACCAGCTCGTTGCGGCTGAAGTTCAGCAGCACTGCACCGGGCTTCATCTTGGAGATTACCTCTGCGTTGATCATGCCGCGGGTCTTGTCATTGAGCGGAACGTGCACGGTGACATAATCCGCCTGAGCGAAGACCTCTGCATCATTGGCAGCATGCTTGACCTTGTGAGACAGCGCCCATGCGTTTTCCACAGAGATATAGGGATCATGACCAATGACGTTCATGCCCAGACCGTTGCAGGCTGCATTGGCAACCAGACGGCCAATTGCACCCAGACCGATCACGCCCAGCGTTTTGCCGCGCACTTCAGGGCCTACAAACTGTCCCTTACCCTTTTCGACCAGCTTAGGCACATCCGCGCCCTGGCCCTTCAGGCTCTGCGCCCACTGCATGCCGCCGAATACATTACGGCTGCCCAGCAGCAAACCACACAGCACCAGCTCTGCCACAGCATTTGCATTCGCGCCGGGGGTATTGAACACGCAGATACCCTGCTGCGAGCACTTGTCAATCGGGATGTTGTTCACGCCGGCGCCGGCGCGGGCGATGGCCAGCAGATTGTCGCCAAAGGCCATATCGTGCATCGCGGCAGAACGAACCAGAATGCCGTCCGGCACAGGTTCTTCCTTCGCTACGGTGTACTGCTCGGCAGACAGCTGGGTATAAATGATATCGGAAATCGCGTTGAGCGTCTGGATCTTGAACATGGCTTATTGCCTCCCTGATATGATGGTACAGTCCGCGGGATTCAGTTGGTCGGACTGGGAGATCCCTTGCGGGTGTATGATTGAACTGTTTGAAATATCCTCCGTTTCCGGAGGATATTTCAAAGACATTGTGCGCAGTTTGCGCCTGCGGAAGCAGGAAGGGGCGTCAGTCCTTTGTCTTGATGGAATTCCCCCGCGGCAATTCTCCGACAGGCAGAGCTTAGTCCCCTTGCCCCCCGTTGCGCCCTTTTCATCTTCCCTTGTCAGGCGTTCTTGGCCTCGAAGTCCTTCATGAAAGCAACCAGCTTCTTCACACCGTCAACAGGCATGGCATTGTAGATGCTCGCGCGCATACCGCCGACCGTACGATGACCCTTCAGGTTCACCAGGCCTTCTGCCGCCGCCGCCTTCACAAAAGCCGCATCCTTATCCGCATCGCCAGTCACGAAGGTGACGTTCATCAGGCTGCGGTATTCCTTCTGGGCGGTACCCTTGAAGAGCTTCGACTCGTCCAGGAAGTCATACACCAGCTTCGCCTTCTCCACGTTGACCTTGTGGATGGCCTCCACGCCACCGATGGACAGCAGCCACTCGAAGGTCAGACCAGCGAGATAGATGCCCCAGGTATTGGGCGTATTGTACATGCTGCCCTTATCAGACTGAACAGTCCAGTTCATCAGCTTCGGACACAGCTTGTTAGGATTGCCCAGCAGATCCTTCTTCACGACCATCACGCACAGGCCGGACGGGCCGATATTCTTCTGTGCGCCGGCGTAGATCACGCCATACTTGGTCACATCCATGGGCTCGGACAGGATGAAGGAGGACGCGTCGCAGACAATGGGCGCTTTCACATCCGGGAGCTCGATATAGCGGGTGCCGTAAATGGTGTTGTTCTGGCAGATGTGAACATAGTCCGCATCGTCAGAGAAATTAGCGTTCTTCAGGTCCGGAATGTGGGTATAGTTATCCTCGCGGCTGCTGGCGGCAATATTGACCGTACCATAGCGCTTGGCTTCCTCGGCAGCCAGATGTGCAAAGTTGCCGGAGTCCACATAATCGGCCTTGCCGGTCTTCATCAGGTTCAGCGGAACGCCGGAGAACTGCTCCGTTGCGCCGCCCTGCAGGAACAGCACGTCATAATCATCCGGAATTGCCATCAGCTTGCGCAGATCAGCAACAGTCTTGTCGAAGATGTCGGTGTACATCTTGCTGCGGTGGGACATTTCCATCACGGACATGCCTGTCGTACCGTAGCACATCAGATCAGCCTGTGCCTTTTCCAGCACCGGCTGTGCCAGCATCGCAGGGCCCGGAGAAAAATTATAAACGCGATCCATATGTTTGTCCTCCTTATCGCCTGTTGGGCGTCATTGACTTTGTGGCGGGACAAATTCTGCCCGGCGGTCAATTTTTGTACCGCTCCTATAGTATGCACTACATCACGCTAAATTGCAAGCGAAATACACAGGAAGAACAGAAGAATTTGTCGAACCCCTCCGAATCGCCACGAAAAGAAAAAGCCCCCGACGGCACAAAGCCATCGGAGGCGTATAGACTGTCTGCTGCAGCTTCTGCTTCAGCAGCGAGCCGCGTTAATCAATAACGGGCACGCTGAGCGGCGAAGCACTCACGGCAGTACACGGGGCGATCACCACGGGGCTGGAAGGGCACCTGGGTGGGCTGCTGGCAGTTGTCGCAGGTCACCTCGTACATCTGACGGGGGGCAGAAGCAGTGTTGCCGCCGTTCTGAGCACGACGGGCAGCGCGGCAAGCGGCGCAGCGGGAGGGCTTGTTCTGGAAGCCCTTGTCGGCGAAGAACTGCTGCTCGGAAGCAGAGAACACGAACTCGGTGTTGCAGTCACGGCAAGTGAGAATCTCGTCCTGGTACATTTGGGAAAACCTCCTCAATCTATGTCACCCATACCGATGTCTTTTGGTCAGCTACTTCCATGGTTCCCGACTGCGGGGTCAAGTGACGCCTGAGGGGAGGAATGTACCTTGGATACCTGGTTGGGTTGCACCAACGATTATATCACGCCTTCCTGAAAAAGTACAGTCCTTTCAGAAATTTTTTCGCTGTATACAAACTGAACTCCAGCCCGGAATCCCGCCTGCACCGCGTATTTGCTGACCATATCCGTTTTGGTGTGCACGAACGACGGATGCTTATGAAACTTCGTCTTCTCCGAAACCGCCTTCAAAGTGGGGAAGAAAAACGCCAAAACTTCTATTTGTCCTTTTTTATTGCTTTTGTGTTATGTATCAAATCTTTGAAATCAAGTAAAATTGGTACAGGAAGCATGCATTTGTCCGCATTGGACGTTATGCATACAGGAGGGTTGATATCATGTCCGTGGATTACAAGGATCTCGGTAACCGCATCCGTGCCCTGCGCCGCCAGATGTCTCTGACGCAGGAGGAGCTGGCCGAGCAGGTAGGCATCTCCGCCTCCTTTCTGGGCCACATTGAACGCGGAAGCCGCGTAGCCAGTCTCGAAACACTGGTGGGCCTTTGCAATGTGCTGAAGGTCACGCCGGAATATCTGCTGGCCGCCAGTCTGCATCTCTACGATGCTCACATGCCATCTGGCATGTCCCAGGTCGACCGCAACAGGCTCAGCGAATTCCTGCGCCTTGCACAGGATACCATCAGCAACTGGAACGATTGATCCGTCAATTGTAAATGCGCCGTGAATTTTTTCCCGGCGCACTTGTTGTTTTGGTATGATATGGTGTATGATAGACGTACAGGATGCACGCCACATCCAACCGAACATATCAACATGAAAGCGAGGAATCCCCATGGACATTCAGAAGATCATCACCGAAGTACTCGAAAAGCTGACCTCTGACGAGACCCTGAAGAACAATTTCATGGATAATCCCACCAAGGTGCTTGAAAAGCTGATCGGCGTCGACCTGCCCGATGAGCAGATTGACGCGGTCATCAAAGGCATCATGGCCAAGCTGAAGGTGGACGACCTCGCCGGCAAAGCCAAGGGCGTTCTGGGCGCGCTGGGCGGCCTTTTGGGCAAGAAGGGCTGATTCCCCTTCCACAGCCAGCGATCGCGCCATTTCTGTAATCGTATACCGCAAAGGAACTGTTGCCTGTGCAGCAGTTCCTTTTACTTACCCAATCTTCACGTCCAGCGGCAGCGCCCCCACGCGGGCGTAACCTCAACCAAAGGCGCTCAACCCGATCGCACAACAGGAGTCCAGAGGCAGCGCCTCCCACGCTCCCCACGCGGGCGCAACCTCAACCGAAGGCGCTCACCCCAATCGCGCAACGGGAGTCCAGAGGGGCTAACGCCCCTCTGGCGGGGTCCAGGGGCAGCGCCCCTGGTCAGCGGTTGTCAGGGACATCCGTCCAGTCATGAGCCTTCATGCGATCAAATTCCTCTTCGGTGATGGTGAGGATCGTGCCGTGCTTGAAGCCGTAGGGGAAAGAGAATGCCGCATCGCTGCGAACGAACTCGCCGCTCTTCATGCTCGGCGCAACAAAGGGCACACAACCCTGTCCTGCGCCCTTCACGCCATAGTAGTCAATAAACAGGCACCAGCGGCCGTCATCCAGCTGCACCGCAGTGGGCGCCTCGTACAAGCCGGATTGTACCGTGGCCATGGACTTATCAAACGCATCTACCCGCGTCCAGGGACCCGTCACATGATCACTGACCAATTCAATCATCGTCGACGGGTTCTTCTCGCTCTTGACAAACAGGTAATACCTGCCATCCTCCTCATACATCGCGGAATCGATGCAGCCGCTGTCTTCCTTGCGATAGAGCAGTTCAGGACTGGTGTAGTTTACGAAATCCTTCGTGCGGCTGTAATAGATGGCCATGGGGCCGTAATCGTTCCCCGCGTGACTGTAGGACCAGTGCAGCACATAGTCCTCATGCTCAGGATCATAGATGATGTCCGGCGCCCAGATGCAGCCGCAACCCTCATCCCCAAGGGTAACCATCTCCTGCTCGGACCAGTGTACGAGATCATCCGACCACCAGTGAGCCAGCTGCTTCGACCCATGCAGCGTGATGTTGCGCCAGGAGTGATGATACTTGCCGCGCATACCATAGGCCAGCGACAGATCCGTCGCAAAAATGTGGAAGCGACCCGTCGCCCGGTCGCGCACAATCGTCATATCCCGCACGCCGTGATCACCATAGTACGCCCACAGGATGGGGTTCCCGCCGTTCAACGCCTCCCAATGGAAGCCATCCCGGCTGATGGCGAAATAGACCTGCTCGCCTTCGGGGGAGGTCGTCTCGCGGAAGTGAACAAAGAGATAATTCTGCATAGGGGATACTCTCCTTCCGTGCATATGCTTCAAAATGAGGGGACGCCCGCAGACATCGCTCCGGGCGTCCCTGAACGTCAGCGCTTTGCTGACGGTATATATTCAACTATTCTATTCACTTTTCCTTCTGTCCATCGGCTTGACGGCAACATTTCAGGCTGCGGGCGTTTTGACTCGCCCCTCATCTCCGTTATGCTTCCGGCTCCAGCAGACCCAGTCCGCCGTCCTTGCGCTGGTAGAGAATATTGGTACGTTCGGTTTCCACGTTGACGAATGCGAAGAAGCTATGACCGAGCATTTCCATCTGAACGGCTGCGTCCTCCACAGACATGGGACGCACCGGGAATGTTTTGCGGCGTACGATCTGCGGTACGCTCTCATCAACAGCGACCTCGTCCTCAATGTACTCGGGTTCGGGCGCGGCAAAGGCATCATCACGGATGCGCTTGCCCAGCTTGGTACGGTGACGGTGAATCTGCCGCTCGATCTTTGCCAGGGCCTGATCAATTGCCATAAACAGGTTTTCGGGCTCGGAGGCTTCGGCGCGCAGGAATACGTTATTGCCCATCGGCACAGTGATTTCAACGACGCGGAGATCGCGCTTCTGCTCCTTGCTCAGGCGGATCTGCATCTCAGTATCCGGCAGGAGGTAGCGGCCCATCTTCTCGGTCTTTTTCTCGATGCGGCGGGTAACGTTGGGGGATACCGTCATATTCTTCGCATAAATCGTCAACTTCATAAGTGTGCTCCTTTCGCAAATAAACTTGATTTTGCGGAAGCACGGACGTCGCGGTCAGGACTTCCGCTGATACTGATGCGCCACTGGCATCACGTCCTTTCGTTTTCTTGTGATTATACATTTCGCCGTCCCTGTGCGAATTCCTTCTGCAAAATTTAGAAAAAGGCAAGTATTTTTGCCGTTTTTGACAAAGGCGAACATTATTTTTCCGAAACGCTTTTCGCTTCCTCTGATATAGAAAAGAGAGCAGGCTGCCAATCCCCTGCTTGCCGGGAATGTTCGGATTCCTACTCTCCTGATAGGTTATTCTCCTTTGATCTCGTAGCCGAAAATGCGGTAGAAGCTCCTTCCGAAGCGTCCCATGAACCGGAAGCGCCACTTGTCCACGCCCTTCAGCTGACCGACAGCTGCCGGGGTGATGATGTCCGCATTGAGCACAGATGCCATCCCCCGCGTTCCAGTAAGCAGCGCCTGAGGGTCATCCAATGCGAAGTCAATCTTCGCCTTGACGGCATTGACCGGGTTTTTCAGTGCCGACAGCTTCGCAGCAGACTTGCTGTACGCATCGAAAATCAGCGTCACCTGCGGGAAACGCGCCTGCAACGCTGCCATCAGATCACGCATATCCTTCTCCGAAAGATACATCGACAGTCCCTCCGCCAGCACCAGCACATTCTCCCGAACCGGGATGTCCGCCAACCACACAGCAGGCAGCGCAGGCGCAGCAATGAGGCGGTAGCGCTCGTCTTCCGGGAACCATCTGCGCCGCAGGTCAATCACATCCGGGAAGTCCAGATCATACCAGAGGTTCGGACAAGCCACACGCCTGACACGGCTGTCAAGGCCCACACCCAGCTGGAGGATGAGGCCATCCGGATGCTGAGCGGCAAATTCGCGGGCATATCCGTCAAACAGCTTCGCCCGCATGGCCATGTAGATCGCCAGCTTCCGTGATTGATCGACCTTCGTAAAATCGTAATCGACCGTGGAGACGATCTCCTCGGCCATCGCATCAGGCAGGAAGCCTTCACGGGACATCAGCGCCTTGCCGTAGAGAGGGATGAACAGGGTCAGAGATTCGTTGGTCATGGCTTCCTCCTGAACAGAAAAGCGGAGAAGCCGCAGCTTCTCCGCAGAAGTGATTTAACCGAGGGTAACAACAACCTCATGAGTCTTGCCATCAGCAAACACAGGCAGGACGTTGCCCTCGATGGCAGCGCCGTCCACCACAACGGACTTCACGCCGCGGCAGACCTTGTCGGGGTTGTTGATGGTGACGTTGTAGGTCGCGCCGCGGAAACGGCGGGAAACCTGATAGGTATCCCAATCATGGGGGATGCAGGGATCAATCTTCAGACCGAACCAGTCAGGCTTGATGCCCAGGATGTAGTTGCTGATGACGTAGAAGTTCCACGCCGCAGTACCGGTCAGCCAGCTGTTCTTGGCCTGACCGAAGTTCTTGGCGTCCTTGCCGGCGATCATCTGGCTGTAGACGTAGGGCTCCATCTTGTGCTTGTCAGAGATCTCCTCGCGGTAGGCGGGAGCGATCTTCGAATACAGCTTGAAGGCGCGGTCGCCGTGGCCCACGACGGTCTCCGCCGCGATGATCCACGGGTTGTTGTGGCAGAAGATGCCGGCGTTCTCCTTGTATCCCGGAGGATAGGAGGACACTTCGCCCAGCTCCAGATGGTACTCCTTGTAGGCGGGCTGCAGCAGCACGATGCCGTGCTCGGTTTCCAGCCATTCCTCGACGGACTTCAGGGCCTTCTCAGCCTTGCCGTCCTCGACGCCCACGCCGCCCATGATGCAGTAGCCCTGGGACTCGATGAAGATCTTGCCGTCGTCGCATTCCTTGGAGCCGATCTTGTTGCCGAAGGCGTCGTAGGCGCGGACGAACCAGTCGCCGTCCCAGCCGGCGGTCAGGATGACCTGACGCATCGCGTCGATCTCAGCCTGCGCGGCGGCAGCCTTCTCGTCCATGCCCTTGATCTTGAGGATGGACACCAGCTCGGGACCGATGGCCACGAACATACCGGCGATCAGCACGGACTCAGCCACGCGGTCGTCGGGCGCATTGGGGTTGGAGAAGGTCTGGAAGGACTCGCCGGGCGCATCGGAGAAGCAGTTGAGGTTCAGGCAGTCGTTCCAGTCGGCGCGGCCGATCAGGGGCAGACCGTGCGGGCCGCGGTTGTTCACGACGTGATAGAAACTGTTCTCCAGGTGCTCCAGCAGGGTGCCGCAGTCGTTGGGATTGCAGTCGTAGGGAGTCGCCTCGTCCAGGATACCGAAGTCGCCGGTTTCCTTGATGTAAGCAGCGGTACCGGCAATCAGCCACAGCGGATCGTCATTGAAGCCGCCGCCGATGTCGTTGTTGCCCTTCTTGGTCAGGGGCTGGTACTGATGGTAGCAGCCGCCGTCACGGAACTGGGTGGCAGCGATGTCCAGAATGCGCTCGCGGGCGCGCTCGGGAATCTGATGCACGAAGCCCAGCAGGTCCTGAGAGGAATCGCGGAAGCCCATGCCGCGGCCCACGCCGGACTCGAACATAGACGTGGAACGGGACATGTTGAAGGTCACCATGCACTGGTAGGGGTTCCAGATGTTGACCATGCGGCCCAGCTTCTCGTCGGGGGTGGTGAGGGTGTAGGCGGAGAGCAGGTTGTCCCAGTGAGCCTTCAGGGCGTCAAAGGCAGCCTGGATCTGCTCGTCGGTGGTCAGGCTGTTGATCATGGCCTTCGCGGGGGCCTTGTTGATCACGCCGGGGGCCACGAACTTCTCCTCCACGGGCACTTCCACATAGCCCAGCACGAAGTTGTACTTCTTGGATTCACCCGCTTCGAGGTGAACCTTCACCTGATGGGCCGCCATGGGCTGCCAGCCGGAAGCGACGGAGTTGCCCATCTCGCCGGTGATGACGGCCTGAGGCGCGTCGAAGCCATTGTACAGACCCAGGAAGGTTTCCATATCGGTGTCAAAGCCGGAAATGGGGGCGTTGACGGTGTAGAAGGCATAGTGATTGCGGCGCTCACGGTACTCGGTCTTGTGGTAGATCACGCCGTCCTCGACTTCCACTTCACCGGTGGAGAAGTTGCGCTGGAAGTTGAGCATATCGTCGCTGGCGTCCCACAGGCAGAACTCGACAAAGGAGGTCAGGTTCACGTCCTTGGCCGCATCGGACTCGTTGGTCAGGGTGATCTGATGGACTTCCGCATTCACGCCCATGGGCACGAAGGACAGCTGGCTGGCAACCAGGCCGTTCTTCTTGCCGGTAATGACGGTATAGCCCATGCCGTGACGGCAGGAGTAGGCGTCCAGCTCGGTCTTGACGGGCTTCCAGCCGGGATTCCAGACGGTGCCGTTGTCGTTGATGTAGAAGTAGCGGCCGCCGTTGTCAACGGGCATGTTGTTGTAGCGGTAGCGGGTCACGCGGCGGAGACGCGCGTCACGGTAGAAGCAGTAGCCGCCTGCGGTGTTGCTGATGATACCAAAGAACTTCTCACAGCCGAGGTAGTTGATCCACGGATAGGGCGTACGCGGCGTGTCAATGACATACTCGCGGGCCTTGTCGTCAAAATGGCCGTATTTCATGCTTCTTTACCTCCTGCCGCAGACGGTGACCGCCGCGGTCTGTATTATCGCAGTTACATTATAACATAGGTTATCCTGTAACGCAAACGGTTTCGTAAACTTTCGCAGTTTTTCTTTCAAATTTCCTGTCATTATTGTCCATCTGTCCTACCAAGGCGTTGGAAATGTTTTCATTCCGCTGTTCTGACAGCAATTTTACCATTTTTCCCGCCAAATGAGTACATTCGGCACGAAAATGATTTCGCCGTCTTCTGCCATTACAAATTATGCTGGACAGCCCCGGCCAAATGCGGTATCATGTACACAACCAAACAATGGAGCGTGAATCCGCATGAAGCTGACCATTCTGGGTATGAACGGCCCCTTCCCTGCCCCCGGCAGCGCCACGTCAGGCTATCTGCTGACCACTGACGATACCGCTGTCGCGCTCGATATGGGCGCCGGGACTCTTTCGCAGCTGACCGCCCGCGTCGCACCGGAAGGCCTGACCGCGCTGCTGCTGAGTCACTGGCATTATGATCACTGTTCCGACGTGCTGCCGCTGATTTTCCGTCTGGAGAGCCTGCTTTCCACCGGCGCCGCACCGCTGCATGTGTATGCTCCAGCAGACGAAAACGCCCTTGTCCGCAAAGCTGTGCAGGCCAGCCCCGCCATCGTGCTGCATGACATTGCGCCCGGCGACGTGCTGACCATCGGCAGCTTAACCATCTCTGTCTATGCAGGCCGTCACCCCGTCCCGGCTCTCATGTACCGCGTGACGGACGGCACGCGCACCCTGTGCTACACCGGTGATACAAACACCACCGATGACCTCGTCGCCTTTGCGCAGGACGCTGATCTGCTGCTGGCGGATGGCCTGTTTCCTACCGCCTCATGGGCTGAAGGAAAGCCTCACCTGTCCGCCGCACACGCCGCGCAGCTGGCGCAGGACGCTGGTGTGAAGAAGCTGATCATCACCCACCTGAACCCCTTTATCGACCCGAGACGCTTCGCAGGGAGGCACGGGCCATCCGCAGCGACAGCCTGCTTGCCCGTATCGGGGACTGCTACGAGATCTGACCCGGAGCATAAATGATGGACAGAAAAGAATTTCACCAGCTGGTAAAGGACGGCAAAGCGCAGGGCGCGTACCTCTTCGACGGCCCGGAGGAAAACATCAAGGCTGCCGCCCTGCAAAGCCTTCGCAAGGCCCTCCTCCCCGCGGGCATGGAGGAGCTGAACGAATCCGTCATGGATAACCCTGCTTCCGATGCAATCATCGCAGCCTGCGAAACCCTCCCCTTCCTCGCAGACAAGCGGCTCGTCATCGTCCGGGAGCATCCGGCCCTCACAGGCCGCGCTGATGCAGACGAAAAGCTCCTGAGCTATCTTGCTCACGTGCCGGATAGCTGCGTGCTCATCTTCCTCGCCCGTGGCAAGGCGGACGCCCGCAAGAAGCTGTACACAACCATCAAGAAGCATGGAGCGGTCGTGTCCTTCACGCCGCTGACGGATGCAGAATTGAACCAGTGGATCGTCCGCACATTCCAGTCCCTCGGCAAATCCTGCAGCAGCCAGACAGCCGCTGTCCTTTCCTTTACCGTAGGCAGCGATACAGCGCTGCTGCGCACAGAAATTGAGAAGCTCTCTGCCCTCGCCGGCGATCGGGATGATATTCTCGAAAGCGATGTACATGCCGTAGCCACCCGCTCGGTAGAATGCACGGTGTTCGAGATGGTAGACGCCGTCGTAGCCGGGCAGGAGGGCAAAGCCTTCGGACTGCTGCGGGACATGCTGACCACCGGCTCCGACCGCCTCGGTATCCTCGCGATGCTGCTGCGTCAGTTCCGCCTGATGCAACACATCAAGATCATGCAGTACGAGAAGATCCCGCCTGCTTCCATCAAGCAGAAGCTGGGCGTCGCTCCCTTCGCCGCGGAGCGAATGATGCGTCAGGCCGCGGGATACACCGGCGGTGAGGTCAAGCAGGCGGTGGACGTCTGCCTGCAGACCGAGTACGGCGTGAAGTCCGGCCAGCTCAATCAGGAGGGCTCGCTGGAAGCGGCGATGCTGCAGATCTTCGCGCTCAGGAGGAACAGGAGATAACATACGGAAAGTGCCGGGGCATCACCGCCCCGGCGCTTGTATTATATAAACGCAGCAAATACACTCATTCTTCTCCGTCCGTCTCTTCCTCAACCCATTCGGCATCCCACTGGGCGTAGATCTCATGCCACGCAGGGCCGACGTCAATGAAGCCTTCCGCTCGGCCTTCAATCACAAAATCCTCGTTGATCAGCACCAGCCAGCCGCCATCCTCCGTACCGGCAATGAGCTGCATACCCCATATCGCCTCTCCACCCAGCATTTCCGTTATGCCAGGCATAGCCTGCTCCGCGTTCCAATTTTCCGTTATATCAAAGGAGGGAAAACCGCAATTCAGCCGGTTGACCTCATCGCTGAACAGCATGTCCTCCGTACGGAACCAAGCCTTCATTCCGCGCGACGCATCGCCGATGAGCAGCTGCACCCATCCATCCTGCTCGCTGACCACCACGCCGACCAGTCGCGCATAGGCGCTGCCCAGCACATTGCCCGCCGGCGCCTCGTAGATAGGCACGCCGTCTGCCCCGGTGCAGGCATAACCCGTCGCGTCCAGCAGGCATGTCGCCTCCATCATCCCTACGGGCACCTCATACAGATCCAGGCCATCCAGCAGTAGAGGGAAAGTGGGCCTGCCATAGCGGTAGCCATCGTTATGCTGCGTTTCGCCGAATGTGATATAATCATATTCAGCCAGCCAGTCCTTTCCGACGACATAGCTGCCATTGTCATAACCCTCGTCATCGAAGGCCATCACAATTCCAACTTGCCAGGGCTCATCCTCCGCATCTGAAGACGGGAAGACCCAAATATCCGCATTACCCACATACAGCTCCAGCCCCTTACTGTGAGAATGGAACTCGTTGACGCTGATATCCCCGCTCATGGTCGTGGCGGTCACACGGGCATACTGCTTCCCGTCCCAGTGGGCGATGCGAAGGCCCATACTGCCCTCGTCATTCTCGACGATGGCAACAAGGATGTCGCTGTACACCAACAGGTCGTTCAGGCGTTCGCCCTCATTCAGCAGGAACTCCGCGCAGCCGGGCAGGGCAGCCTTCGGCACCTGCAGGCTGTAGAAGGTGTTGAATTCCTTCGGCTCCATGGCTGCTATGCGCTCCGCAGCCTCTGCCGTCAGGGGAACGGGCGCATAGTCTGTCACTTCCCATGGTACAGGATCGCCAGGCTCGATGGGGTTCATGACCACATGCAGCACACGAAACCGCAGCCAGCCCCCTTCCACTTGCATCAAGATCACCTCACAGTGCTGAGCCATTTCCCCTTCCCACCTGCCGCTGCCATAGGTGGTTTCCCCCACCTGCCGCCAACCGGGAAACTCCTCCTCCACGCCCGCGCTGATCAGGCCACCCTTGCGAACGACTTCCGCCCGCGCCGCGCCCAAGCACAGCAGCGCCGCCATCAGCAAAGCAATCCACTTCTTCATTTCGCTCCGCCTCCAGGAATTGGCTTTCATGGACATAACGATCCTCCCCGCTCTTTTGTTCCCTCTTTGTTCCGGAAGCATCCGCCCCTTGCAACTTCGGACAAAACGTGGCATAATAGCATCAGCACAAATCAAGGAGGACAACCTTCATGGCCACCGCCCTCTGGCTGCGCACCATCAAACATCAGCGGATGGATCGCCAGCATGTCGAGCCCTGTACCCGCGATGACCCGCAATCCGCCCTGGAGGAAGCCTGTCATGCGCTGGACATTTCGCGGCCCATCTGGCTGGACAAGCACTCCCGCGAATGGGAGGAGTTCGGGCAGACCCGCTTCCTGCCGGACGATTTTCTCGATTCCGTCGATTTCCAGCGCATGGAAATCGAATTCATCGATCCCGACGCAAAAAAGAAAAAATCCCGCGATCCGCGAAATGCATTCTGATCAAAAGGAGCGATACTGATGGATAAGAAGCTGTATGAACTGATTGATTCCTATTCCGACGCTTTCGCCGCTCAGCTGGCCCGTTGGATTCAGATTCCTTCCGTGAAGGATGAGCCCGCCGACGGCGCACCCTTCGGCTCGGAGGTCCGCCGCATGTATGACATGGCTCTGGCGGACTGCGAAGCCGAGGGCTTCGTGACCCGCGGCTTTGAGGGCTACGCACTGGATGCGACGCTCCCCGGCGAGAGCGACGAAGCCATCGCCGTGCTGGGCCATCTGGACGTAGTCCCCGCCGGAGACGGCTGGGCGGTGCCGCCCTTTGGTGCAGTTCGCGACGGCGATAAGCTCATCGGCCGCGGCACCAGCGATGATAAAGGCCCCATGCTGTGCGCGCTGTACGCCATGAAGGCCATCAAGGAGGCCGGTATTCCGCTGAAGAAGAGCATCCGGCTGATCCTCGGCTGTGACGAGGAGTCGGGTTGGGAGGACATGGCTTACTATGCTGAGCATGTGGGCCTGCCTGAGGTCGGCTTCTCCCCCGACGCCTCCTTCCCTCTCATCAACACCGAAAAAGCCATGCTGCACATGTACATCCATGCACCTCTTTCCGCCGATGGCCTGCAGGTAAAGCAGCTGTGGACGGGCGAGCGCATGAACGTCATTCCCGGCGAATCCAAGGCGCTGCTGTGCGGCGGCGCGGATATTGCTGCACAGGTTGCTGCCTACGCCGCTCAGACCGGACTGCCCTACACCGCCGAAGTCACCGATGACGGCGTATGGGTCACCGCCGAGGGGATTCCCGGCCACAGTGCCTATCCCGAAGGCCGCCGTAATGCCATCGGCATGATGCTGCTCCTCCTGAAGGAGCTGGGCGTTCAGGGCCCGCTGGCAACGCTGGCAGACGTCGTCGGCATGGAGCACAGCGGCGCTTCTCTGGGCTGTGCCTATTCGGATGATGTCTCCGGCGCCCTGACCTGCAACATGGGCATCCTGCATCTGGAGAACGGCGCGCTGACTGCCTCGCTGGATATGCGCGTGCCGATCACCGCAGATCTGGACAAGCTGGAGCAGAACGCCAAGGCAGCTCTGCCTGGTTTCACCTTCTCCGAGCTGGAGAAGAAGGCCCCCCATCACGTTCCCGCCGACAGCGAGCTGGTCACCGCTCTGCTGGCTGCCTACACCGATGAAACCGGCATGCCCGCCGAACCCCAGTTCACCGGCGGCGGCACCTATGCCAAGGTGCTCAAGCAGGGCGTTGCCTATGGCGCATCCTTCCCGGATGATGAAGATCTGGCCCATCAGGCCAACGAATACGTCCTCATTTCCAAGATGATGACCGCTACCAAGATCTACGCCAACGCGCTGGTACGCCTGGCAGGCAAGTAAGACGCGGCTGCATACGGGCTCTGATCTGCCTGAACCCGGCACAATCAGCAGCGATACTCGCGCCGCTGTTGATATTGAAGCGTTTCCTGCCGCAAAGCCGCGTAGATATATATCCCGGTATTCCTGCGCCAGACTGAACAGCCAGTCTGGCGTTTTCTGTTGTCGGAACATCTGAAGCCGGCTTGATTTCATTCAACACTTTCAGAAATTTATTGACATTCGATATATTTTATGCTATTATCATTACATCCAGAAGGAGTGATGAAATGAAACGCAGCACATCAGGTACACGCCGGCTATATATTGCAGGCAGCATCCTCGGCTTCAGCGCTGTACTGGCGCTGATTCTCGCGGTGAGCCTCGCTGCCCTCAACTGCTTCATGGTGTACATCACCGCACCATTGGTAGTAATGAGCCATGCAGAGGATACACTGCTGCAGATCACCACTTCCCCCGAAGGAACCTATACATTGAAAGCCATTCGCCGCTGCGGCGGTGCGTCGACAGGTTTTGCAGTCATCGTCACCCGCATCGACTCAGGTCATGACGACTGCGTGTACTATCATTACGGCACGGACGAAGCGGACATTTGCTGGTTGACGGATCATATCGCAGCGATTAACGGGAGGGTACTCGATCTGTCCAAGGGGGAAAGCTGGACGTCAGAGGATTCTCCATGAACCACAGCATCCTACGAAGCAAGCCGGACTGCCTGTCACAGCAGCCCGGCTTTGCCATATTCACATTACAGCTCCACAAACACCTGCATGCCCAGCGGCGCAAGGGTACCCTCCCATACTGCCCCGTCCCAGGTATGCCATGTTTCAGGAATCTTTACCTGCTGGGGCACTTCCTTGTGGTTGAGCACAAACAGGTACTTCCGTCCGCCTGCCATACGGTGCGTCACCTCCACCCCATGCGGTGTATCCAGCAAACCGCCAATCGCTGCGCCCTCGCACAGACAGCTGATGAATCTGTCCGCCAGCGCATCGCCCATGGTTGTGCCGACATAGTAGACCTTCCCTTTTCCATGCTGATTGCATGTGATGGCAGGCGTACCGGCATAGAACTCATGGGCATAGGTTGCCAGAGACTCCGCTGTGGTCGTATCCACAACGTCGCACCACTGCGTGCAGGGGTATTCCACGCCGTCCCAGCGCACAAGGCCATCCGTATCGCGCAGACAATCATACTCTGCCAGCGCCAGGCCGCACATGTCATCTACCAGACAGGGGACCGCTCCCTCTGTATAACAAAGGTTCGTGCCGTCCTTCACGCCTGAACGCCATGTCAGCACCAGATGTCCGCCCTGCTCCACATAGGCGCGCAGCTTGGCGGCATGCTCGCTGGTCATCAGGAACTGCAGCGGCGCGATGAGCACCCTGTACGGCGTAAAGTCGTGATGCTCACCCACAAAATCAACCGGAACATTCGCGCGATGAAGCGCCTTGTAATAGGTTGCCACATGCTGCATATAGCGATGATTGGGATGATGCGGCTGAATATCGAAGGCACGCTCCTGGTCATAGGATCGCAGGATGGCCACATCTGCCTTTGGTACGCTGCCGTGAAGCTCCTTGAGCAGCGGCGCGTATTTCTTCATGAACGCGCTGATCTCCCGGTGATATCGTCCCGGCACGCCGTTATGCGGCAGGATACCGTGCCAGTATTGCTCCGTACCCATCGCGCAGGAGCGCCAGCGGAAGAACACGATCGTATCCGCACCGTGTGCCACGCACTGCATCGCCCAAAGGGGAATCTGATTCGGCTTGGGCGCGCGACCCAGAATTTCCCAGCCAGTGATGCCGCTCTGCTGCTCCATGATCCAGAAGGACTGCTGCTTCACCGCGCGAATGAAGTCCAGCTCCGCTGCATGCCAATCCGCGCGATACTCATCATGCCTTGCATGGAAGTGGCCGCCGGGGTATTGATCGTGGGAGGCGAAATCCAGCTGTTTGCCAAGATCGTAATAGCTCGGCTTGGAGCAAAAGCCCATCAGATTGTGGGTGATGAACTTCTCCGGCGCAGCGGCGCGCAGGATATCCGCCTGCATCTGATGGAACTCGCAGACCAAATCGGAGGTGAAGCGCTTCCAGTCCAGCTCCTGCGAGGGATTGATGCCCGTGACCGTCACACGGGGGGCATGCACCTGTTCAAAGCTGCCATATCCCTGACTCCAGAATGCCGTGCCCCACGCCCTGTTCAGCTCAGCAACAGTACCATACTTCTCCCTCAGCCATGCCCTGAAACGCTTCTCGCAATGCTCACAGAAGCAAAGATCGCCATGGCTGTTGCCCAGTTCATTGTCAATCTGCCAGCCCACGACATGCGGGTTTACTGCATAATGAGCGGCAAAAGCCGTCACATAACGCCTGATGTGGGTGCGATACGCCGGATGAGACTGACAATCGTGATGCCGCCCGCCAAAGTGACGGCGGCGCATCGTCCAGTCAGTGGGCTGGATATCCGGATCACGCTCGACGATCCATGCCGGCGGCGCCGCAGAGGGCGTTCCGAGGATCACATCAATGCCCTCCTGAGCAAGAATATCAATGGCCGCATCGAGATCCTCAAAATGGAACTCACCCTCAGCAGGCTCAAACTTCTCCCACGAGAACTCCGCCATGCGGACAATCTGGATCCCCATCTCGCGCATCATGCTTGCATCGGCAGCCCAACGCTCTTTGGGCCAGTGCTCGGGATAATAATCTACGCCGAATTGATAGTGCTTCATGTGGTTGTCCTCCCTGTGAACGCATGTTTCTGCATCTATTGTAGCATAAAGCTCGCAGTCCGTAAAGCCGTATACAAAAAAGGCCCCTTTCAGGGCCTTCAGCGTGTCGAAAAAGTGGCCGTAGCCACTTTTTCGAAAAGGGGAAGATGTTCCGCTTCTGCGGAAGCGGGCATTTTTCACTGTCAGCCAAGGCTGACGGCCGCGAAAAATGTAAGGAATGGTTTCGGCTGAAGCCAAAACCGCCCCGCCCGCGCGGCAAAGCCCCGCGATACGATTACAGTCAGAGGGTCTGCGGGCCCTCCGACACCTCCCGTGGAGCTTTTTTGACAGTCTGAAGGCCCCTGGCAGGGCCTTCAGCAATTCACTTTTCTGTCACCAGCTTGCCGCACATGTGCTCCGGTGTGAGCTTCAAAAGCAGCGTACCGGGGCCAGACTGCATCAGCTCCTTCTGCAGGTATGCGTCGTCCTGCGTGAATCGCCTCGTGAGCCGGGTGGTGATGTCAACAATCGTATCCCAGTCATTGAGAATCTCCACGCGGCCAAATATGATCACACTCTTCACCTTCCATGCCCAGCCGCCCTCTTCCTGCCCGGCTTGCTGATAAACGCAAAAGGACGCCTTGTCATTGCGGCGCAGAGCATCCAGCCGGTGACCAGCCTTGCCGCAATGAAAATAGACGCAGCCGTCGTCTGCATTGTAGAAATGATTCATCGGCATACCGTAGGGGTAACCGTCGTCGCCATGGACGCTGAGCACACCGCGCGTTTCAGTTTCCAGCACGCGGAGACAATCTTCCTGCGGAAGCTGCTTGTTTCTTCTTGCAAGTTCACGGAACATGTTTTCCTCCTATGCAAAGTCCCGGCAGAAGCATTGCTCCCGCCGGGAAATGGTACGAGAACAGGGCGAAGTCCCTTAGCGCTCGTTCTTGGTGCGCTCGAGATAGTCCTCATAGCTGCACAGGTAATCAGCGATGGTGCCGTCATCCTTGATTTCAATGATGCGGTCGGCAATGGTGGTAACAAACTGATGGTCCTGGCTGGTGAAAATCACGTTGCCGGGGAAGTTGATCAGCGCGTTGTTGACCGCAGTGATGGACTCAAGGTCCAGATGGTTGGTCGGCTGATCCAGCATGAGGAAGTTGGCGCCGGAAAGCATCATGCGGGAGAGCATGCAGCGCACCTTCTCGCCGCCGGAGAGGACAGAAACCATCTTGTACACGTCGTCGCCGCGGAAGAGCATACGGCCCAGCAGATCACGCTTGTCGCTTTCCAGCATGTCCGGGCAGTACTGGGCGAACCAGTCGATCATGTTCAGGGGGCAGCCGTCAAAGTAGGGGCCGTTATCCTTGGGGAAATAGGAGGTAGAAATCGTCACGCCCCACTTGAAGGCGCCGCTGTCAGGCTGGAGCTCCTCGTTCAGGATCTTGAACAGCGCCGTCTGCGCCTGCTCATTGGAGCCGACGATGGCGATCTTCTGACCCTTGGTCACAAGGAAGGACACATCCTTGAGCAGCTGCACGCCATCCTGAGAGTAGCTGATGTTCTGCACATTCAGAATGTCCTTGCCGGCTTCGCGGTCAGGATTGAAATGCACCCAGGGATAGCGGCGGCTGGAGGCGGGCATCTGCTCGATGGTCAGCTGATCCAGCAGCTTGCGGCGGGAGGTTGCCTGCTTTGCCTTGGACTTGTTGGCGCTGAAGCGCTGAATGAAGGCCTGCAGCTCCTTGATCTTGTCATCACGGCGCTTTTTCTGGTCCTTCATGATGGACTGCATCAGCTTGGAGGACTCATACCAGAAGTCGTAGTTACCCACGTACAGCTTGACCTGATTGAAGTCAATATCCACGATATGAGTACAGATGTTGTTCAGGAACCAACGGTCATGAGACACGACAATCAGCGTGCCGGGGAACTCCATCAGAAAGTCCTCCAGCCATGCAACGCTGCGATTATCCAGGTTGTTGGTAGGCTCGTCCAGCAGCAGAATATCGGGGTTTCCGAACAGCGCCTGCGCCAGCAGCACCTTCACCTTCTCGCCGCCCTTGAGGTCGCCCATCATGCTGTAATGCAGCTCGGTGCCGATCCCCAGGCCCGTCAGCAGGGTAGCCGCGTCGGATTCGGCATTCCAGCCGTCCATCTCGGCAAACTCGCCCTCCAGCTCCGCCGCACGCTCACCATCCGCATCGGAGAAGTCAGGCTTGGCATACAGCTCATCCTTTTCCTTCATGATGTCGTACAGACGCTGGTTGCCCATGATGACGGTGTCCAGCACGGTGTAGGCGTCATACTTGAACTGATCCTGCTTCAGGGTGGACATACGCTGATCAGAGGGATAGGTAACAGAACCAGTGGTGGGCTCCAGCTCACCGGAAAGGATACGCAGGAAGGTAGACTTACCTGCGCCATTGGCGCCGATCACGCCGTAGCAGTTGCCGGGCATGAACTTCAGGTCTGCGCCGGAAAAGAGCTTCTGACCGCCGAAGGTCAGGGAAACATTGCTGACTGTAACCATGGTGTTCTCCTTTATATCAAGGTTCTCATATACATACACGGACAGAATCCATTGTACCATAACTTGCACCGAAATGGAAGGGGCGAAAGGGGAAAGTTGCGGGCTATTTTCGCCAGATGAAGGACAGAAGCGTGCAAAAATCCCGGCCTGCATATGCCGCAGACCGGGATTCCGATGTTTGCTCCGGATTACTCCGCAGGCTTCTCAATGACCTTGATGGAGGTGATCACCGGTTGATTTGCCCGTGCCACAGTGCCATTACGATCTGTCACAGGCGTCTTCTGGCAGATGGCGTCCACAACCTCCATGCCCGTCAGCACCTTGCCGAAGGCCGCATAAGCGCCATCCAGATGAGGTGCGTCCTGATGCATGATGAAGAACTGGCTGCTGGCGCTGTCCGGCGCGTTGGAACGGGCCATGGACAGCACGCCGCGGACATGCCTGATATCATTCTGCACGCCGTTGCCGCTGAACTCACCCTTGATGTTTCTGCCGGAACCACCGGTGCCATTGCCGTTGGGGTCGCCGCCCTGGATCATGAAGCCGCTGATGATGCGGTGGAAGGTCAGTCCATCATAGAAGCCCTCGCCCGCCAGCCTGATGAAGTTATCCACCGTGACAGGTGCTGTATCTCCATACAGCTCCGCCGTGATCGTACCATAATCCTTCACGTCAATCTGCACATAATGCGTGGCGGTCAATTCAGCCGTCCCCATATCGCCGGCTGATCCGTTCGCTCCGCCTGCATTCCTGCTGCCCCAGCCGTTGAGCAGAATCGTCCCTGCCGCCAGCATCACCACTGCCACCGCAATCACGAGGATCAGAATGGTCATGCTGTTCTTCTGCTTCCTGCGCTTCCCAGTCCTTCTGGAACCCATCTCGAATTACCTCCTATTATTCCGCCTGCACCATCGGCACAGTATTCGCGCCGCGCGGCATGACAATCACACGCTTGTCCCCAAAGTCGAGTAGCCTCTGAATCTCCGCTGGATCGCTGTGCGGATGCATGCGCATGGCGGTCAGATCATCAGGGTTCAGATCCGACAGCACATGGACCTCCGCATTGTCAGCAATTTCGACACATTCATAGAAGATATATCCTGCTACCGTAAAGGCCTTGCGCAGCGAAGCATCCAGCGTGTTGTCCGGCAGGTACCGGCTCCACCCGAAAAACTCCGCCGGGCCGCCGCCTTCGCTGCACTGGCTGATGAACACAATCCTGCCGCCGGGCTTCACCGCCTGAAAGCCGTTGATCAGGCTTTTGCAGGACTGGTACAGGTTGATATCCTTGGGATACCCGCCGGCGCAGACCACCACCGCGTCCGCCTTTTCAGCAATGGTCACTCCATTGAAGCGATCCACCAGCGTGCAGCTGTGCTCCCACGCCTTCTGCCACTGTCCGCTGGGCAGCGCCAGATGCCTGCCCTGTCCATCTGCCACAAGATTGATGCCAAATACCGGTGCAACCATGTTCGCCGCCTCGGTCATGTCCTCATGGACAGGATTGAGCGCAGTCACGCCAAGGCCGCAAAGCCGGTTGGAGCGCGCCAGCTGCGGATCAAGGGCATGCGCATGGTTCTGCATGATGGTGCTGCGTCCTGCCACACCGGGCAGGATGCTCTTGCGCCCGCCGCCGTAGCCTGCAAAAAAGAGATGCACCGTGCCGCCCATGATGATAACCTTGCGCCCCACGACGAGGGGATTCACCTCCACCACCGTGCCGCGAGACGTCACGCCCACCCGGACGAGCTCGCCATCGCAGTCATGATTGAGCACCTGTACCCGCTCAGCCACATAGGGCGATGCTACGCGGGCCAGCTCCTCTGCCGTCTGGGCACGATGGGTCCCTACTGCCACCAGATACACGATATTCTCATAAGCCACGCCAATCACATCATGCAGATAATCCAGCAGCAACGGGCAGACGCGCTCCTGATGCATATAAGCGCGGGTGATATCGCTGATAACAACCGTCACCTGATCCCCGGCACTGATCAGCTCCTTCAGGGGGGGCGATGCAATCGCATCCTCCTCCACCGCCGCGCGGAACGCCTCCTGCAGATCCGCAAGGGGCTCGGGCGTCACAGATTCGATGACCTCAATATCCTTCGCCCTTACATTCAGCGGTATACTGCCGCTGCCATAGGCAAAGTCAAACTTCATTTCCATACAATTCCCTCTCTCACAAAGCGATGGACTGATCGTCCTCGCAGATTTTCTCCATCACACTGTCATGAATCATCCATGCCTCGCCGTGCAGCGTGATTTCCCCGCGCGCCTGCAGGATGTAGCTGCCGTCCGCCAGCACATGGAAGGTGCGCCCCATGCTGTCGGCAAAGGTAATCTCTTCATAGAGACGCATACCGTCCAGAATATTGTCCTTCACCATGTGATAATGCGGCAGCACGTTGATATCCGTCAGGCCAAGCCCTTCCATGAAGCGTTCGTAATCCGGGTCGACTGCTTCGCCCGCCTCCTCCGGCTGCGCATATACCGTGTCTGCTGCATTCATGCTGCCCGCGCTCACCCCTATCACCACGCCGGGATAATCAGCCAGCAGCGCCCGCAGGCCAAGCTCCCGGAAGAAGGCGTTCTGCGTAGGTACATGGCCGCCCGCCAGCAGGATGACGTCGCTGGATGCGACCAGCGCTGCCGCATTCGCCTGATTGCGGCTGTCCAGCACCGCCGCCTGCATGAACACCATGCCGTGATACGCGAAGCATCCGGCAAAAGTACGCGCCATTTCGTCATTGCGTTCATGCTCATCTTTATATGCTGCGATCACAAGAAACCGCCCGCCGGGCTTGACGCAGCGCGTCAAATTCTCCACAAACCCGTTGCGCCGGAAGAAGATACACGGCAGGCCGCAGCCCTCCGGCACATCATCATCACAAGGGCTGGAAGTCAGGAAGAGGGTCATAAAGTCGCTTCCTTTCATGCTTGTTGTACTATTGTATCCCCTTGCCCGGGGATTGTCAAGGCAGCGGGTTCGCTGTATAATGAAGACACGCATCCAATCTGCCATGCAGCGTCAACGGGTATATTCCCCTGTTCCTGTCACATATGATCAACCATCAAGGAGGTTCCCCCATGGACAAGTCCTTCCACACCGGCAACCGCGAACGTCTCTACGCCGCGATGAAGCCTGCCTCCCTCCTCGTCATGTTCTCCGGCGAAGACATCCGCAAAACCAATGACGAATACTGGCCCTTCTTCACCGACCGCAGCTTCTATTACCTGACCGGCCTTGACAGCCATGATTTTGCTCTGCTTGCTGCGAAGGACGCATCCGGCACGGTCTCCGAGCGGATCTACATCCTGCCGCCCGACCTGATGGCCGAACGCTGGACAGGCCGTCGCATCAAGCCCGCTGAAGCCGAAGCGCTCTCCGGCGTCCGTGATGTGCGCTTCGTCGATCAGTTTGAGGCAGACCTCCACGCCCTGTGCGCTGGCGGGCACTACTCCGCCGGCACCAGCGAGTTCGGCCACATCTACCTCGACCTGGTCCGCGTCAGTCCCAAGGATATCGACCGCCCTGCCCACAAGCTCCTGCGACGCATTCAGGCAGATTATCCCTTCCTGCAGGTGGAGAACGCCAACGCCATCCTGCGGAGGCTTCGCCTGATCAAGCAGCCGTGTGAGATTGAGGCCATCCGTCAGGCCGAAAAGGTGACCGGCGAGGGCATCCTCGCCATGATGAAGGCATCAAAGCCCGGCATGTATGAATACCAGTACAAGGCCGAATTCGACTACGCCCTCAGCCAGCACAGCCCCTGCGGCCCGGGCTTCCCGTCCATCATCAGCGCAGGCGCAAACAACTTCTGTATTCACTACTACAGCTACACCGGTCAGGCACATGATGGCGACATGATCCTGAACGACGTGGGCGCACAGCACGACTCCCTCATGACCGACGTGAGCCGCGGCTTCCCCTGCAACGGGCGCTTCACCGAGAAGCAGAAGCTGCTGTACGAATGCGCCCTTGCCACCTCCAACCATATGTTCTCGATCATCAAGCCCGGCTATTCGATGGCCGAGGTGGACGGCGAGATCCGCCGCTACAACGCTTCACTCCTCGTCGATGCGGGCGTGCTGGACAAGGCCGAAAACGCAGGCCGGTACATGTGGCATGGCGGCGCGCATCATGTAGGCTACGACGTGCATGACGTGGTGGCGCGGCCGGAGGTGGTCGCGCCGGGCATGGTGTTCTGCGTGGACGTAGGCATCTACCACGAGGATTGGGGCATCGGCTTCCGCCTGGAGGACAACTGCCTGGTGACCGAGGACGGATGCGAGAACCTGTCGGCAGCCATTCCGCGGACGGTGGAAGATATCGAGGCAGTCATGCGGAAGGCATAAATTCCCGCCGTCACAGAGGACTCCCACCGTCGCCTTCGGCGACACCTCCCTCAGAGAGGACTCCCACCGTCGCCTTCGGCGACACCTCCCTCAGAGAGGGAGGCTGAGGCCGCGCTGATCAGCCCGCCTCCCTGAGGAGGGTGGTTTCCGCAGGAAACCGGGAGGAGCCCGCTCCGCTGCAGCTCGTTACCATCACGAATTGAGCAAAAGCAAAGCAAATTCTGACCATTCAGCTGCATAATTTGCATTGACGAATCCTATCAAACTTGGTATACTGATTGTAGATAATGTCCCATTATGGGCCATTTTGAAGGAGGTAATTTGATATGCAGAACATTCCTGTTGTCAAGCTCGGCCTTGTGGCCGTGTCCCGTGACTGTTTCCCCATCGTTCTGAGCGAGAAGCGCCGCGCCGCCATCGCTGAAAAGTGCGGCCAGAAGAATCTCGAAATCGTCGAGATCAAGACCACCGTCGAGAACGAGAAGGATATGCTCAAGGCCGTTGAAGAGCTCAAGGCCAACGAGTGCAACGCTGCGTGCGTGTTCCTGGGCAACTTCGGTCCCGAGACCCCCGAGACCCTGATCGCCAAGTACTTCGACGGTCCCTGCATGTTCGTGGCTGCCGCTGAGGGCGACGGCGACATGATCAACGGCCGCGGTGACGCTTACTGCGGTATGCTGAACTGCTCCTATAACCTGGGCATGCGTCACCTGACCGGCTACATCCCCGAGTACCCCGTGGGCACCGCGGATGAGCGGGCTGACAAGATCGCTGAGTTCATTCCGATCGCCCGTGCCATCATCGGCGTGAAGAACCTCAAGATCATCACCTTCGGCCCCCGTCCTCAGGACTTCTTCGCCTGCAACGCCCCCATCAAGGGTCTGTATGAGATCGGCGTGGAAATCGAAGAGAACTCCGAGCTGGATCTGCTGGTTGCCTACAAGCAGCATGCCGGCGACCCCCGCATCCCTGCTGTGTGTGCCGATATGGCCGCCGAAATGGGCGAGGGCAAGTACTATCCCGAGCTGTGCGAGCGTATGGCGCAGTTTGAGCTGACCCTGCTGGACTGGGCCGAGGCTCACAAGGGCGCCCGTCAGTACGTGGCCTTCGCTGACAAGTGCTGGCCTGCCGTCCCCGAGACCTTCGGCTTCGAGCCCTGCTACGTCAACAGCCGTCTGGCTTCCCGTGGCATCCCGGTCTCCTGCGAGGTTGACATCTATGGCGCGCTGTCTGAGTACATCGGCATCTGCGTGACCGGCGACACCGTTACCCTGCTGGACATCAACAACTCCGTGCCCCAGTACATCTACGATGAGGACATCGCCGGCAAGTTCGACTACCGCCTCACCGAGACCTTCATGGGCTTCCACTGCGGCAACACCCCCTCCTGCAAGATGTGCGCCGATCGCGCGGTCAAGTACCAGCTGATCCAGCACCGCCTGCTGGAGCCTGAAGGATCCGAGCCCGATTTCACCCGCGGCACCCTCGAGGGCGACATCGCTCCCAGCGACATCACCTTCTACCGCCTGCAGTGTGACTCTGACGGCAACCTGCGCTCCTACATCGCTCAGGGCGAGGTTCTGCCCGTGGCTACCCGTTCCTTCGGCGGCATCGGCATCTTCGCCATCAAGGACATGGATCGCTTCTACCGTCATGTGCTGGTGCAGAAGCGCTACCCCCATCACGGTGCGGTTGCGTTCGCACACTGCGCGAAGGCCCTGTTCGAGGTCTTCAAGTTCCTGGGCGTGAAGGACATCGCTTACAACCAGCCCAAGTCCCTGCCCTACCCCACCGAGAATCCCTGGGCATAATTTGCCTGAACGCAGCAGGGAGACGGCTGAGCCGTCTCCCTGCTTTTATTGTTTCATGAAATGACCGAGTTGAGGCTTGGCGCTTGAGCAGGGGGAACCCACTTCCGGCACTGCCGCACTGCATCATATGGCTTTACCCTTTTATCCATTCTTCCGTGATTCGGTGATACATAATGCATTCCCGGCCATGCCAGGTGTAAGAAACATGAATATTTCCATCACGGGACTGCATGATGCTGGGATAATGATAAGTATGGTTCAGATGACGGTTGACGTCGCCACAGTAGCCATCGCCGGGTTCAATGACACGCTTGTAGGGGAAGGTATCGCCCTCATCATATGTAAGCGCAATGACGATAGGCACACGAGGAATCCCCCATTTGACCGCGCTGGGATCATCGCCGCCCTTGATGTCATTATAGATCAGTGCAATCGCGCCGCTTTGCAGACGGATGGCCTGGATGGAGGCATTGTTTTTGGGCAGGTTGATTGCCCCGGGTTCTGTCCAGGTGCGGCCAAAATCATCGGAAAAGCTGCGGTAGATGCGATCTGCTGAACGGCTGCGGAAGAATGCCACCAGATGCCCCGGACGGCTTTCCACCACGGACATATGCACTCTGCGAACGCTGCAAGGCACCTCATATTCCTGCCAGGTTTTCCCCTGATCGCCGGAAATCTGTACAACCGAATAATCCCGGCCATATTGCGGCTTATTGGCGTCTTCCTCCATCAACGAATACCACATGGGGAAAATCCACTCGCCGTTGCTCATGATCAGGATGGGATGACGACAAAACGCGCCAGGCTTGGTAAACTGACTGACGGCATCCGACCAGGTGTGGCCGTTGTCCTCCGATAAACGCAGACGGACTTCCGCCGTTTCCTGCATGCTGAAGTGTCCCTTCACTTCGCCTCGACGGAGCTTTTCCTGCCACTCCTCATGCGTCATCAGGCCCCGGGAAAGCTGTGCGGTATGCAGCAGCCATACCTTGCCATCCGGCGCTTGGAAGAAGGAGGGGTTCTGCTCCGAACGGCTATAATCATCAGAAATGAGCATAGGCTCCGTCCAGCGGTCACTGTCCTGATCCAAGCGGGACATGGCAATCTTGATATCCGGAGAACCCTCAGAAAGCCCCGCAAACCACACGCACAGGATGTCGCCATTTGCCAGCTCGATCAGGTTAGAGGCGGGTTATCCCGGTAGGTGGAGGGGATGTAGGCTTTGATGTGATGGTCATATCCATGCTCAATGAACAGCTTGCCGCCCTGCGTCAGGACGCTGAAGTCAATCACTTTCATCATCATACCTCTACACTTTTTTTCTTCACCGCGGACACTGTATGAACGATATTTCCATTATGCACGGTCGGTCATTATTTGTCAATGCACTGAAACACAAAGGACCTCCCGCCGCAGCTTGCAGCAGGAGGTCTCTTTCAGTTTTCTTTCATCCAGTCTCACGTATCAGAGCATTCGTTTTTCAATGCATACTGATCAGTCGACCCAGTTCGGATACTGCCATACATACCATTCCGTACCGTCCGTTTCCATAACGATCATGCCGTCGCCGCTGAAGAGCGCGCCCATCTCGATGAACTGCTTCAGGTTCGGGGACTTCTTCACATTGGAGGACTTGTTGGGCACAAACATCAATTCCGGCTGGGCCACATCCAGGAATTCCTGCACAATGCCGTTGATGCCGTGGTGCATCGCCTTCATGATATCACACTTGAGCAGGGCATGATCCCGGTTCTCCAGGAAATACTCCAGCACCTGATTGCCGCAGTCGCCCGACAGGAACAGGCGGCTTTCCCCAAACTGCACAAGGCAGGCCGCACTGCGGTTGTTCGCTCCCCAGTTTTCATCGCAGCGCAGGACGCTCAGTGTCGCATCGCCAAGGGTGATAACATCGCCGTCGTAGATCTGCACATAGGGAATCCCACGCTTGCGGGCGGCGCGCACGGCCTTGACGTGATACTCGTACTTGTCCTTGTAATCCTCCCGGACAGCGCTGAGGAAGGAGCCAACCTGATACAGGCCACTGTTCATAATCGCCGTCAAGCCCATAAGATGATCGCCGTCATAGTGGGTATTGTAGAGGTACTTCAGCTCCGTGATGCCCTTGTCGTCCAGCACCTTGAACACGCGCCGGTAATAGGTGCCCAGGCCGCCGTCAACCATCATTTTCTCGCCGCCGCATTCCAGCAGCATCGCGTCTGAACGGTCGGTGTCAATCACCGTGATGCGGAACAGCTCCTTCTCCGCCCAGCCTGCAGGCAGCGCCGTTTCATCCGCGATGATGTGAACCTCCGCAGCAAGTGCATTTGCCGGTAGACACATCGCCAGTACCAGCAGGATGGCAAGCAGTCTCTTCACGTTTTTATTCCTCCATATCAGGTTACAGCTTCATTCGCAACGCCTTTTATGATAGCGTATTTTTCATTTGATGTCAACCGCAGAGGAAGCAGCAAAATGTAAAATGAGAGCCGCCCGACTGTCAGTACACAGTCAGACGGCTCCCCTGGATTTACTTTCTGCGCAGCCAGACGAGCATCTCGCCCTCGCCGCGGTTGGCCCACACATAATAGGGCACCAGACTGATCTTCGTCGTCTCCTCGCGAGGCGCCTGCCACTGGCTGTACAGCGGTGCGTTCTCATCCATCATGAGACGTTTGGCGGGCACATGCAGCTTTACAGTTTCATGGCCGAAGGTATCAAAGTCAAATTCCCACTCCACGCCCTCGCTGCGATCACCAATATACCGGGTATCCACGCGCAGCAGGTGCAGGTTATCGCCGTTATCCGCCTGTTCGGCGCAGAAGGTGACGGGGCCGCGCATGAACGCAACCTTGTCCACATCTGCCCGGACAGCAGGATTGGACGCCACCATGCGCACCATCATCGGCATATGCAGGCGGATCATGTCACCGTCATGCCACTCACCGGTGAAATAGGCATAGCCGTCCTTGTATACCGGCTGCTTCTCGCCGCAGGTAAAGACGGTGTCCGGCGCCCAGTTGGGCACGCGGAAGGCCAGCGTACCCGTAATCGGCTCATCGCAGCGGACAGTCACATACACGTGGCCGTGCCAGGGCATCTTTGCCTGCACCTCCATGGTCAGCGTCTTTCCGCCAAAGTCCTTACGGACACTGCCGCCCATGTACAGGTGGGTGAACAGGGTATCTTCATTTTCCGTATAGGCATAGGACGCGATGGAGGACACAATACGTGCCAGATTGGGCGGGCAGCATGCACACCCGAACCACTTGCGGCGCACAGGTTCCACATGCCGCAGCCTTTCATCCCTGCGGCACGCATCAGGCACAACCGCCAGCGGATTGACGTAGAAGAAGCTCTTGCCGTCCAGCGCCATGCCAGCCAGCACCGTGTTGTACAATGCCAGTTCCATGACGTCGGCATACTTGCTGTCAGGGCGTATTTGAAGCATCCGGCGGGCGAAAAACGCCAGACCAATGGCTGCACAGGTTTCGGAGTAGGCCGTGTCATTGGGCAGATCATAGGCGTAGGAAAAGGCCTCGCCCACATGGGTACCGCCGATGCCGCCGGTCACATACAGCTTCCTGGTGACAATATTGTCCCACAGGCGCTCGCAGGCTGCCAGCAGCGAATCATCGCCAGTCTGACGTGCCACGTCCGCCATGCCGGAATACAGATACACTGCGCGCACAGCGTGACCTACGGCCTCATCCTGCTCACGGACAGGCTTGTTCGCCTGATGGTAGGCAGATCCATCATTGAGATTCCCACGCCACTTCTGGCCAGCCTTTTCGGTACGGTCCTTGTCCTCCATGGCAAAATAGAAGGGCTTCTGACCGCGCTGATCCACAAAGAATTTACCAAGCTTGAGGTATCTTTCCTGGCCAGTCACCTCATACAGCCGCACCAGTGCCATTTCGGCAATCTCATGGCCCGGATAGCCCTTGCACTTGCCCTCCTCGGGGCCAAAGCGGTCAGCGATGTAGTCCGCAAAGCGACAGGCTGCCTGAAGGAGCTTATCCTTACCGGTAGCCTGATAATATGCCACAGCGCCCTCCACCAAATGGCCGAGGCAGTACAGCTCGTGATGATCGCGCAGGTTGGTCAGCGCCGCATCCATACCGTTGATAATATAGTAGGTATCAAGGTAACCATCCGGCGTCTGGGCTGCGCAAACGATATCAATGGCTTCATCCGCGATCTTTTCCAGCTCCGGATCCGGATGCTGTGTCAGCGAATACCCTACCGCCTCTATCCACTTTGAAAAATCCGAATCCTGGAAAACAAAGCCGTAAAACTTGTCCTCTTCCGGATGCGCGGGATCCTCCGGCAAGGCATTGAAGCCGCGGTAGGTATAGCTCGGCGGCACATACTGCGCACCCTTTCGCTTCTGATCCGCCATCATGCGGCCTGCCACGCGGAAATTGCGCATGCACCAGCTGGGATCAGCGCCCGGCACGCGGTCATTGAGGGCGTCCCACTGATACGGGATCACCTCCTGGCGCACCAGCTCCATCTCACGGTGCCAGAAAGGGTCGGTGACAGTGACATTCTTCAGGTCAATCGGGTTTGAGAAAGCCTGCTTGTTCATCTGTTTTCCTCCGGGAACGTCGATTTTTGCTATGATGATTATACCCTGAAATCGGTTTCAGCGCAAGGGGTACGCTCCGAAACATCAAGAAAAACAAGAAGCCCTGTATGCTGTTCACTTGATCTCCTGTTCCAATTCATCAAACAATGGCGCATTGAAAAAGTCTCCCAACGTTATTTCAAGCCCGTCACAGAGCTTCTTGATCAGATTGATTGATAGTTCTCTGCGCCTTTCATCCGCCATACTATACACCGAAGATGGCGTAACCCCCGCACGTACAGCCAACTCATTCCATCGCATACCTCGTTCCTCACAGATCTCGCGGAATCTTATAACAACCGCATCTTTAACTGGCATTGGCACACACCTCCGCAACCAGCATAAAAATTTACGTGTTCCCACGTATACGCACTTGCGTATATTCCCCAATCATGGTATGATATAAACAGCAAAAGGATAAAAATCCCTTGCACTTAGGATACAGGAGGCATTAAAATGGAAACTAACAGCAGCACAAAGTTCTGTAAGCATTGCGGTCAACAGATCGCGGCAGCAGCTGTCATTTGCACACATTGCGGTTGTCAGGTCGAAGAAATGCACCAGCAAACAGCACAGCCCAACATTGTCATCAACAACGCCAATTCTAACGTCAATACCAATGTGAATGGCGCTGGTCGCTATGCTCGTGCCCGCTCCAAATGGGCAGCTTTTTTCCTCTGCCTGTTTCTTGGATTCTTGGGAGCGCATAAATTCTACGAAGGCAAAGTGGGTATGGGTATTTTGTATCTTCTGACCGGCGGTCTGGTCGGCATCGGCTGGGTCATCGACACGATTGCTCTACTCTTTAAGCCAAACCCCTATTATGTCTGATCACCCATAAAAAACCGCCGTACAGATTATCTCCGTACGGCGGTTTTCCTATGCAATTCAGTCAATCACCAGCTCCACCGGGCAATGGTCGCTGCCCATCACCCCGGGATGTATACAGGCGCTCATCAGCCGATCACGCAGCTTCTCCGACGCAATGAAGTAGTCAATACGCCAGCCGACGTTCTTCTCCCGCGCCTTGAACATGTAGCTCCACCAGGTATACGCATCCACCGTATCCGGGTGGAAGTGGCGGAAGGTATCGATGTAGCCTGCCTCAAGGACGGCAGTCAGCTTATCACGTTCTTCCTGCGTGAAGCCGGCGTTACGCATGTTGGACTTGGGGTTCTTCAGATCGATAGGCTTGTGGGCTACATTAAGGTCGCCGCAGTAGACAACAGGCTTGCTCGCCTCCAGCGAACGAATGTAGCTAAGGAATGCATCCTCCCACGTCATGCGATAGTCCAGCCGAGTCAGCTCCCGCTGGGAATTGGGCGTATAGACCGTCACGAGCCAGAAATCAGCAAATTCCAGTGCGATCACACGCCCCTCCTGGTCATGCTCCTCCACTCCGATGCCATAGCGCACGGAGAGCGGCTCGACCCTTGTGAACACCGCCGTGCCGGAATAGCCCTTCTTTTCAGCATAGTTCCAGTACTGGTGATAGCCGGGCAGCTCCAGATCGTGCTGACCCGCCTGAAGCTTTGTTTCCTGCAGACAGAACACGTCCGCATCCAGTTCCGCGAAAGCCTCCATGAAATTCTTGCCGAGGATGGCACGCAAACCGTTAACATTCCAGGAGATGAGTTTCATCTGCATTCCTCCGTTGCGGGTGATTTCACAGTATATATACCCGCTCCCGGGCCTGCGTGAAACACACGCTGTTCATCATTTCAAGCGCTCACTTCACCACGCCCGGCACCTCATACCGGATGCGCATCTCCGGCGCCTTTTCCAACACCGTGCGGTAGTTGACCGCCCAGTCCTCGCTGCCGTCGTCGACGTTCAGGCCATCGGCAGGGGGCGCGAAGATCTTCATTGTCAGGTCGCAGGGCGCATCAATCTTCGTGTCGAAGAAGGCGCTCATCATGTCGATGGTCTTCGTCTTGGGAGCCTTGTAGAACCAGCGGCCGTTGAGTTCCACCATCAGGCCGATCTCCTGCTCCACTGTCATCTCACAGAACTCGGGATTTGCGTCGAAGTGCACCGAAATCGCCACACCGTCTGCATCCTCGCTCCCGCCCCAGCGGAGCTTGACCGGGAAGGCGGCTTCGCCACATTCTGTCATGGCAGGCATAAAGTAGGGGTCATGCAGCACCTGATCGCGGTACTGAGCCAGCATGGGCTGCTCAATACCCACAGCAGAATTGTTGGGATCCTCAATTTCCAGGCCCAGACGGCCGCGGTCACGGAACTGATACATGCTGATAGCCTTGAACCAGTCCACCTTGTTGTCCCGCCAGTAGTGAGCGAATCGCACCACGGATTCACCCTGCATGCGGGGACCGGTCACATCGCCGTCCGTGTTGAACTCGGCGGTGGTCATGGGCTTGACCTCGCCCGCCAGCTCGCAGGCCCGCTTGAAGGTGCGGTTGTACAGGTCGACGTTCATCTGCACGGAGTCTGCCTTGAAGCCCTCGCCGCCGATCTCCGCAATGTTATAGGGCCAGCCGTAATGCAGCGCAAGGTAGCAGTCGCAGCTCCAGATATCCGCAGCAGCGTAGCAATCCCTGAAGGCCTCCTCACGCTCGACCGTGCCGTCCTCCTTGCCCCAGCCGCCGCAGAAAATGGTCTTGACATTGGGGGCTTCTTCCTTGATGATGCCTGCAAACTTCACAAAGAACGCGCCGACCTGCTCATAGGTATAGCGCTTGTTATGCTGGAACCAGTTGCCGCAGCACTCATGATTGATGCGGATCATCATCCGGCCATAGGGGCGCAGCTGACGTGCAACCTTGCGCAGCTCCTCGTCGGACAGGCCGCAGTCGATCGTCAGCGTCAGCAGCACCTCCTGACCATGACGGCGGATATCCTTCATCTGCTCGAAGGGCTGACCATTCACGTCATACGGGAAGTAATCGTCATAGGGGTAATCCCAGGCAAAGGAGACATTCAGGTCCTTGCAGGCTTCGGAAATGCGTGCAGGCCACTCCTTATCATGGGGATAGTAGGTATACATGATGTTCACGCCGCGGTGGGGCCGGCCGAGCTTATGCAGGATGTAATCCTGATTGACATACTCCGCACGCTCGCTGCCGTCACCCAGATCAAGGGCGCAGGCAGCGGGTCCCATATGAAGCTTCTTCATGGCAGATTTCTCCTTATGTAATCATCTGCAGGCGGCAGCCGCAGCCCAGCTGCGCCTTTGCAGTTTCAATTCATCATTCAGTTCAGATGGCGCGGGTTGCATCCGTCAGCCATGCATATTCTTCGTCCGTGAGATAAGGCTTGAGGGTCTTGCGAACCTTGGCATGATATGCATTGAGCAGCTTCACGCATTCATCGCCCAACAGCTCCGGAATCACCGCGTCAAGGTCAAAGGGCACCATGGTCAGCGTCTCAAAGCGCAGGAAACGCCCATATGCCGTGGTGGCAACCTCCTTCACCGCAGTCAGGTTTTCCAGGCGGACGCCAAACGCATTCTCCAGATAATAACCGGGCTCATTGGAGGTGATCATCCCCACATCAAGCGGCGTGGTATTGCCGCCGCCCCAATGGATGCGCTGCGGGCCCTCATGCACGCTGAGCATGTAGCCCACGCCGTGACCGGTACCGTGGTTATAATCCATCTCCAGCCGCCAGAGGGGCTCGCGCGCCAGATAATCCAGGCTTGCACCCGTGCAGCCATACTTCCACTGCGCATTGCCCAGCTGCAGATTGCCCTTGAGCACAAGGGTGTAGAAGCGCTTCTCATCATCCGTCAGGGGACCCATGGCAAAGGTACGGGTAATATCCGTGCTGCCCTCCAGATAATGACCGCCCGTATCCGACAGGAGGAAGGAGCGCGGCTCAATCCTGGCACAGGACTCCTCTGTTGCGCCGTAATGCACAATTGCGCCGTGGGAGCCGTAGCCCATGATGGGTGTGAAGCTCGGCCCGATATAATTAGGCTGCTCCTCACGAAGCTCCTCCAGCTTATCTGCCACAGACAGCTCATCCATCTCAATCTTGCCGACATTCTTCTTCAGCCAGTACATGAACTTCGTTACCGCCGCACCATCCTTGATGTGAGCGATGCGGAAGTTGTCGACTTCTTTCTCATTCTTCATGGCCTTGGGAAGCGTCGTAGGATCAGGCTTGTCGATGACCGTCACGCCCTGCGGGACACAAGCCTCCAGACGGCTGTTGACCACGTTCAGATTCATCATCAGCTTCGTTCCCGCCGGAATCGCACTGACATAGTCATACACCGCGTCGTAGGGGCGCAGCGTCACATAATCTGCCTGCAGGTGCTGCACAATTTCTTCACTCAGCACCGCCGGATTGACGAACAGCACCGTTTCATCCGCTGTCACTGCAGCAAAGGAGAGCACCACAGGCGTGCACGCCACATCTCCCCCGCGCAGGTTCATCAGCCAGCACACATCCATCAGCGATGCGATCACCACCGCATCCGCATTTTCCCTGGTCAGGGCAGCTCGTACATCCATGATTTTCTCTGCACGGCTCTTTCCAACCAGCTCTGCAGGAAGCTCCATCACGGGCTGTGCGCTCAGCGCAGGGCGATCCGTCCAGATTTCCCCTACCAGATCATGCTCGCACACGACCGATGCGCCGCACTGTTCGGCAATCGCACGGAGCCGCGCGGCCATCTTCGCGCTGACAACGCGGCCGTCAAAGCCGAGAGTCATTCCCTTCTGCAGGTGCTTTTCCAGATACTCCGTCAGTGTCGGAACGCCGGGCTCGCCCATCTTCATCAAGTCAATGCCGCTGCCCTCGAGCTGCTGCGCCGCCTGAATAAAATAGCGGCCATCCGCCCACTGACCAGCCCATTCACGGCCAGCCAGCAGCGTACCTGCACTGCCCGTAAAGCCCGATACCCAGCCCCTGCACTTAAAGTGGCTGCCCACATATTCTGAACCGTGGAAGTCATCCGTAGGCACCATGTAGTAATCCACGCCATGCGCTGCCATCGCGGCGCGCAGGTCGATCAGCTGCTGTCGCATATTCTTCATTCCTTTCAAGAGGATTTTCACTGCTCAGTATACCATCATTCGGCCAATTGTGCAAGAACGCCCGGACTGCCGGAGTGTACATCCGTTGTTTCTGCCGGCCAGACCGGTTGACACCGCGCCGATGGCGTTGTACAATGCCACTATCCCCCATTTTGAGGAGGCCTCCCGCATGACCGACACTCCCCGTACCATCGACGCAAACATCGCCCGCCTGACAGACGCGCTGCTGGCGGATTACAGCCTTGGCCGCCATATTGACCGCATCGAGCCCTTCAGTCAGCCCGATCGCGATGTGATCATCGCCATCCTGACGAAGCTGAAGCGGCTGCTGTTCCCAGGCTATTTCCGCGATCCCTGCTATCGCGTATATTCCATGCGCCACAGTCTGTGCGCACTGATGGAGGATGTAGCCTATCATCTTGGCCAGCAGATTGCCATTGCACTGCGCGAGGGCGAAACGGTGGATGCAGACCGTGCGCAGGCGCTGGATGCACAGGCACAGGAGCTGACCATCCGCTTCCTTGACCGTCTGCCGCAGGTGCGTGCCCTGCTGGAAACAGATCTGCAGGCTGCCTTCGACGGCGACCCCGCAGCACAGAGCATGGATGAAATCATCATCGCCTATCCCGGCCTGCAAGCCATCATGGTCAATCGCATTGCCCATGAGCTTTTCCTGCTGAAGGTTCCCCTGATTCCGCGCATCATGACCGAATATGCCCATAGCCGCACCGGCATTGATATTCACCCCGGCGCTACCATTGGCCGTTATTTCTTCATTGACCATGGTACGGGCATCGTCGTGGGTGAAACAACCGTAATCGGCGATTATGTGAAGATCTATCAGGGCGTAACGCTGGGTGCCCTGTCGACCCGCGGCGGTCAGAGCCTGCGCGGCAGACGCCGTCACCCCACCATTGAGGATCGTGTGACAATCTATTCAGGCGCATCGGTACTGGGCGGTGATACCATCATCGGCCACGACGCAGTGATCGGCGGCAATGCTTTCATCACAAGCAGCATTGCACCGGGAACACGGGTGTCCGTCAGGAGTCAGGAGCTGGAATTGAAGCCGGGCAAGGTAAACTGGTAACACAGCGCCGCTATCGCAAGCATCAAGGGCTGTCGCAGTATCAAACGCTGAGGGAGGATTCTTAAGGAACAAATTTATTCTTCGATAGGCAAACGAGCATCCGGTGTTCGGATGCTCGTTTGCTTATGGATCGGTAGACTTGTTTGCTCCATCTACGAATTGTGAAAACGCAATGCACAGGAATGGAGCGTATCATTGCGCCCTCTCCCAATAGTGGGGAATGAGTTTCCCGCTTACTCGACAAATTAGGATTCGACGAGTAGTAACATGATCGAGTAGCCACCATATCCAACTTCGCAACACTCAGACCCTTTCGTAACACCCCCGCCCAGCCGCACAGGAGCGCGTAGTTCCGGCCGCGACGCGACGCCGAAGGGGAGCGGCGCACCGACAAACAAAGGAGCCATAGAGAAACGGCGCGCCCCCGCGAGGCCCATGTGGGGAAGACTACTCCAGGCAAAGTCTACCATGTGGGGGGCGAGGGGAGTCCAGAGGGGGTGGCAGTCCACAGGCACAAGTCTGACACCCCCTCTGGCCCTCTTTGCTTCTTTCTCAGGATTGAGAAAGAAGAAGCAGCACATCCGCCAAGCTGCAAATCAAAAGTCAACAAACAATACAGCTAAACACCAAATCTGAACTTGTTTTGTGGATATGCATTTTCTTCCATGCAGGATTGATTTGCAGCGGAAGCAATCCTCTGCAAAGTCGCCGCATTGCTCCTTTGCGGGTTGAGCGGCAGCCGCACCGGCTTGGCAGAACGCATGCGGTGCGTGGAATGCGGAAGTGCCGTGCACGCATCAAACTGACAAATTCAAGTCTGTCGTTTTTATTTTATAATAACAAAACAGGAAAACGCAAACTGTTCACGGCGTGCGTTTTCGGTTGTTGCTGCCAATCAGTTACTGTCGTGATGTAAAGTGAAGGATAACTTCTTCCTTTCCATCACCCTCACTGCGGCAGCCCCTTCGCGTCTGTTTTTGTATTTTCATCCCCTGCCCGCGCCGTCATGTCAGCTTTGAGCAGATGCGTATCCTCTTTCTTCATCTGGATACATCATGCCCTGAGCAACGAATCAATCTCCTGAGGCGACGGCATGGAACGCAGTGCCCCCCAGCGCGTCGTAACCAGCGCCGCAGCTGCATTGGCAAACCGCAGCATGCGCCGTAGGCCTGCTTCATTCAGCATCCCCAGCCCCTTCTCCAGCACATGATGCAGCGCACACGCACAGAAGGTATCTCCCGCGCCCGTGGTATCAACCGGAACAACGGAAAATGCCGGCTCTGCAACATCCTTATCATCCATCAGCGCACGGCTGCCCGCCGCACCCTTGGTCAGCAGAATAAGCCGTGCCGTGGTATTCTTCCGCAGCCACGCAAGTCCGCCGTCCTCGTTCTCTGTACCGGACAGAAAAGCCAGTTCATTGTCTGCAACCTTGAGCACATCGCAGTGCGCCAGCGCCCAACTGATCTGCGCACGCGCGTCCTCCATGCTGTGCCAAAGTGCCGGACGCAAATTCGGGTCGAAGGACCGCAGCACGCCCGCCTCTTCCGCTGCAGCAACGGCCGTCTTCGTTGCACTGCGGCACGGCTCGTCCGTCATGGACAAACTGCCGAAATGCAGCACGCGGCTCGCTGCTATCACCCCCTGCGGCGTCTCCTCCGGGTGAAGCATCATGTCCGCACCAGGCCTGCGATAAAAGGTGAAGGATCTCTCTCCGCCCTCTCCCGTGTGAACAAACGCCAGCGTAGTTGGAACATCCGCGTCTCTCTGCAGGCCTTCCGTATGGATTCCCGCTTCCTTAAGCGCGGCCTGCAGCTGATCGCCGAAGCTGTCTCTGCCAACCTTGCCGATAAAAGCTGTACTGCGTCCAAGCCTTGCCAGCATCGCCAGCACATTGCAGGGCGCACCGCCTGGATTCGCCTCCATCAGCGGATTTCCACGACCGCTGACCCCGCAGGAAGTAAAATCAATCAGCAGCTCTCCCAGCGCCGTTACATCGTATTGTTTCATCATCACCCCTCCTGCTGCTATCATACGCCATCTATCTGCCCCTGTCAAACGGCAGTTATCTTTTCTGTTCCCCTTGCACACGCAGTCAAGCAGTGGTATCATAAACATGTATGTATTTTTACGACCGCAAGGAGTATCACCATGGAACGCTTTGAGAACCTTGTTCTGGACGAAGAACGCGCCCTGTATGGCCTGAACGGCGCAGAGGTCGTCCGCTGTGTATTCGAAGGCCCTGCCGACGGCGAATCTGCGCTGAAGGAGTGCCGAAACGTCCATCTGGACGACTGCGATCTCCGGCTGCGCTATCCCCTGTGGCATGTAACCGGGGGCACGATGAAGCGCTGCCGCATGACCGACACGTGCCGCGCCGCCCTCTGGTATGATGAGGACATGACCATCACCGACTGCGCCATGAACGGCATCAAGGCCCTGCGCGAGTGCCGCCATATCGCGATCGAAGGCGGAAGCGCCGAATCCACCGAGTTCGGCTGGATGTGCCATGACCTGAAGGTGAAGGATTTTACCCTGACGAGCGAATATCCCTTCCTGCACACGACCGACGCCGTTTTTGACGGCTTTACCCTGCACGGGAAATACTCCTTCCAGTACACCAGGAACCTGACCTTCCGCAACTGTGTGCTGAACACCAAGGACGCCTTCTGGCACGCAGAAAACATCACCGTCTACGACAGCGTGGTGAAGGGTGAATATCTGGCATGGTACTCCACCAACCTGCGTCTCGTCCGCTGCAGAATCATCGGCACCCAGCCCCTTTGCTACTGCAAGGGCCTTGTGCTGGAGGACTGCACGATGGAGGGCTGCGACCTGAGCTTTGAAAACAGCGACGTACAGGCCACCGTCAACGGCCACATTGACAGCGTAAAGAACCCTGTGAACGGCTTCATCAGCGCCGACAGCATCGGTGAAATCATTCTGGATGCGTACAAGCGGGCGGGCGAATGTCCCATCACGATCCGTAAAAATCAGGGCAGCATCGCGTAACCGGAGGACACGATGAGCAAAATGGCCCGTATCATGAAGCTGTCCGCGCTGATTTCAGTGTTTCTGACGCTTATCTTCGCACTGCTGAAGATCACACCGCTGACCATCACCGCCGCCACCTTTTCCTATCACCTGCTGATGCGCCTTGGCGTGGGGTTTATCATCGACAAGCTGATGCATAACCGCGCCGATTACTATCACAGCTGGTTCCGGCAGCACCGATTCGAAAAAGCATTGTACGCATTCCTGCGGGTATCGCGGTGGAAAGCGGCGCTTCCCTCCTATGAACCTGAGCTCTTTGACCGGCATCAGCATTCATGGGACGAGATTGCGCAGGCAATGTGTCAGGCTGAGCTGGTACACGAAGCCATCGCAGTGCTGAGTTTCCTGCCGTTGGCTGCCTCCGTCTGGCTGGGAGAACCCGCCGTGTTTGCCATCACGTCCGTTCTGGCTGCGGCATTCGACATGCTTTTTGTAATCCTCCAGCGGTACAACCGGCCGCGGATCCTGAAAATCATCGAAAGGCTGCAGCAGCGGAGCTGACACGCTTCCCCGGCATACCGAAAGCTGCCAAACAGGAGTCATCACAAAAAGCCCAGTTTCCCTCTGCTTCGCTTGCCGCCTCCTTCCCACACTTTCTGTAAAAACCATAGCAAGCCGCCCGGAGCACCCGGACGGCTTTTCGTATGCGCACAAAAGAGGTTCTTCACAGTACGTGAGAGAAAAGAATGCGATCAATCCGAATTTGTCAGTTTGATGCGTGCGCGGCATTTCTGCATTCCACGTACCGCATGCGTTCTTCCAAGCCGGTGCGGCTGCCGCTCAACACGCAAAGGAGCAATGCTGCGACTTTGCAGAGGAGGTGTCAGACTTGTGCCTGTGGACTGCCACCCCCTCTGGACTCCCCCCCGCCCCCACATGGTAGGCTTTGCCCGGAGTCGTCTTTCCCACATGAGCCTCGCAGGGACGTGCCGTTTCTCTATGGCTCCTTTGTTTGTCGATGTGCCGCTCCCCTTCGGCGTCGCGGCCGGAACTCCGCGCTTCTGGCGGCTGGGCGGGGGTGTTACTGAAGGGTCTGAGTGTTGCGAAGTTGGATATGGCGGCTACTCGATCATGTCACTACCCGTCAAATCCCTATTTAAGCGCAACTTATTGATTTAGCACGCAATGAACTTGCAGCTTCATCGAATGGGTCAAGGAATGAAATCCTTGCCGTGGCCTGGGCATTCCGTGCGAGCGGGTCCCCAGTGGGGACTCGCTGAGGCGAAAGCGACGATGAATGTTCATACGTCCCTGATCATCGGAGACCTTCGTTTCCCTCACGCTCTGGAAAGAGCCACAAAAAGAGAGCCCTGCTGAAGCAAAGCCCTCTCCTTTTGTTTACTTGTCAGCTTGTATCAACCGCAGTCGATCAGTTCGCCTTCATGGCCTCCTGCTCCTGCTGAAGCTGCCACTTGATCGCAGCCTCGCCCAGAGACCAGTTGAGGCAGTCCTGCCAGCCGTAGCCCTTGCACTGGTTCTTCATGTTCATGACATGGAAGTTGAACTCGCCGTCATTCCGTGCATAGATCGCCAGCCAGCTGTTGGTCGTGATCGCTTTGGCACACTGATCCCACTTGACCTTCAGCTCGTCGCTCTTGAGAGACTCGGAGTAGGGCAGGTCGGGCATGACGGTATACTTGTTGACCTTCTCGAAATACTGATCAACCAGAGACACGCCGGACCAATCGCGCCAATCCTGCTGGATCGGGTAGGACACAGCAGTCTGCACAGACACCCAGGTATCCTTGTTGAACGCCTCGCCGAGCTTGCCGTCGGGGTTGATCATGTCGCGGGCCAGGGTGGTGTTGTTGGCCTGCAGGCAGCCGTCGTTGAAGGTGCCAGACAGGGTGTAGGTCTTGCCGGTATAGGGAGAAGTCCACTCCACGCCGTTCAGGTCGGTCTTGGAGTCGGCGCTGGTCAGCAGACCCAGCTCGGTGAAGTACATGCCGCCCTGCTCATTGTAATCCCAGGTCAGACCGCGGGGGCCATACCACATGGTCATGGAGCCTTCGGGCGTCGCCAGGAAGTCGAGGATCGCCAGGCACAGCTCGGGATAGGCCGTGTAGTTGCCGACAGACCAGATGCGGCTGCCGCCCAGGGTGGACATGCCGTACACGATGGGGTTCGCCTCATCGGGTACGCGGGCATACATCATCTTGCCCTCATCGAGGTGCTTGGTGGTGTTGTAGGTCATGGAAGAAGCATAGTTGAAGATGCCCCAGAACACGCCGCCGTTCTTGACCTTCTCGCCCATCTGGTCGTAGGTCTGGGTCATGGAGTTGGGATCCAGCAGGTCTGCACGATACAGCTTGTTGAAGAACTTCAGCATCTCAATGTAGGGGCCGTTGTCCATCAGCGCATCGTAGAAATCGCCGGTGTTGGGGTCATACAGGCCAAAGCCCAGCTCGTCATAGCCATAGTAGGCAGTAGCCAGGGCCTTGACGTACATGACCATGTTGCCGTCCCAGTCAGGCCACAGGGAAGCAGCATAGGTCTCATTGCCGTTTTCGTCGGTGGGGCAGATTTCCTTCATCTTCTTGAAGACCTCAATCAGGTCGTCAAGATTTTTGATCTCCGGGTAGCCCAGCTGAGAATACAGATCCCAGCGCAGATCCCAGGAGTACATGAAGGACTTGTGGGCGCCCTCCTGCAGAGCAACGTCCATGCCGAAGCCATACAGCGTGTCGTTATTCTCGGACACCACGCGGTTGGTGTTCAGCGCGTCGCCGTAGTTGGCGAAGATGTAAGGAGCATAGGTCGCGCCCATGTCGTCCTCATCCCAGTCCAGCAGCATGTCCTTCTTGACAGCCTGCTTGTAATCCTCGCCATTGGCGCCCCAGACGACGATGTCGCCCAGATTGCCGTCGGCCATACGGGTCTCGTAGGTACCATCCTGATCAGGAATGATAACCACTTCAACGTTGAACAGATCCTTCAGGAGCGTTGCACTCCAGCCAGTCTGCAGGCCGTTGTAGTTGGCCAGCTGGCTGTAGATCTCAAGAGTGATGGTCTTGTCATCAAGGGGGTAGAATTCGTACAGGTCGCTGGTGACCTTGTAGTAGGGAATCTCCTCTGCCAGAGCAGAGAAGCAGCCCAGGGTCATGAGCAGCGCCAGCACCAGAGACAGGAACTTCTTCATGTTGGGGTCTCCTTTCATATTTTAATGGCATCCGACCATTAGGTAACGATATCGTCTGCCCGGGTTGGCGGTTTCAGAGCCGCCTCGCCGGGAGGATCCCCGGCTTATCCCTTGACAGCGCCGAGCATAATGCCCTTCACGAAGAAGCGCTGCATGAAGGGGTAAACCAGCAGAATCGGGATGATGGAAACCATCGAAACGGTGTACTTGATCACGCGGGAGGACAGCATGTTGTCCGCCTGTGCCTGAGACAGCGTGCCGGAGCCGGAGACCAGCGCCGCCAGATTGGAGGACTGGTTCAGGTACACATACAGACGATGCTGCAGCGTGTACATCTCGGGCTTGGAGCTCATCAGCAGCAGGGAGTCCTGGAAGGAGTTCCAGTTGCCCACCGCACCGAAGATGGAGATGGTCGCCAGAATCGGCACAGACAGCGGCAGGATAATTTTGAGGAACACCGTGGGCGTGTTCGCGCCGTCGATGACCGCAGATTCCTCCAGCGATGCAGGGATGCTCTCGATGTAGGTTTTCACCAGGATGATGTTGTAGGGCGCGATCATGCCGGGAATGATGTAGGCCAGGAAATTGTTCGTCAGGCCCAGCATCAGCATGTTCATATACCACGGAATCAGACCGGCGTTGAAATACATGGTGATCACCAGCGCGCGGTACATGAAGGAGCGCTTCCACATCTTCTGCTTCGTAACCAGATAGCCCGCCCATGCAGACACAATCACCATCAGCGCCGTGCCGATAATGGTACGCGCGATTGTTACCACAACAGAGGAGCCGAGGTCTGCCACATCCTTCAGAGCAATGTAGTTCTTCAGGTGCAGACCGATGGGATAGAAGTTGACATGGCCCGCCGTCACAGCATCATTATTGGAGATCGTGTTGATCAGCAGGTAATAGAACGGAAACACGCACAGGAGCGTAAACGCGCCGAAGAAGATGTACAGCAGCGAATCAAAGATGATATCGCCCGGCGTACGGGTAATGTGATTGCGAACTTTCTTGCTCATCTCTCATCGACCTCCTTAAATGATGCTCTCGCCGCGGACAGCCTTGGAGATGCCATTCGCGCCAAACAGCAGCGTAACGCCGATGAGGGACTTGAACACGCCCACAACCGTCGAGATCGGGATCAGGCCGGACTTGATGCCGATGTTATACACATACAGGTCCAGCACCTCGATCATGCTCTTGTTGATGGGATTCTCAAACACAAGGTACTGATCCATACCATTGGACAGCATGCCCGCCACGCTCATCAGCAGCATGACCATGTAGGTGGGCATCAGACCGGGAATGGTGATGTGACGGATGCACTGGAAGCGGTTCGCGCCGTCAACCTTTGCAGCCTCGTACAGCTGCTGATCAATGCCCGCGATACCCGCGATGTAAACGATGGCGCTCCAGCCAAGGCCCTTCCATGTGCCCCACAGCAGCATTTTCACCCAGATCCAGTCCGCGCTGGCGAGATAGTCGGTGTTTGCACCGGTTACACCCATCACGTTGCGCAGGAAGGAGTTGACAAAACCGTCCGTGGAGAAAATGGCGAAGGCGATCGCATACACCAGAACCCACGAAATAAAGTTCGGGATGGTGGTCAGGGTCTGCACCAGGCGCTGGAATTTGGAGGAACGCACCTCCGCCAGCAGCACGGCAAACGCGATGGGCAGCCAGCTGGTCGCAATACCCAGACCAGACATGATCAGCGTATTGCGCAGCACGCGAATCAGGTCGTTGCGGGTCGCTTCATTTTCAAACAGGTAGGTGAACCACTTCAGGCCTACGAAGTTTTCCATCGTCAGCGAATCGCCGATCTTGTAATCGAAGAAGGCAAAGCGCCAGCCGTAGATGGGCAGGTAGCAGAAAATGAAGGTCAGCAGCAGCACAGGCAGGAAGAGCAGGAAGAGACGGAATTTCTCATCCATTTCCATCTTTTCCTCGCGCTCCTTGGGCAGCGTAAGCCACGCGAGCAGCGTCGTCAGGAACACCAGCACCGCTGCCACGCCAAATACCTGCAGGCCCATGGGCAGCGCCGGCTGAATGCGCTTGAACGCAGAGGCACTGGCCGCAGCAGCGGCTTCCAGCAGCGTATACGCATGATGAATCAGCACCAGACCGCCGACAATTGCCGCAGCGCCCAGCATCGGCAGCAGCAGACCCACGCGCTTCATGCGGTTGTTGCCCAGCGACATGCAGGCGCCGCCGCAGTTGAGCAGGATGCCGAGAACCACGATTGCCGCACCCGCCATCAGCAGGTAGAAGTTCATCGGCTCCACCATGCCGCGGCGCAGAGGATAGGCCATCTGGTTGGTGATGGTCTCATAGGAAATCGCCGTGGTGAACAGCGATGCATTCTCATTGATCAGTGTGGAAATACGGCCCGGATTGAGCACCGGGAAAAACACCATCATTCCCGTGATGGTAATCACAAAACGCGTAAGCCACATCAGTACCTTGTTCAGGGAGCTTCCTTTGATCTCCACTCCCTGCGGAATTGCATTTGCTTGCATAACGTCCCCTCAATTCTATGCGCAGGATTGCGCCTGGCATCAGGATGTGGGTGCGCTGATGAAATAACGGTTTGCAGCTGCTGTACCGCATCATCTCATCAGCACACCCGGACGCAGACAGAGGTTCTGTCGCGGATGGTACCGCTGCCGCCCGCACGCGCAGGCAGCGCTCTGGTATTGAAGAAAGAGCACCCGCGGCGCTCCCCGGCCGAAGCAGGAGAGCGCCGTGGGCATTGGTTTCAACAATTAGTCAGCCAGACCGGACACGGTGAAGGTGAAGGTCACTGCCGTGTTGGGGCCGGGCATGTAGCCGAAGGCAGGCTCGATCTTGTTGTACTCGTCGCGCACAACGATGGTCACGTAGTCGCCGTCGGTGACAACCGTGAGGCCTTCCTGCGTCTTGCCGTCGCCGATCTTGACCTTGCAGTCAGAGATGGTCACATGGCCATCCGCAACCAGCTTGGAGGGGATGTCGGTGGTGACGCGGAGGAAGCGCAGCAGGGTATCCTCGCCGAAGCCATGATCGCCGGTGGTCATGGTAACGGTGTAGGTGCCGTTGCCGGTGATGGCAGCGTCCACGAAGGTTCCGCCGTAATCAACCGCATTGCTCTCGGCGTCCCAGCCGGTCAGGCGATTGAAGTAGTCGGGATAATCAACGCTGTCACGGCCGTAGGTGGGCTCGTACCAGTCGTTACGGAAGATATAGCTCTCGGACTGGACAGCAACGTAAGCGTTGTAGTCAGCAGCCAGCGCAGCCTTCAGCTCTTCCTCGGTCATGGCGGGCTCTTCGGCCACAGCGGGCTCACCGTAGATGTAGTTGAAGGTCACTTCCAGAGAGGAAACATTGGACAGGGCTTCCAGAGCAGCGATCATCGTGGTCGCACCCTCCAGGTCGCCATCGTGACGGCGGGCCTGCGCGGGCAGCTCGGTCACCCAGGTATTCCAGATGTTGACACGGGTGGTGACGTTCTCGTCAGTGGTGGTGAAGTCCTTGGTGATCTCGATGGATTCACCGTTGACCTTCACGTCAGTCACGTCCATGAAGTAGCCGGGGAAGGTCAGCTCGCCCTTGGCGATACCGACAGCCAGGAAGGCGAAGCTGGTCACAGGCTCAGCGAAGTCAACCTTCACAGAGTAGGTGCCGGGGCCCTCGATGGTCACAGTGTTGTTTTCGGCATACTCGCCGGGATTCCAGGCAGACACAGCCCAGGTCTCGTCAGCGAACATCAGGAACGCCTTGTCGGCCTTGGGAAGCAGGGTGAAGTCGATCTCGATGGTCTTGACCTCAGCCAGCAGAGCAGGATCAATGATGACAGGAGCAGCGCCCTCGGTGGTGCCGTCCCAGGAACGGACAGAAGCATCCGTGGGAACCTCGCTCACCCAGGCGTTGTAGACGTTCATACGGGTCTCGACGCCGTCGTCAGAAGAGGTATAGCCCTTGCTGAACTCGATGGCCTCGCCGTTGACACGGATGGCGTTGATCTTGATCTGAGCGCCGGGGAAGAGGTTCTCGCCCTTCTTGATGCCCAGAGCCGTAAAGGCGATGCCGTTGGCAACGCCGGCCTCGGTGGTGGTGAAGTCCAGGCCGACAGTGTAGTCGCCAGCGCCGGTCACCACAGCATTGGTCGCGGTCACGCCGCCGTAGGCATTGCCGTCCAGCCAGTACTGCTGAGCCCAGGAGGAGTCAGCATACATGATGTACGCAGTGTCGATGCCCTGCTTGATGAAGCTGAAGTCAACCTCGAAGGTCTGCACAGACGCGAAATCGGCGACGTCAACCATACGGGCGGTTGCATCCGCGATGTTGCCGTCGAAGGAACGGGCGTCCGCGGGCAGCTCAGTAACCCACTCGTTGTAGATGTTCATGCGGGTCACGACCTGGTCGTCAGAAGAGGTGTAGCCCTTCTGGAACGCGATCGGAGCGCCGTTGACGCGGATCTCGTTGATCTTGATCTTCCAGCCGGGGAAGTTGCCTTCGCCCTCGGAGATGCCCAGCGCCGTGAAGGCCAGGCCAGCAGCAGCGCCGTCAGCAGTGCCGGTGAAATCCAGACCGACGGTGTAGTCACCCTCGCCAGTGATCTTGGCTTCGGTAACCTTGATGCCCTCGGGCTGCTCGCCGGGATTCCAGATCTGGTTGACCCATGCGCCGTCAGCATACATCAGGAACGCAGTGGAAGTCACCGCATCCGCCGCAGGAGACGGAACAGCCTCTGCCATGGCAGGCACAACGCCCAGCAGCATGCACAGAGCCATCACCAGCGAAATGAGCTTGGTAACGTTCTTCATTGGTTATTCCTCCTTACATATTGGCCGCAGGTATGCATCCCGTAAACGTTTGCGCTGCGGGATAAACTCCACCTTATTGCGGCCCGGTGTATTTACTATGATATACGTTTTATCATGGCTTGTCAAGCATTTCAGCCGTTTCTTACCGCCATTCTCCCTGAATTGGGTGCAGTAATTTGTTCAACTTGCACCATCCTCAACTTGTAAACGTTACCAGTACTGATATATCGGGATTTGCCGTTCCTTCTCCCGCCGCAGATGCACCGTCTGACACGTACCGGCAACGTTTCCAGTGCCTCCCTTTGTACAAAAAAAGAACAAAAAACGGAGGCCGTACCACGACCTCCGCGGTCCTCCAAACAGGACGCTGCGCCTTTTTTACAGTACCGGTTCACCGTTGACGAACACCTGCCTGGCCCGGGCCTGAATGTCCCGAAGCGGATGACCGTCGAACACAACAACGTCCGCATCCTTGCCGACTTCCAGCGAGCCGACACGATCCGCAATACCCGCAACCTTCGCAGGATTGATGGTAATCGCCCGCCAAGCTGCATCCTCATCCAGTCCCTCACGGACAGCAAGGCCGGCGCACAGGGGGAGATAGTTCAGCGGGATGACCGGCGCATCCGTAATGATACAGACTTCCAGCCCGGCCCTGTTGAGGATGCCAGGGGTCTCAAAGGACTTCTCCTTCAGCTCAAACTTGCTCTTGGAACCGAAGCTCGGGCCCACCAGCACCGGCTTGCCTGCCTCCACCAGCTGTTCCACAATCAGGTGCCCCTCCGTCACATGATCGAGGGTGACATCCACATCGAACTCACGGCATACGCGCAGCACAGTCAGGATATCATCCGCGCGATGAGCATGGGCCTTGAGGGGAATCTCCTTGCGGATGACAGGCAGCATCGCCTCCATCTGGAAATCGAAGGGAAGCGCCTTGCCCTCCGCTTTAGCCGCATCAACATCGGCGGCATACTTCTTCGCCTTGGCGAGGGTGCCGCGCAGCATGGCGGCAATGGCCATGCGTGTCACGGGAGCCTTCTTGCCCTGCTGTCCGTAGCAGCCCTTAGGGTTTTCACCCATGGCAATCTTCATCGCAACAGCTTCCCGGAGGATCATGTCATCCACGTTGCTGCCGTGGAGCTTGATGGCGCAGAAGGTACCGCCAATCACATTAGCAGAGCCGGGACCAGTCACAGCGGTGGTCACGCCGCCGGACAGCGCAATGCGGAAGGATTCGTCACGAGGATTGATCGCATCGATGGCGCGCATTTCAGGCGTAATGGGGCTGGAAACCTCATTGTAGTCCGCGCCCTCCCAGCGGACAGCCTCCTCGTGCAATCCGATATGGGTGTGCGCATCGATAAAGCCCGGCGTCACCAGACAGCCCTGCGCATCGTAGACGTCACAGCCCGCAGGAGCATCCACCATTTCGCCCATGGCAATGATCCTGCGGCCGTCAATGAGCAGCTGGCCGCAGGGAATATCCGGCGCAGTAATGGGCTTGAGGTGTGCGTTCCTGATCAGCAGCATGGGAGTTCCTCCTCTCAGCGATTGGGATTCATATGATCGTCCATCAGCACCAGACCAACCTTGTTGAGGTCATAGGGCGTGGCCTGATAGACAAAGTAGTTCAGCCAGTTGCAGTACAGCAGGTTCGCGCTGGAACGCCATGTGCAGACGGGCTCCTTCGTATCATCATCATCGGGGAAATAGTTGACGGGCACGTCCGGGTTGATGCCGGCCTTCACGTCGCGGGTGTATTCGTTCAGCAGCGTGTCCGCGTCATACTCGGAATGACCGGTAATGAACACCTGCCTCCCACCGTGGGTGGAGATGGCGTAAACGCCTGCCTCATCGGATTCCGCGAGGATCTTAAGCTCCGGCACCTTGAGGATATCAGCCTTGTCCACCGTGGTATAGCGGGACTGGGGCACCATGAAGGTATCATCGAAGCCGCGGAAGAGGATGGAGCCCTTGTGGGTCACGCGGTGACGGTACACGCCGGAGAGCTTCCTGGGCAGCTGCTTCTTCTGGATGCCCCAGTGGTAATACAGGCCAGCCTGTGCGCCCCAGCAGATATGGAACGTGCTGGTGACATGGGTCTTCGTCCACTCAAAGATGGTGCACAGCTCCTCCCAGTAGTCAACCTCCTCAAAGGGCAGCTGCTCCACCGGCGCACCGGTAATGACCATGCCGTCATAGGTGTTGCCGCAAACCTGATCGAAGGTCTTGTAGAAGGCCAGCATGTGCTCGGCAGAGGTATTCTTGCTGACATGGTCGCGAACCATCAGCAGATCCAGCTCCACCTGCAGGGGCGTGTTGCCCAGCAGACGCGCCAGCTGGGTTTCCGTAGCGATTTTGGTGGGCATCAGGTTCAGCAGCAGAATCTTCAGCGGGCGGATATCCTGCGTCGATGCACGCTGCGTAGTCATGACAAAGATGTTCTCGCCCCGCAGCTTCGAAGTTGCGGGAAGGTCGTTGGGAATCTTGATGGGCATTGCGTTCACCTCATAATGTCATCAGGAGATATATATCATTTCGCCGCATTCAGGCAAATACCTTCCTTGCAATTTCAACGGCAGCCTTTGCATCCCGGGCGTAATAATCAGCGCCCATCTGCACGGCATAGTCCTCTGTCACCACCGCGCCGCCGACCATCACCGCCGGGGGCTCCGGCATGGCCTTCAGCAGCCGGACAGTCTCCTCCATGGCCGGGAGCGTCGTGGTCATCAGGGCTGACAGTCCCACCAAACGCACCTTTTCCCGGGCAGCAGTCTCCACGATGGTCTCCGGAGGCACATCCCGGCCCAGATCAATCAGATCATAGCCATAGTTCTCCATGACTGTCCGGACGATATTCTTGCCGATATCGTGAATATCGCCCTTGACCGTAGCGATGATGACCTTGTCCTTCTTCACCGCTGCACCGCCTTCGCCGGCAATGCTGTCCTGAATCACGCCAAACACAGCCTGTGCAGCCTGCGCAGCGCTGAGCAGCTGAGGCAGGAAGGCTTTGCCCGCTTCATATTCTGCACCAACCCTGTCCAGCGCAGGAATCAGGTGCTTTTCTACCAGCGTCAGCGCAGGCTCCGTTTCCATAGCAGCCTTTGCCAGCTTCGCCGCATCCGCCTTCAGCCCGCGGATGATAGCGTCATCCAGAGTCATCGCAGCAGCAGACGCTGCGGCAGGCTTCGTCACGGCTTCGGCCGTCTGGGCAAAGCGCTCAACATAGGCGCTGCAGCCCTTGTCCTCGCCATTCAGGACGCGATGGGCAGCCACAGCGTCCATCATTTCCTTTTGGTTGGGGTTGATGATGGGCAGCAGCAAACCCGCTGACATGGCGCGAATGAGGAAAGTCTGAGCCATCAGCAGGCGGTTGGGCAGGCCAAAGGAGATGTTCGATACGCCCAGCACCGTGGTCAGCTGCAGATGCTGCGTCACGCCGCAGACAGCCTTGAGCGTCTCTTCCGCCTGCTCCTGCTGAGCCGAAACCGTCAGTGTTAGACAATCAATCCACAGATCCTCCTTCGGGATGCCGCAATCCTGCGTCGCATCCAGAATGCGCTGAGCAATGCGAATGCGCTCCTCCGCAGTAGCGGGCAGGCCTGATTCATCCAGCGTCAGTCCGATAACCGCCGCGCCGTATTTCTTTACGATGGGCAGCACACGGCTGAGTACCTTCTCATCGCCATTGACGGAGTTGACCGCAGCCTTGCCGTTATACACGCGCAGAGCAGCCTCCAGCGCATCGGGATTGGTTGAATCCAGCTGCAGAGGCAGCGTAGTAGCTTCCTGCAGCTTCTGCACCACGCGCGGCAGCATCGTCACCTCGTCCACGCCGGGATAGCCGACGTTCACATCAAGGATGGATGCACCCGCATCTTCCTGGGCAATGGCCACATCGACAATATAGTCCAGATCGCTCTCCAGCAGCGCCTGCTGGAAGCGCTTCTTACCTGTGGGGTTGATACGCTCGCCGATGACCCGCACGCCGGTGATCTCCACGGGCGTGGTGGGCGTGCAGACCATCGGAACAGCGCGGTAGGTACGCTCGCCGGGTGACATGCTCTGCACCGCATCATGCAGCGCGCGGATATAAGCCGGATCAGTACCGCAGCAGCCGCCCACAATGCTCACGCCGCACCGGACAGCCTCCTCCATCGCCGCCGCAAACTCCGCAGGCGTCAGGTCATAATGGCCGTCGACAGGGTCAGGCAGGCCTGCGTTGGGCTTGGCAATAACCGGCAGACGGGTATTCTCACAGATCTCACGCAGGAGCGGCAGCAGCTGCTTCGGGCCGAGGGAGCAGTTCAGGCCGATCGCATCCGCACCCAGTCCCTCCAGCGTCCGGCACATGGATCGCACAGTACATCCGGTAAAGGTTCGGCCGGACTCCTCGAAGGTCATCGTCACCATGACAGGCAGGGACGTGCTTTCCTTCACGGCCAGCAAGGCCGCCTTCGTCTCATAAAGGTCGGTCATGGTCTCGATGACAGCGAGGTCAGCGCCTGCCCGTTCACCAGCGGCAGCAATCTCTGCAAACAGCTCCACAGCCTCCTCAAAGGGCAGCGTTCCCAGCGGAGCCAGCAGTTCACCCAACGGGCCGATATCAACGGCAACCCTGACGTCCGTACCCACACAGGCAGCCTTCGCAGCCCCGACTGCCGCAGCAACAACCTCGTCTACCGTATGACCATACTTCGCAAGCTTGCGGCGGTTCGCGCCGAAGGTGTTTGCATAGACGATCTGACTGCCCGCCCCGATGTACTGGCGGTGGATATCCGTCAGCAGCGCCGGATTGGTCAACGCAAGCAGCTCCGGTAATTCTCCGGGCCTGAGGCCGGCACGCTGGAGCATCGTACCCATCGCACCGTCGAGAAAAATCAGCTTCTGTTTATCAAATATCACAGGGTGTTCCTGCCTTTCGTAGCGCGCATGTTTTGTTCATCGCGCAATATGCACAGCCGCGGATCCTGGCCATTTGAGGCTTGTCCGCAATGCCGATGACAGCGGTAACGCTCTTCTGAGGATTCATCAGGCGGGAGGGCGTATCGTACACGCCTACGCGTCGCCGGGCGTCGGCTGCAGACAGCAGCTCCGGCTGCACATCCAGCGGAAGGTCACCGTAGCCGGGCGAAAAGCGGTCCGTCAGGTACATGCCCGGAAACCGGGCGGCAATCTCCTGTTCCGCCGTGTCGCAGCCTGTCTCCACCCATGCGCTGCCCAGCGCGTCCAGCAGCACCGCGCGACGCATGTCCCGGGCCTGCTCGGCACGCACCCATGCGTCAAAGGCTGTGCCAAGGGTGCATACCAGCAGCACCGCTTGCCGGCAGTCCGCCAGCATACGCTCTGCCGTATGTCCGGGCAGCGTCAGCATCGTCCCGGTCAGGGTCAGTTTTCCTTCTGTCCGGTCGATTGCAAAGGCTCGCCAGACCCAGCGCGGCCGGTGCTTCGCAGCGACCTCCTCTGCCATCGCGGTCATCTGGGCATGGAGCGTGCCGTCCGGATCACTGCGCACGCCAAGATACCGCAGCGCTTCATCTACGTTCAGCGTCATCGCACGGCCTCCCTTCCCATCCTGCTCCTATTATACACACGCACAGCCGAAAAGTACAGCATCCTGCCTGTTCTAAATTGGTACAAAAAAAGGAGGCCGAAGCCTCCCGGGAGTCCTCATCGAAACCGAAGCGGCAGACCTCTGCGTTCCAGCGCTTCTTCCAGCACATCTGCAAAGGCCTGAATGGCAGGGCCAAACATCTCCGCACGGGCAAGAACGGATGCATCCTGCTTCAGCGACGGGTCTTGCCGAACCCGAAGCGCCAGCCGGAGCGCCTGCGCTTCCGGACAAAGCCCCTGGTTCAGCGCCCATTCCCCCGCAGCCGTCTTTGCGGCAACACAGCCCGTCTCTGCCGTGTACAATCCCCGGGCAATATCCAGCATCCACCCAAAGGTATACAGGCTGCGTCCGCCTTGACCATGGATGCGGATAGCCCGCAGATGCTCCTGCACGCCATGAAGCAGCTCGTCTGTATCCGGACAGGGCAGGCAGCTGCGGACATCCGGGCCATACAGGAGCACGCCATGCTCGTGCAGCAGCCGCAGACTGAAGCAATCCATTGCATACTGCGCAGTGATCCGCTGTCCGCTGGTGCCCCAGTACACAGCACGGCTGTCCGTCCGGTTCAGGAAGGCTTCGAGGTCGATCATGCCGCCCTCAAAGCTCCGGTAGAAGGGAGTCTCCGGCTCCGCGTCCTGCAGCGTCTGACGCAGCATCAGCAGCTTTCCGGCCTGTATGTCCGTCATGGGCCGGCCTGTCAGCACCAGCAGATCAATATCACTCCAGCCATGGCGGTAATCTCCGGCGGCAGAGCCATACAGATAGACCGCAGGCACGCAGTCTGCAAGGATTCGGCAGATCTCGTCCGTCATGCGCCGGATGGCGTGCTGCAGCGCAGCATCCACGTCCGTGCTCCTCATATCAGTGCCATCAGCTGGTTCCACAGGCCAACCAGCTGCGTCCATACCTTTGTCAGGTGTTCCCAGTGTACAGTCTTGCCCATCAGGTATTCAAGACCGATGAGCGCAGCCAGATGCAGAGGATAAATGGCGTAGCTGAGCCAGCCGGGCATACGCATCCTTCGGCTGGTCCGGATGAGCATCAGCGGCAGCGCCAGCAGCGCAAAAGCCTGAATTTTGAACCAGGGAGAGATCAGCGAACCAACCTCCGAGCGGAAAAGCGGCACCAGCGATACGCCGAACAGCTCAGTCACGCTGCTGCTGGTCGTGCCCCAGAACAGGCAGAAGGCGACCATCAAAGCCGCGATCCCCGTGCGGCTGTTGCGTGCGCCGTAAAGCAGGAACATCAGCAGCACGCCGCGCCAGCCATAATCCACGCCCAGCAGCTGCGCCGCCACAAGCGCCAGCAACGGCGCCCAGATGTGGCTGAGGAACCGCTGCCTGCGCAATCCCCACAAGCCGCACAGACCCACGAACATCGTCAGGAAGATGTTGTAATCCGTCAGGGGATGGTTGAGCGCGACCATATACAGCGGCTGTGAAATCAGGCCGATCAGCCCGATGCGCAGCAGGTACCGGGGAAAGGAACGGGTATAGCACGCGCCGACCACCATGCACCAGCAATACAGCGGAAAGGCGACGCGGCCCAGCAGCCGCAGCTCCGCAATGGCCGGAAAGCACATTTTGCCCGCATGGTCGATAAACATGAACACAAGGGCCAGCACCTTCAATAAGCCGGTGCCCATATTGCCCTGAATCTCATGGCGCTTGACTGTTTTTGTCATGGAACAGCCTCCTTCTGTGATGCTTTCGTCACCCACAGTATAGCGCAATTTCAATCAGGAATCAAGGCGATTTCACCTGCCCGTCACGCATACCGCCTATAATGATTGTAACAAATTCTCAGGGAGGGTATCGCTGTGCGCAGGAAGCTGGCCGCAATGGCTGTGATCGTATCCTTTGTGCTGCTGACGGGCGGATATATGACCCCGGAGGCTGCGCAGGGTAGCGGCACAAGGCCGAAGAAGAGCGCTGATATGGGCCTGATGCTGCTGGATCAGGAGGAGGGCGTTTATGTCCTTGCCGTGGCGGAGCGCAGCCCCGCGGATCGCGCCGGCGTCGTCCCGGGCGATTACCTGCTTCTTGCCGGGGACGAACCGCTGCAAAACGCCGCCCATCTGGATGAAATGATGAACGGTGCAGCTGATGGTTTCACGCTGACCCTCCAGCGCGATGAGCAGCAGCGACAAATATGGTTCCATTACAGATAACGCTTGCATTTCCGGCACCAAAGAAGTATACTGAAGACGTGGATGATCTGAAGATATACTGACGGAGGTACCCGATGACCATTCTGATTGTTGATGATGAGGCGAATATCCGGGGCATGATCCGGAAATATGCCGCCTTTGAGGGATACGATGTGGCGGAAGCTGCCAATGGCATGGAAGCCGTGACCATGTGCCGTGAGCACAGCTACGACCTGATCATCATGGATGTAATGATGCCGGAGCTGGACGGCTTTTCTGCCTGCCGCGAAATCCGCAAAAACAGCGATGTGCCTGTGCTGATGCTCTCTGCCCGCGGCGAGGAGTATGACCGCATTCACGGCTTTGAGCTGGGCGTGGATGATTATGTGGTCAAGCCCTTCTCTCCGCGTGAGCTGATGATGCGCATTGCGGCCATTCTCAAGCGTCGCGGCGTCTCTGAACAGAGCGGTGAGCAGGTGACCGTGGGTGACATGGTGGTGGACTTTACCGCCCGCCGCGTCACCATCGAGGGCGAAACGGTCAATCTTTCGCCCAAGGAATATGATCTGCTGTTCTATATGGTTCGCAACCGCGGCATCGCCCTGACGCGCGAACGGTTGATCAGCGAGGTCTGGGGCTACGATTTCTACGGCGACGACCGAACGCTGGATACACATATCAAGCTCCTGCGAAAGAGTCTGGGACAATACGCCGGACGCATCACGACCCTCAGAGGAGTTGGCTACCGCTTTGAAAAGGAATAAGGAAATGAAGTCTCGGCCCGTTAACAAGCGGCCGGGCATCCGCCGCCGGGTACAGCTGTATCTGGTGGCTTTTGTGGCGTTTGTGATCCTGCTTTTGTGGCTATGCCAGATCGTGTGGCTGGATGACATCTACCGTTGGGACAAGACGCGCCATATCCAGTCTGCCAGTCACTCTGTGGCACAGAATCTGGCCAGCCCGCGCCTCGACCGTCTGATGGAGCATTACGCCAGCCGCAACGACATGTGTATCATCCTCCTGGATGATCAGGGCGAGACGATCTGCTCCAGCAGCGACAGCCGTTCCTGCCTGATTCACCGCATGTCTACCCAGAACCTGAATGACTGGTGCGAGCTTGCCCCGGAAGACGGCAGTGTGCTGCTGGAGCTGTTCAACGTGCAGATCAGCGAAAACATCAACCTGCACAGCTACAACGGCTATGTTCCTCCCATCGAAAGCGGCGAGCATCAAAGCCTGCTGTGCGCAAGCCGTGTTACGCTGCCATCGGGCGAACCGGCCTTCCTGCTGCTCAATACCATCATCACGCCGCTGGACACGACAGTCTCCACCCTCCGGCTGCAGCTGATGGTAATCTCCGTCGTGGTGCTGACTGGCGCAGCACTGATGGCCCGTTTCATTGCGCATCGCGTCACACTGCCCATCATCGAAACCAATGAAGCCGCCCGCGCGCTGGCCCACGGTCAGTACGATCCGCCGGAGCGGGGCAGCAGCTACCGTGAAATGGCCGAGCTGAACGCAACCCTCAGCCATGCCGCGCATGAGCTGGCGAAGGTCGATCACCTGCAGCACGAGCTGATCGCCAACATCAGCCACGACCTTCGTACACCGCTGACGATGATTGGCGGCTATGCCGAGGTCATGCGCGACATCCCTGGCGAGGCCAACCCCGAAAACATGCAGATCATCATTGACGAGACCAACCGCCTGACCAGTCTCGTCAGCGAGCTGCTGGACTTCAGCCGCCTGCAGACCGGCCATACCGCCATGGAGATCGCCCCCTTCTGCCTGACCGACAGCGTGCGGAGCATCGTGCAGCGGGTGGCGAAGCTGACAGAAAACGACGGCTATGTCGTCCGCTTTGATCCCACGGAAGCCGTGCATGTCACCGCCGATGAAAAGCGCATCTCCCAGGTGGTCTACAACCTCATCGGCAATGCGCTGACCTACACCGGCAAGGATCGCACCGTGACATTGACGCAGGAGCGCAAAAACGGCTCCGTGCGCATTTCTGTCATCGACAGCGGCAAGGGCATTGCCCCCGATGAGCTGCCGCTGATCTGGAACCGCTATTACCGCACGCATGAGAGTCACAAGCGCGCCGTCATCGGCAGCGGTCTGGGCCTTTCGATCGTGCAGAGCATTCTGGAGAAGCACGGCGCAAAGTACGGCGTAGACAGCACCGTCGGACAAGGCTCGACCTTCTGGTTTGAGCTGGCAGTGACAGACGGAGCGCCTTGATCACACAGCTTTTGCAACAAAAGATGGACTGCGACCCGTATGGGCTGCAGTCCATTTTCTGTTTATTCCTCCGCTGCCGCCTCGATGGCGGGGGCTGCGGCATTGATCGCAATGCGTCGGGGCTCCTTCGCCGCTTCAGGCTGCTCCTTGGGCAGGGTGATGGTCAGCACACCGTCTGCACTGGCAGCGGTGATACCCTCCTGCCTGATGCCCTCCAGAGAGAAGCGGCGCTCCACATGACCGCTCCGGCGCTCGGAGTACACATAGCCATCGTGTTCCTCTTTCTTGTGGGTATTCACATCTGCGGCAATGGTCAGCACATCGTCCTCAACGGTGATCGTGATGTCATCCAGCTTCACGCCAGGCAGCTCTGCCTCCAGAATGAAGGCCTCGGGCTCGCGACGCACATCCACACGGAAGCCCGGACGGGGCGCGCGGGCAGGCATGCCGCAGAATTCCCGCATAAAACGGTCAGCCATCAGCTCCGGGCAAACAGGACGACGATAAGGCAGCACAGTATACATCATGATATTCCTCCTTTATGGTCAGTCGATATGGTCATTGTTTCCTGCTTTCAACCGGCTCATTCCTGAACCGTGATTACATCATAACACATTGGTCAAAGATAGTCAATAGGTCAAAGTTGGTCTAATTGTTAATATACTGTAAACATTTGTTGGTTGCTTCCTGCCGAGCTTCGTGGTATACTGAACACAGTGAAATCAATCATCCTGCCTGTGGAGGGATTCATCATGGACGGAAAGACGACAATCCGGTATTTACAAAACTGGATTCGTCAGAAGGACTACCACCCCGAGCTGCAGAAAGACTATTTTCTGAAGCTGGCGGAGGAGGTAGGCGAGTTATCCTGCGCGATGCGTAAGGGTGCGAAGGCCCCTGACACGGAGCATATTCAGGGTACAATTGACGAAGAAATCTGGGACGTGATCTACTACGCAATCGCCATCGCCAATCTGTATGACGTCGATCTGGAAGCAGTCATCCGCCGTAAAGCCGAGATCAACGAAATCCGATACCCCTCCCTTGTCAGATTTGAGGAAAACAGGTGACCGGCGCATCTGCCAACACAAAAAGCACCCGCACGTGTCCCAGCCTGCGGATGCACAATAAAAAACAGCGTGCACTGCAGTTTGCGGCGCACGCTGTTTGATTCCTTGAATTACTTGTCCTTCTTCTCGCCGCGCACCAGGAACAGGCTGCACAGCAGAGCAATGACATACATCACCAGCGTCACATACAGCACGGTCTGATAGCCGGTGGGGTTCACGGTGTTGCCCGCAATCTCGACCGCCGTACCGAACTTGCTGACGATCCAGTTGGCCATCTGGTTGCCGGTCAGGCCAGCGATCGCCCAGGCAGACAGGGTGATGCCATGGATGGCGGAGATGTTGCTCATGCCATAGTGATCGCTCAGCAGAGTGGGCACATTGGAGAAGCCGCCGCCGTAGCCCGCGTTGACCGCAAAGACCAGCGCCAGCACCAGCACCATCAGCACCGCATTGCCCGCAGAAGCGCCCACGATGCCCTGGGTCAGCACGACAGCCGCGGTCATTGCCAGAGACACGATGAAAATGAACTTGTACATGGTGTTGCGGCTCTTGAGCTTATCCGCAGCCGCAGACAGGAAGAAGCGGCCGCCGGCATTGAACACCGCGCTCACGATGCCCAGCACAGCCACCATATCCGCCAGACCAATGGCCTTGAAGATCATCTTTTCCTGAGAGATCAGGGCCAGACCGCAGGTAATGTTCAGGTAGAACATCAGCCAGATGCCAACAAACACAACAGGCTTCTGCTTGATCACGTCGATCGCGCGGGCGCCCTTCTCCTGCTTGGCGGGCTCATGCCAGTCAGCAGGCTTGGCCAGCAGAATGTGGCCGATGAACATCATCACAAAGTACACGCAGCCCAGGATGATGAACATCTTGTCCACGGTCATGGACTTCATCATCGCCTCCATGATGGGGGTGGCAATGGCCTTGGCCGCGCCGAAGCCCGCAACAGCCAGACCGGTAGCCAGGCCGGGCGTAGACTTGAACCACAGCATCAGCGTCTTGACAGGAGACAGATAACCGGTGCCCAGACCAACGCCCATGACGAAGCCGTAGCACACCAGAATACCGATCAGCGCCAGCGTGCTGCCCTGATTGGCATGGCCGTACATCATGAACAAACCGCTGCCGATCATACCGGCTGCAAAGCAGACAGCCGCGATCAGAGAAGAACGGTGGATATTCTTCTCCACCACGCTGCCCAGGAAGGCAGCAGACATGCCCAGGAAGAAGATGGCCAGGCTGAACGCCCATTCCACATCGGACTTGGCATGACCCATGTACTCAGCAATGTTCTGGCTGAAGGTGGACCAGCAGTACACAGTACCGATGCTGCAGTGCAGCAGCAGCGCGGGAATCGCGCCGCGGAGCCACTTGTTCTGACTCTTGATCTTAAACATATTCCCTTTCCTCTCCGCCCGATAGCAGTCGGAAATTACGGCTGTACAGGCATGAAATGTTCGGGGACGCATCAGCTTCCCCGAAGTCGGTGATAATTATAGCGCATATTGCCGGAAATTGCAATGTCCTCATTGGGAAATCATGCAGGAAATTCACAAGACGCCTCATCCATGAAAGGTCAGGCAAGTACGCTGTCATTCTCTCCGCTCCTGCCCAATCAGCCATACTGACGGCAAAGAGCCCGAAGACGTCCTCACGTCTCCGGGCTCCTGATGCGGTTTTCGGTGTCTCCGCATCCCATCAATACCTGCTGTACTTATCTTCCGCCGACACCTGCACGAAGCCCTCCACCAGGAAGGACGGGCCGCCCGCAGCAAGGAACTCCTCCACCGCTGCCTGCAGCTGCATTTGGAACTCTTCCAGACACAAGCCGTTTTCCATGATGTAGGTTGCCGCAGGATTTCCCACATAGCGCAGATGCCACGGCTCGTAATTGATCTCCGTCAGGTCTTCCTTATCAGATGGGTAGCGGAGGATGAAGCCGAATTCCGCGCAGTGTGCAGCCATCCACTGGCATTCCGCTTCCTTGGCCATGTCCTCGTTCATGCCCCGGTCCGTCCAGTTTTTCGGCACCACGTCACAGCCAAGGCCAGTCTGATGGTCGCTTGCACCGGGCTTGGTGACCCAGCCGTCATCGTATCCATACTTTTCCAGTCGGTTTTCGTACATCACCGCCTGCTTATAATAGGAGCGGTAGCCACTCTTGAGGTACAGCTCATGACCGGCCGCGCGCGCGGCATCGCACAACGCCACCAGTGCTTCCGCGCACTCTCTTTGCAGCTGCCACGTGCCATCGACCATCCGCACGCCGCCGGAGGTATTGTTGCCGTCCTTATCCAGCTTCAGCTTCTTCATTTCCACCAGATCGTCCGGCACATAGTCATCCGAGAGGAACATGTGCTTGTTTACCATGAAGATCGTGTCAGGATCCATTTCCATCGGATCGATGGGGAAATTCCACGGCACGTTATTGTAGGTAATCATCACAACTCCCGCGATATCCGCAATGGAGCTGTCCTCTTCTGAAAGCGCCGTCACCATTGTTCCGGCCATGCACAGCGCCGCCAGCAGGCAAAGCAGCTTTTTCATTCAGCATTTTCCTCCTGTCCCAGGACAATATCGATCAGCGTTTCCTGCCGCAGCATCAGCAGGTAGGTTTCCAGCGGAATGTTGGCTTCATGGATGAGCCGGGCATTTTCCTTTCCCACATAGCGCACATGCCACGGCTCGAATTTATAGCCGGTGACATCCTCCCAGCCCTCCTGATATCGCAGGATGAAGCCGTATTCCCAGCAGTGCTCCGCAACCCATTTGCCGCCCTTTGTTCTGCCAAAGGAAGCAGACAGGTTCTCCTTGCTCTTCTGGCCCACGTCCATCGCAAGGCCCAGCTGATGCTCGCTCGCGCCGGGACGGGCAACATATTCGTCCGCCTTTTTCTTGCTGCCGGTGCTGTCTACCTTGTTGCTGTAAATTGTGGCCTGCCGCTGGTAGCTCCGATAGCCGCTGACAGCCTTGAGGGTCACGCCGGCGTCCTCCTTGCAGGCCGCGAACATCTCTTCCAGCGCTGCTGCAGCGTCCGCACGCATATCCTGCAGCTGTCCAGGCACCTGCGCCTTGATGGTATCCGGCTCGTAATACCGGCTCACACGCCACTGACGGTTCTGCAAAAACAGCAAACCGTTCACATCATTATGAGGCGCCGCCGCAAACAGGGACGAGCTGATGATCATCGTCCCGGCCGTCGCCAGGGACAACAGCTGCTCCAGCAAAGCCGCCATACTGCGCCCTCCTTCATCATCAAATTCTGCCTTCTATTATACCGCATCTTGCACGACATGCAAGGGTACCCGGTGTAAATTTTTCATGATTGCTCTGCGTCATCCCTGCGCACAATACGGCACGAGGAGGTGAAGCATCGTGAAAAAGACCCTTTTGACCCTGACGCTTCTCGGCGCATCTGTGCTGACAGGCTGTACCGCCGGCCCGGACATGACCACCGCAACCAACGCCCCGACCCAAACCGTCACCACATCCCCTACCACATCGCCTGACCTGATTCCCGGTATGGACGGCATGGACGGGATCGACGGCATGGACAACAGCGACGGCTCCGACGGCCTTGGCAGCACGGACGGATCAGCACTGCCCAACATCACCGCTGTCCCGGATGCAACGGGCGTCACATCCATGGATAAGGCGCGCCGCGTTGTCGAGCAAATCGAGGACGAGCTGGAGCGTTTGTCCGAGGTGGACGACGCACAGGTCATCATCGCCGGCAGCAAAGCCGCCGTCGGCCTTGAATTCGACGACCAGTACCAGGGCGGCGTCGACGACCGTCTGCGCGGCATCGTCAAGGATCGTATCGACAGCGTGATTTCGGGCATTTCCACCATTGCCGTGACGGCCGACAAGACCGTCATGGACGCCATCGAGGCCCTTGGCGACAAGCTGGAAACCATGTCTGACATGACCGCTCTGCAAAGCGATCTTGACGCGATTATCAAAAAGATCGAAGCCGCAAAGGCATAATCGCGCCAACGCTGCATATCCTGTACAGGCAGCCCCAAGCTGCGTCCGATTCGGGCGCGGCTGTTTTTTCGGATGGCCTTCCCCGGCACGTACTGCGATATATCCGCTCCTTTTCGCCCGGCTGCATGCCGTCCGGCTGCGAACCGGAGTCATCGCTGTGCGCGACGCAGCTTGTCATCCGCCTCGAAACCGGGCTTTCCGTCGGAGCGTTCACGGCATGACGCGTCCTGCAGCAGAGAGGGGGCTTCTCCCTCTCTTTTTGGCTTTCCTTCCTTGCTGCACGCAATTTAGCTCGGATCCGTGATTTTGTCGCATTCTGCATCGCTGCTGGAAACAGAACAAGCCATTACCAGCGTATCTGCCGCCTAACTGCGCACAATACCTACCGAGACAAGCAAAGAGCGTCGCGTACAACGGCCGGGACAGCCAGCGTACACCCGCTCAGCGGCTGTCTCGGAAAAAGGAGCAGGAGGTGACAAGCAATGAGCAATCAGAAGTCGAACTCCCAGATGGTTCCCGAAGCCCGCGGCGCACTGAACAACATGAAGTACGAGATCGCCCGCGAGCTGGGCGTTAACCTCAAGCAGGGCTACAACGGCGATCTGTCCAGCCGTGAAAACGGCTACGTGGGCGGTTACATGGTGAAGCGCCTGATCGAGCAGGCCGAGCGCCAGATGGCCGGTAAGTAAGTCCCTCCCTTTACAGGGAAAAACGCTCCCTGGTCAACCGACGCGGGAGCAGCCTGAAGGACGGTCAGCAGCCGCCCGCCCCGATTCGCGGGATCAACCAATTTTTGAAGGAGGACTTTTCCGATGTATATGAACAACAATCAGCAGAATCAGAACCAGTATCAGAATCAGGCCCAGGCCCCCGTCAACACCAACAACAACGCCAACAGCAACCAGCAGGGCGCGATGGTTCCCGAAGCCCGTCAGGCGCTGGATAACATGAAGTACGAGATCGCCGGTGAGCTGGGCATCAACCTCAAGCAGGGCTACAACGGCGACCTTCCTTCCCGTCAGGCAGGTTATATCGGCGGTTACATGGTGAAGCGCCTGATCGAGCAGGCCGAGCGCCAGATGGCCGGCAAGTAAGCGAGTTGCAGCACTCGTTTCACTGACGCACTCTGACCCCGACGATGTACATATGCAAAACAGGCCTTGCCGCTCGCTTCATGCACCGGCAGGGCCTGTTCATATTGTGCAGCATGTTCATTCTGTAACGATGCCGCGCGAGTTCCAGCGTACAACGGTCTGATATCCCAGCCGGGCATACCAGTGCCCAACATGGGTATAGTGGATGTAGCTCATATCAAATCCGGCGTCCTTCAGCATGGCGGTCGCCTTCTGAACCATCTTCAGGCCGATCCCCTGCTTCCGGCAGCGGGGAATCGTCCCCACACAGCCCGGACCGCCGATGCGCATTCCTTCATAAACGCCGAATTCATCCAGCAGACAGAAGCTGACCACCTGATCGCCCTCAAAGGCGCAGTATACCTGATCCCCCTCGTTGAAATATTCAGTCCAGTCATCCTCAACTTCGCGAATGACCTCATGCAGCGCTGCCATATCTCCCCTGTACAGGCCAAAGGTGATGTGCGCCGGACAAGCAAGCGCCACCGCATCCTCCGAGAAGGTCCGCAGGTCAAGAATCTGTTCATCGAAGATATCCTCTGCAGGCAGGCTGCGGATGTGCTCCGATGCGAAAAAGTCCGGTTGCAGCTGGGTAAACACATCCGCATAATCAAGCGGCATAAAGATTCCTCCTTGTCAAAAACGGGCCCTGCCAATACGCTGGCAGAGCCCGCTGCGGATGCTTATCAGTCGCCGAAGGAAATGCCCATATCCTTCGCCGTGATGATCATCTGATGATCCTCCGGCACCAGCTTCGGTACGCCGGCGATGTCGGAAAGCTTGTTATGAGTGATTTCATTGCCCTTGAGTGCTACGGTCACACCGAACACGCCGTCGCGGATCAGCTCTGCTGCATGCACGCCGAACTGCGTCGAAAGCACGCGGTCATAAGCATTGGGGCTGCCGCCGCGCTGGATATGACCAGGCACGACGCTGCGAGCCTCCACGCCAACCAGCTCACGCAGCTGCTGCGCCACATAGGCGCTGGCAGAGAAATGCTCAGCAGCACGCTTGGCCTCGCGTTCCTTCTTCTTCATCTTGGCTTCCTCAGGGGTCATAGCGCCCTCAGCCACGGCAATGATGGTGAAGCCCTTGGAGGACTTGGCGCGCGCCTCGGCGACCTTGGCCACCTTCTTGATGTCATAGGGAATCTCCGGCAGCAGGATCACGTCCGCTCCGCCCGCAACGCCCGAGTACAGCGTCAGCCAGCCCGCCTTGTTGCCCATGATCTCAATAACCATGCAGCGGCCGTGGCTGGCAGCGGTGGTGTGAATGCGGTCGATCACATCGGTGGCAATATCCAGCGTAGTGTGGAAGCCGAAGGTGAAGTCGGTGCCGTACAGGTCATTGTCAATGGTCTTGGGCAGACCGATGACGTTCAGGCCTTCCTCGGACAGGAGGTTGGCGGTCTTATGGGTGCCGTTGCCGCCCAGGGTCACCAGGCAGTCCAGCTTGAGATCCTTGTAGGTCTTCTTCATCGCGGCGACCTTGTCCACCTTGTCCTCGCCGATCTTGCGCATGTCGCGGAAGGGCGTGCGGGCGGTGCCCAGGATCGTGCCTCCCAGGGTG